>CBRAFO010000031.1:0-34576 GCA_967755175.1 uncultured Opitutaceae bacterium | reverse complement strand
GTGGCGCGGTTCACCTCGGAGAAGGCCAGATCCTGCACGCAACCGGTGAGCACCGTGACGCGGTAACGGCGGGTTCCGCGCGCGGATTCGACGGGAGCGATCAACGCGTTGGAAAACCGACGATTTATCACCGGTGTCTGTGGTTCGAGCCGGCGGAGGTTGGCGGGCAGCAGACGGGTAAGCCCGGAGCGGCGAGCGAACGACTGGAGGCCAGCCGCTTGGTAAAACCACAACAGGCGCCCGACTCCTCGGAGAAGTCGTGGGCGGGTGAAGATTAACCGCAGGGCGAACCAACGCAGCGCATCACGTTTCGGCGAGGCGAGCACACCCGCTCGTTCCACCTCGGCGCGGGCGGTTTCAAACAGCTCCGCATAATTCACTCCCGCCGGGCAGGCGGTGGTGCAGGCGAGGCAACCGAGACAGTAATACATCTCCTCGCCGAAGGCCTTCGATATATCGAGTTCGCCGTCAGCGATGGCGCGCATGAGCGCGATGCGACCGCGCGGACTGTTTCGCTCCTGCTTCGTCTCGACGTAGGTCGGGCAGGTCGGAAGGCACATGCCGCAGTGCATGCATTGTTGGAGCACGGAGTAGTCGAGCGCCTTTAAAAGGCTGGGACCCGTGCCGGAGGTGGCATGCGCGGGCGGAGTCGTAGAGGCAGACGTGGACAATGGCGAAGGGCCGGGAGTATTCACGAGCTGGACGAATCGAAGATTTTACCCGGGTTGAGCAGGCACTCGGGGTCGAGTGCGTGTTTGATCAGCTTGAGCAGCGCGTAGCTGTTGTCGCCGAGCTGTTGTTTTAAAAATGCCTTTTTCGCGAGGCCCACTCCGTGCTCGCCAGTAATGGTGCCGCCGCGAGCGAGGGTCGCGGCGACGATCTCGGCCAACGCGAGTTCGACGCGGTGCATCTCGGCGGTGTCGCGTTCGTCGGTGAGGATCGTGGGGTGCAGATTTCCGTCACCGAAGTGGCCAAACGTGGCGATGGTCAGCTGGTGTTTTTCGGCGATCACCTCGACATTGCGGATCATACCCGCGAGTTCGCTGCGGGGCACCGTGACGTCTTCAAGAATGGTCGTCGGCCGGAGGCGGGCGAGGGCGCTGAAGGCGCTGCGGCGGGCGCTCGCCAGCTGCGCGGCTTCGGCCGCGTCGCGGGCTGAGCGCACCGACGTGGCTCCGTGGGCGAGGGCGATGGCTTCGATCCGCGCGGCTTCGTCGGCCACGGCTGCGGGATGTCCGTCGGTTTCGATCAAGAGAATGGCTTCGGCATCGCGGGGCAGGCCGACCTTGGCGAAGTCCTCGACGCAACGAATGGTTTTTTGGTCAAGGAACTCCAAGGTGCACGGGATGATCTTGGCGGCGATGATCGCCGAGACGGCTTCGGCAGCGGCATCCATGCGGGTAAACGCGGCGAGGAGTGTGCGGCGAGCGGCGGGCTTTGGTAGGAGCTTGAGTAGAACTTTGGTGACCACACCGAGCGTGCCTTCGCTGCCGATGAAGAGGTCGCGGAGGTTGTAGCCGGCGACGTCCTTCACGCATTTCGAGCCGAGCCAGCAGATGGAGCCGTCGGCGAGCACGACTTCCATGCCCATGACGTAATCGCGGGTGACGCCGTATTTGAGGCCGCGCAGCCCGCCCGAGTTTTCGGCGACGTTGCCGCCGATGGTGGAAATTTTCATCGAGCCGGGATCGGGCGGATAAAAAAGCCCGGCAGCATCGGCGGCATCGAAAATCGTTTGGGTGATCACACCCGCCTCGGTGAGCAGGGTAAGGTTCTTCGTATCGAGTTCTAGGATGCGATCCTGCTTCACCAGACAAACCACCAGTGCGTTGGCCATGGGGACGCTGCCGCCGGACAGCCCGGTGCCGCTGCCGCGGGTCACGATGGGCACGTGGTGTTCGCGGGCGAGTTTGAGGATCCAGGCCACGTCATCGGTGTGGCGCGGGAAGACTACGGCGCGGGGACGTTGCTTGAGCGTGGCGGTGCCATCGAAGCCATACGGAATGATATCCTCGGGCGCGGTGAGCACGTGCTCGCATCCCAGTCGGGCGGTGAGAAGGGCGACGAGCGGATCAGGGGCGGCGGGCATAGGGCGAAGTGAAACGAGCTGCGTGGGCGCAGGCCATTTCGAAGTGACCTCAAACGGGGCGCGACGCCGATTTCCCTTCACTCGCGGCTTTCCATCATGGGCGTTCCTTGGGATGACATCATCTTCCCATGTCATCCTTTTCTCCTGAACTCCTCGCCCGCATCGATGCCGGTAAAAAGGCCGTGCTCGCGCAGACCGAATTCATGCATCGCGAATTTGGCCATGTGCAGAGTTCCTGGAAATACGATGGCACCCGCGTGACGGCGGCGGATATCGCGATCTCCGAGGCGATTTTCAAGGCGCTCGGCGCGCAGTTTCCCTCGGATCACCTTTTCAGTGAAGAGCTGGCCGAGACCGACGCACCCACGCCGCTCACGCAGCGTTTCGCTTGGGTGCTCGACCCGATCGATGGCACCAATAATTACGCGACAGGCATTCCCTACTGCGCGATCTCGCTGGCGTTGCTGGAGAACGGCGTGCCGGTTTACGGCATCGTTTACGACATGGCACGTCGCGTGTTGATCCACGGCGGGCCGGGGTTTGGCTTGTGGGACGGCGACCACGAGGCCCGCGTGAAATCCACACCGCCTGATGCGCAAAGCATGCTCGGGTTTCACAGTCCGTATGATAAAGCCTTCGCGCACCACGCAGCCGCGTTGGTTGAGAATTTTAAGTTGCGCGGCCTTGGCAGCAGCACGCTGCATCTGGCCTACGTGGCGGTCGGCTTGCTCGACGCCATGGTGGATCACAACGTGCGCATTTGGGACATCGCTGCGGCGGTGCCATTGGTTTGGGCGGGCGGCGGCGAGGTGCAGTTCCTCAATGGCGAACAGTTCCCTATGACGGTTTTCAATCTGAAGATGGGGCGTATCCAGTTCGTAGCGGGCAACCAGGCTGCGTGCGCGAAGCTGCGGGCATTGCTGACGGCGTAAGCGGGAAAAAGGAGCGGCGGCATTCCTGCCGCCGTTCGGGGCGCGCACACGCCGCCGCTCCTCCAATCGGTTTCAGCAGGCACAAAAAAGGCGCTCCGTTGCGGGAGCGCTTTTTTCGTGAGTCACGGAGGCGTGACGCAGCTTAGACCTCGTAGGTCTGGAGCGGCACGGGATCGATGATCTTACTGCCGGGCATCTTGGCCGTGAGCTGCTCCATGAACCATGCGCGGGCCAACGGGTCGCCGTGCGTGAGGATCACGCTGCGGGCCTGAGTCTGCACGGCGAACTCGAGGAGTTCCTCGCGGTCGGCGTGACCGCTGAGTTCGTAGCGCTCGACGCGGGCGTTGAGCTTGGTGCTGACGTTGGCCGTCGCGAAGAGGAACTCTTCGCCGGTCTTCGTCTGCAAGAGAGCGCCGCCGGGTGTATCGGGATCGCAGTAGCCCACAAATCCGATGGTGTTACGCGCGTGGCCGATCAGGCCGGAAGCGAGCGTGTAGCTGGGCGTGCGCTCGACGAGCATGCCGGAGCTGATGATGTAGAGGGCGTTTTGCTTCGGGTCTTCGCCGGCCACGAGTTTGCGGGGCGCGGGCTGGACGTTGAGCTCTTTGATGACCGAACGGCTGAACTGCACGTCCTGGGTCTTGCGCGAGATTTCGTCGAAGTAGTCGGCGAGATCCATGCCGAGTCCGGCGCAGAAGATCGGGCAGTTAACGAGGCGGCCGAATTTGCGCGCGTCGTGGATGATGGAGAGAACCTCCTGCATACGACCGAGGGCGAACACGGGGATCAGGAAGGAGCCGCCGCGATTGATCGTGTCGTTGATGGACGCGATCAGGCGATTGACCTCATTGAGGCGCTCTTTGCCTTGGCTGCGCTCGGTGGTGCCGCGGGTGGTCTCGATGACGACGGTCTCGAAGTGGCCGGCAGGGAACTGCGCGCCTTGCAGGGTGCGCTGATTTTCGAAGAGCACGTCACCGCTGAAGAAGAAGTGCTTGTGCTTGTGGTGGATCTCGACGGCACCGGCGCCGGCGACGTGGCCTGCACGGTGGAAGAGCAGCTCGATCTCGTCGGTCTTGTTGCGGAATTTCTTAATCTGGCCGAAGGGCAGGCCGATGATACGACCGGCGCAGCGGTCGATGTCGTTGTGCGTGAAGAGGGGATAATCGGGGATGTTGGCCTCTTCCTTTTGGCGCATCATCACGTTGGCCGAGTTGTGCAACATGCGCTCGATGAGCATGCGGCTCGACTGCGTCATGATGACCGGCGTGTTGGGATGCTGCATCATCACCACGGGCAGGCTGCCGATGTGGTCCAAGTGGCAGTGAGTGATGATGATAAGGTCGAGCTGGACGTCCTTGATCAACGCGAGATTGGGCGTGGCTAAACGGCCGGCCAGCTTGGGGTTGAGTCCGCAGTCGATGAGGATGTTGAGGTCCCCGATCTGCACGAACATGGAGTTGGCACCGATGCCACCCTCAGGATTCAAATCAATTAACTTCATTTATTAAAGGGTCAGACAGACAAACGCCTCCGTAGGGCGCAAGCGCAACTTTGCCACCGGCGCGATACTTTGCGCGACCACAGCGGTCGTTCGCTCAAATGTCACACGGACTGCTTCCGCCGCCTAGCCCGTAAGGGATCTTCATGTCGAAAGGCGGGAGGATGGCATGCACGTGCCGGCCCAAGTCATCGACGCCATGAAAACTCCCGCACGAACGCGCGGGGCCGGCGGTGACATGGTAGCTGTTGTAGGAAAATTGTTCTCCTGGCGCGAGTCGCGGGGTTTCGCCCACGATTTTATCGCCCTCGATCACGAGTTGACTGCCGTCGGCGTGAGTGACCACCCATTTGCGCCCCAGCAACGTGACGGTGTGATCGGAGCCGTTGTGAATCGTGATGAAATACACGAACGCATGAGGCTTGTCCGGCGGCAGGCTTTTTCCCCCGTGGTGATACACGAGTTTGTCGAGGTGGGCGGTTAAGCCGGGGAGGGCGAGGGATGCGGGCACGGCCAACAACCAACGCACACGCGCCGGCATTGCAACCGGATCGTTTGACGGAATCGCAACCGTCTCTGTCGTTACTGCGGGCTTGCCTCTGCTTTTGCGCGGGCGCACAAACGCCCTTTTATGGAAAAACTGGCCCTTCTTTCGGTGAGCGACAAATCCGGTCTGGTGGACTTCGCCACCGCCCTCGTGAAACAGCACGGCTACAAGCTGCTTTCGACTGGCGGCACCGCCAAGCTCCTCGCCGAAAAAGGCCTGCCCGTCACCGAGGTCAGCCAGCACACCGGCTTTCCCGAGATGATGGAAGGTCGCGTGAAGACCCTGCACCCGAAGATCCACGGCGGTCTCCTCTGTCGTCGCGATAAACAAGACCACCTCGACGCCGCCAAGGCCCACGGCATCGACCTGATCGATCTGGTTGTGGTGAACCTTTACCCGTTCGAGCAGACCGTCGCCAAAAAGAACGTCCACTTCGAGGAAGCCATCGAGAACATCGATATCGGCGGGCCCTCCATGTTGCGCAGCGCCGCCAAGAACCACGAGAGTGTCACCGTCGTCGTCGATCATAACGACTACAACGCCGTGCTCGCCGCCTTCGCTGAACCCGCCGCGTTGCCCGCGCTCCGCCGCAAGCTCGCGCTCAAGGTTTTCCAGCGCACCGGCGCCTACGACACCGCCATCGCCAAATACCTGGAGTCCCAAGCCGATGAGCCCAACCTCGACGCCCTCAGCGGCCTGCCCGAGACGCTCACGCTCTCCTACAAGAAGGCGCAGTCCCTCCGTTACGGCGAGAATCCGCACCAGCAGGCCGCGCTCTACGGCACGTTCCACGACCACTTCCAGCAGCTTCAGGGCAAGGAACTCTCGTATAACAACATTCTCGATATCACCTCCGCCACTTACCTCATCGGCGAATTCGAGAAGCCCACGCTCGCTATCCTCAAGCACACCAATCCCTGCGGCGTGGCCACGGCCGAGAATCTGGATACCGCTTGGGAAAAGGCCTACTCGACCGACCGCCAGGCTCCCTTCGGCGGCATCATCGTCGTCAACCGCACGCTCGAAGCCGGTCTCGCTGCCAAGATCGCCGACATCTTCACCGAGGTGATCATCGCCCCGAGTTTCAGTCCCGAGGCCCTCGCGATCTTCGCGAAGAAGAAAAACCTGCGCCTCATGATCGCCAAGGAAGGCCTCGGCGCCGACTCGCTTCAGGACGTGCGCTCGGTCATTGGCGGCCTGCTCGTGCAGGACCGCAACAAGCTCTTGGGCGATCCTCGCAATTTCAAAGTGGTGACCAAGCGCCAGCCCACCGCCGAAGAGTGGGACACCATGATGTTCGGCTGGCGCGTGTGCAAACACGTCAAATCGAATGCTATCGTTTACGTTAAAAACGAGCAGACCCTCGGCGTTGGTGCCGGCCAGATGGCCCGCGTGGACAGTTCGCGCATCGCCGTGTGGAAAGCCGGCGAAGCCAAGCTCGACCTGCACGGCTCCGTCGTGGTTTCGGAAGCGTTGTTCCCGTTTGCCGACGGCCTGATCGCCGCTGCCGACGCCGGTGCGACCGCCGCGATTCAGCCGGGTGGTAGCGTGCGCGACGAAGAAGTCATCAAGGCCGCCGACGAGCGCGGCATGGCGATGGTCTTCACCGGCATCCGCCACTTCAAACACTGAGCCCGAGCCCGTTCGCGTGTTCGCTTAACTGCGAACGCCTGCGATTGGAGATCCTTGGCGCCCATTGGAGACCCGACGACACCGTCGGGTCTTTTTTTGGGACCGCCACGCCGTCACTCCATACGAAGCAGCACGATAGTTTGCACCCGCTCGTCGGCGTCGTAGTTCACTTGAATGGTTAGCTTTTTTCCGGTGAGCAGCTTGGTGGGCGACTGCCCGAATTGGTCCAGCAGCGCCAGCACCTCGGTCGTCTCCGCTCGCTCGGACTCAACCGGCCGCGGTGGCTTGTTGCTCTGCCGGGTGCCCTGCACGAACCTGAAAATATCCACCTGCCGCCCTTCGCGGTTGGTTGTGGTCGATACCGGCGTGCCCAATTCATCAATCACCACGGCGCGACTGACTCCGGGCATGAGCACGCTCAGGTCTTTTCTCGTCGCCAGCTTGGACGCACAGCCACCGAGAAACACGAGAATGCCGAGGCTTGCGCACAAGATAGTCAGGATGGAGCGGTGCATGTCTTGTTCCTGACCGGTCATTACGGGCACAAGTTCCGTGTCTTGCATGCCGCCGCCGCGACCGCATGGTTCTGCCTTCTTCGATGAAACCGCATCATAACCTGGCCGAAACCCGCACGCCCGACGGAGCCCGTTTGTCGCTCCATGAGCACGACGGCAGCTATTGTGTCCGCCTCAACGGCCAGGATCTCATGCACTCGTCCACGAGCGCGTCCGAGGTTCTGCTCGGCGAACTCGCCCACACGCTCATCGATACCAAAGCGCCGACGCGCACGCTCATCGGTGGCATGGGCCTTGGTTACACGCTCAAAGCCGTGCTCGCCAAAGCGGGTCCGAAGGCGGTCGTCGAAGTCGGCGAACTCATGCCGGAGGTGATCGAGTGGAACCGCACGTTTATGGCCAAACTCAACGGCCATCTCCTCGACGATCCGCGTGTGCAGGTGCGCCTCGGCGACGTGGTCCTCACGATCAACAAGGCCCGTCCCAACTCCTACGACGCCATCCTCCTCGATGTGGATAATGGTCCGGTTCCGATGGTGCACGAGGGCAACACTCGCCTCTATAGCCCGCGAGGTCTGGAAGCCATTAAGTCGAAGCTGCGCCCGGGCGGACGGCTGGCCATCTGGTCGGCGAGTCCCGACCACACCTTTGAAAAACGCCTGCGCGCCGCTGGGTTCATCCCGCAGGCGATTCCTGCCCGGCTGTTCCCGACGGCGAAACGCAGCGCCTATGTGATCTACGTGGGCGACAAGCCGGCGGAGGAGACGGAGGCCGCCAAGCCGGAGCACAAAAAAAACACTCGATCACGTTCGTAGCAACGAGCGTGAGCGAGTGTTTTCGGTAGGCTGTGAACCACCGGCCCGAGAGCCGGTGGTTTCCGCGAACAAGCCTGAGTGCGGAGGTTACTTCTTAAACCCGTTCGGGTTCTCGGAGTGCCACTTCCACGCGGTGGCGACGATCGGCTCGATCGACATGTATTTCGGCTGCCAGCCGAGTTCCGTCTTGGCCTTGCTGGAGTCGGCGTAGAGCGCGGGCGGATCGCCGGCGCGGCGGGGAGCGGTCACATAGGGGACCTTCTTGCCGGTGACTTTTTCGACGGCTTGAATGACTTCCAAAACCGAGGTCGGCGTGCCGGTGCCGAGATTGTAGAAGAGCGCGGTGCCGGGTGTTTCGAGCTTGTCGAACACGGCGATGTGCGCGCGGCTCAGGTCGTCGACGTGCACGTAGTCGCGCAGGCAGGTGCCGTCCGGGGTGGGGTAGTCGGTGCCGAACACCTGGACGTTCTCGCGCTTGCCGACGGCGGCGTCGATCACGAGCGGGATGAGGTGCGTCTCGGGGTTGTGCTGTTCGCCGATGGAGCCATCTTCGGCTGCGCCGGCGGCGTTGAAATAGCGGAATGCGGCGAAGCTCAAGCCGTAGGCGGACGCGAAGGCTTTGAGGGCGTTCTCGATGTCGAGTTTGGTCTGGCCGTAAGGGTTGATCGGAGCCTGGGGCATCGTCTCAACGAGCGGCATTTTCTCAGGGATGCCGTAGGTCGCGCAGGTCGAGGAGAAGACGAACTTCTTCACGCCCGAGCCAATCATGCAGCGGAGCAGGTGCAGCGTGGCGGCGACGTTGTTGAAGTAATACTTCATCGGGTCGGTCACGCTCTCGCCCACGTAGGCGTAGGCGGCGAAGTGCATGACGATGTCGATCTTCTCCTTGCGGAGAATCTTCCCGATCTCGCTCTCGTTGCCGAGATTCACGGAATAGAAAGGCACGTCGGGGTTCACGGCCGCTCGATGGCCGAAGACCAGATTATCGACCACCACCGGATTATGGCCGGCTTCGATCAATTGACGGACGCAGTGACTGCCGATGTAACCGGCACCTCCAACAACAAGGACGTTCATATTTGGAGCCTAGGCTTGTATTGCGTTTATACCGCGCTTGGCTAGCGGTTTTTCCTGCTCATGTCGTTTAAATCTCCTCGCATCGTCATCACCGGAGTCGGACTCACTGCGCCTAACGGCAACACGTTACCCGAGTTTCGCCAGAATCTCCTCAACGGAGTGGGCGGCATCGAGAAAAAGGAGATCCGTTACATGGGGGAACTTCTGGCCGGCGTTTGCCACTACGACGCGCTGAAATACCAGACCAAGAAGGAGCTCCGCGTCGGCACCCGCGCTGGCTCTATCTCCATCTACTGCGCCCGTGAGGCGGTGGCCGACAGCAAGATCGACTTCCCCAACTTTGCCAAGGATCGCATCGGCGTTTACGTGGGCACGACCGAGCACGGCAACGTCGAGACCGAGAACGAAATCTACGCGATTTCGAAGTTCAACTACGACACCAAGTATTGGTCGCACTACCACAACCCCCGCACGGTCTCCAATAACCCGGCGGGCGAAGTCTCGCTCAATCTCGGTATCACGGGTCCCGCCTACACCATTGGCGCCGCTTGTGCCGCCGGTAACATGGGCCTCATCCACGCCGCGCAGATGCTCCGTTTGGGCGAAGTTGACCTCGCGATCTGCGGTGGCGTGAGCGAATCGATCCACACGTTTGGCATCTACGCCGGTTTCAAATCCCAGAACGCCCTCGCGAGCCATCCCGATCCGCTGAAGGCCTCGCGTCCTTTCGACAAGGCCCGCAACGGCATCGTCATTTCCGAAGGCGGCGCGCTTTACACGGTCGAACGCCTCGATGACGCGCTCGCCCGTGGTGCGAAGATCTACGGCGAAATCGCCGGATATTGCGTTAACTCCGACGCCAGCGACTACGTGCTCCCCAATCCCGGCCGTCAGGCCGAGTGCGTGCGCAAGGCGCTCAAATCGGCCGGCATGGCTCCGCAGGACATCCACATCGTCAACACCCACGCGACCGCCACGCCGCTCGGCGACATCCAGGAATGTCAGGCGATCGGCAGCGTCTTCACTGACTGTCCCGACACTTACATTAACAACACCAAGAGCTACATCGGCCACTGCATGGGAGCGGCCGGCGCGCTGGAGCTGGCGGGCAATCTGCCGTCCTTCGACGACCTCACGGTTCACCCGACGATCAACGTCGATGACCTCGATCCGCAGTGCGCGTTGCCCGGCCTGGTGATCAACCACCCCAAGAAGGTCGCCAAGGTCGATACGATCCTGAACAACTCCTTTGGCATGCTTGGTATAAATTCCACGTTGATTGTGAAACGCTTCGTCGCCTAAGGTCGCTCTTTACATTCTCAAAATGACCAAAGACGAAACCAAACAAGTGGTCCTCGAAATCATCGCCGACATCGCGCCGGACGAAGACATTTCCAATCTCAAGTCCGACGTTCGCCTGCGCGATCAGATGCAATTGGATTCGATGGACTTCCTCGACATCGTCATGGAGCTCCGCAAGCGCCACAACATCGAGGTGCCCGAGGCCGATTATCCCCAGCTCGCCTCCCTCGACAGCTGCGCCGACTACCTCACCCCGAAGTTCGCCGCGCTCGGCAAGTAAGCCGCCACGCACCCGAACCCGTAGGGCCTGACCTCGTGTCAGGCCTTTTTTGTGTAGGAGTGGATTTCGTGGGAGCGAGCTTGCTCGCGAGGATCGAAATCGCGAGCAAGCTCGCTCCCACCTCCGAACAATCGCCTGCAAGCAGGCTCCTACATTTCAGGCACATGACCACCTCCACTCACTACGACGTTGCCATCATTGGTGCAGGCATGGCCGGCCTCGCCGCTGGCATCCGCCTCGCGCACTTCGGCAAGAAGGTGTGTATCTTCGAGCGGCACAACGCGCCAGGTGGCCTTAACAGCTTCTACAGCATCGACGGTCGCAAATACGACGTGGGTCTCCACGCGATGACCAATTTCGTGCGGGCTGGAGTGAAAGGCACGCCGCTCACCAAACTCCTCCGCCAGCTCCGTATCGAGCGTGACGAGTTTGCCCTCTGCGAACAAAAGCGTTCGCGCGTCGCCTTTGGTCCGCGCGGCGAAGTGTCGCTCACGTTCACCAACGATTTTTCCGTCTTCGAGAGCGAAGTCGCCCGCCAGTTTCCCGCGCAGATCGACGGCTTCCGCCGCCTCGTCGCGCTGATTCGCACTTACGACGACGTCTCGCTGGGTGCGCAGCCCGAGTCGGCCCGCGCAGTTATCCGTCGCCATGTCACTGACCCGTTGCTGGAGGACATGCTGTTTTGTCCGGTCATGTATTACGGCAGCGCGACGGAGCACGACATGGAGTTCGGCCAGTTTGTGATCATGTTCAAGGCGCTCTTCCTCGAAGGCTTTGCCCGTCCGCTCGACGGCGTGCGCGTGGTCATCCGCGTGCTCTTGGACAAATACCGCCAGGCCGGCGGCGAGCGTCGCATGAAGTGCGGCGTGCAACGCATCGTCACCCGCGACGGGCACGCCTCCGCGTTGCTGCTGGATAACGGCACCGAAGTCACTGCGACCCACGTGATCAGCACGGTGGGCGCGCCCGAAACCGAGCGCCTGCTTTCCGACTCTCAGCTCTCAGCTCTCAACTCTCAACCATCGCCCACCGGCGCCCTCAGCTACACCGAGACCATCACCGTGCTCGACCGTCAGCCAGCCGCGCTCGGCTGGGGCGATGACACGATCATCTTTTTCAACGACTCCGAAAAGTTCACTTACTCCCGCAGTGAGACGCAGGTGGACACGCGGAGCGGCGTCATCTGTATGCCGAACAACTTCGACTTTGGCTCCGGCCTCCAGTTGCCCGAAGGACTCTTCCGCTGCACTTGTCTGGCGAGCTACGACCAATGGGTGAACCTGCCCGAAGACCGCTACCGCGCCGACAAGGCCCGCTGGTATGCGGAGATTCAGAAAAGCGCGCAGCGTTTCCTTCCTGCGCTACCCACGCCCGACGCGCTGACGCGCGCGACGCTGGCGACCGACATGTTCACGCCGCGCACGATCACCAAATTCACCGGACGCCTGGGCGGTGCGATCTACGGTTCACCGCAAAAAATCCGCGATGGTCGCACCGCGATCGACAACCTCTATATCGCCGGCACCGACCAAGGTTTTCTCGGCATCATCGGCGCGATGCTCAGCGGCATCTCGATGGCCAACTTTCACATCCTGCAGGCGGGAAAGTAGGAGTTGGCTGAATCCGAAATGTAGGAGCCTGCTTGCAGGCGATTCCGAGCGTGGCATGGGCATCTTGCCCATGGTTCGACCTCCGATCCCACGGGCAGGATGCCCGTGCCACTCAAGCCATCGCATGCAAGCATGCGCCTATATTTTCCAGGCAGATTGGATCTCCGCCGCAGTCAGCACGGGCACGCCTGCTCCCTCGGCGAACTCCCGCCACCGAGTCAGCGCCGCGCGCACTTCCTCGATGATGCGCTTCGCCTCTTTTGCATCGAGCGACTCCGACTTTGCGAGTTTCACCAGATGCTCTACGCCGGTGGAGCGTCGTTCGCCGCATACTGCCATGCCGCGTTCCGGCAGCTGCTGCGCGCTGGTGAACGTGAGGTCGTAGGCCGGGCCTAATGTCCACACGCGGTTGCGATAAATAAACCCGTGGTTCTTTGCGTGGTCGTCGCGATTGCCGGCAAGCACGTTGAACACCGCCCGTCGATATGCCCGCCACACTTCGCGTTCGTCTTTGGTCAGCCGGCGGGTGGCGCGCAACAATGTCTGGTAATCCAAGTCGCCACCGCCTGCGTGCAACAGCCCGCCGAGCGTGTGGTGGTGCAGTCGTTCGCCGCCGTCGTCACGGTCGAAGCGTTTCACCGCAAAATGCCGACGCCGCCGCACCCCGGCCGCGTGCTGCGTTTCCAGCAATCGTGTCTCGGGAACATCGACGCCCGCCGCCCGCGCCATGCGTGCGTAGGCTTCTTCCAACGGGCCGAGCGTGCCGTCGCGACTGGTATCGAATTTTACGATCCACGCTCCATAGCCCGCCGGTGGGATCGCTCCGGCTTGCACAGTGACGTTGCCGGACTCGGAGTCGGACAGATTGAGCAACGCTTTCGGGCGCGCGCCGCCGGCCGAACCGCCGACTTGCGCGAGTAAGTCCAAGTTCACGGCGCCGCTTTGTTCGGCCTCTGCTGCGGCCGTGTAGAGATCGGGCAGGGTAAGTTCGCCGGGCGTAGCGACCTCCAGCTCCGGGGCGTAGTCGAGCGCGCCCATCGCTCGTCGGCCGACGTAGGCAAGCATCATCAAGGGCGTGACGGCGTGCTCAGGTGTGCCTCGTTGACGAAACCAAGCCATCATGACTCGACGTCCCCAATGATCGGGTAGCGAGTCCTCGAAGAGGCCGTGCAAACGCATCGTGGGCACCGACGGATCACGCGCTTTCACGCCGGGGCTGAGCGGCAGATGAAACGGCGACAGCTCGTGTCCGTTCACAATGAACTCGGGGGAGTATTCAAAAAAGATCCCGCCACGTGCTTCTGCGAGGGTGCCGACCAGTTGGCCTTGGTAGTGAATGCTGACGCGGCTCATGGCGTTTGCGCCGAAGGCGGGGGCACGGGAGAAGCTGCGGAAGAAGGCGAACTGGGTGGCGTTTTGCGGCGTCCCCGTTGGCGTTCGGGTTGAGTGAGTTCATCCAGTGAAACGCCGGCGAGGTCCTGGCCACGTCCGATGCGGTCGAATTCGTCGAGCAGATTCAACACCTCCAGCACCTTTAGCAAACGGATCAGAGAAATGCGTCCCGTGCGCTCGAAGAGGACATAGGTGGCGTCCTTAATTCCCGCACGTTTCGCCAGCTCGGCCTGCGTCCATGTGCGCTGCAAACGTCGCTCGCGCACGCGCGTCGCTAGTTCGTAGGCGACTTCGGTAGGGCTTTTAAGCGATAACATAATATCTATAAAATCAAATAAATCGTTTTAGTCGATATTATGTTACTAATTATGCGGGTTGTCGGATGCCGAAATGTAGGAGCCTGCTTGCAGGCGATGTGAACGTAATGCCCGCGTTGATCTCCCGAATCGCCTGTAAACAGGCTCCTACATTTCGGACCGCTCTGGCGGGTTTAATCGCAGTCCAAGAATATCCAGCGATCCACGTCGATCCGGTGGCGGTTCAATGCTTCGGCGTATTCAGGCTTTTTCACGAGGCTGTCGGGCGAGTTCATCACCATCTGAATTTTTTCGTTCGGAATATGGTGCTTCAACAGCATGAGCGAGGCGTCGTAATCGCGGCTGTCGTAGGCGACGCCGAGTTTACGGTAGGCATCGTCGGTGGAGCTGGCCTGGCCGTTTTCCGCCATCATGGCGTCGGTTGCAAAGGCGCCGAAGCCTGCGCCGCGTCCGTCGTTGTGCAGGAGCAGGAGCGCGCCGCTGCCATACGTCACGATGTGTTTCACGGATTGCTCCAGCTTGTCGCGGTTGCCGGTGGTGCGGAGCGGGAAGCGGTTGAAGAGCGATTCGCTGTGGATACGCACGACGGGGATCTCGGAAGGCCGGGCCTTGCCGTGGGTGAGCACGATGAAATCTTCGCTGGTCACGATGTCGTAATACACGTGGACGTGGAACCAGTAGGGCGTCGTAAGCAGGTCAACAATCGGGTCGTGCGGATGCTCTTTTTTGAAGGCGGTGAGGTTCTCCGTCTCGATCTTAACGAAGAAGCGGTTGCCGCGAATCAGCTCGTAACCGAGCACCAGCGGACGCGGGCCGGCCATGTAGCGTTCGATGGATTGCTGGCGAAAGAGCGCCTTGAACTGCGCTTCGGTGAGCAGGATGTCGTCATCGACCGGCTTCATCGGCAGGAAGTAACCGGCCGAGTAAATGAAGCGGCGCGCTTCGGGGAGCGCGTAGGGCTTGAAGAGGACGACCGGTTCAGGCGGGAGGGCGCGCTTGATGGTCGCTGCAGCGGGGCGCTTGAGGATGTGGCCGCCGGCGGCTTTCGACGTGAGGTAGGCGAGGTTGAACGGGCCCGGTTCGAATTCGAGTGCCTCGGTGCCGGCGATCACGATGCCTTGGCTGCGGAGAGCATCGATCTTGTCCGGATTGTTGGTCAGGACCGTGAAGGAGGCTTTGATGCCAAGCAGGTGGCAGATGTGAGAAATGTTCTCGTAGTTGCGGTGGTCCTTTTTCAGGCCCATCGCGGCGTAGGCGTCGAACGTCGAGAGTTGGTCGAGCGAGGCCTGCACGAGCATGCGGTCACGGGATTTGCCGACGTAGCCAACGCCACGGCCTTCCTGCATGAGGTAGAAGAGAATGCCCTTACCTTTTTCGGCGATGACTTTGAAAGCGCCTTCGAGCTGCTGCACGCAATCGCAGTCACAACCGCGCAAGGTCTCGCTGGTTACGCACGATGAGTGAATGCGCGTGTGGAGCGTTTCGGCTTTGCAGATATCACCGTGCGTGAGGGCGATGATGTAGTGTTTATCGATCAGATCTTGAAAAATGTAGGCGCGGAACAGGCCGAAACGAGTATCGAGCGAGCAGGTCGCGAGGAACAGGGTCGTGCCGTAGAGCGGACGCTCATCGAGGAGCTTCGGGGAAAAGGCACTGCCGGTCGCGTGCTGCAGCTCCGCGATGAGCGCGGTGAAATCGGGCTCGGTTGCACAGGCTGCGGCACTGTTGAACGGGACGATCTTGGTCATGGCTAAAGGCCCGAGTTTCTCAGGCGGTAAAGGGAAAGATATGGAAGAACTTTAAAAAGAAAACCATCGCGATGACGTAGCCCGCGAACGGCAGGCTGCGTGGTCGGCCGGAGCCAAGGGCGAGCAGCGCCGCGGCGATCACCCCGAGTCCGATGCCTTCGGCGACACTGAACGTGAGGGGAATGCCGATCACGATTAACGCGGCGGGCAACGCGACCACGAAGTCCGTCAGATCGATGCGCGTGATCGATTGCAGCATGAGCACCCCGACAATTACCAGCGCAGGCGCGGTTGCGGCGGCGGGCACGATCAAGATGAGCGGTGTGAGAAAAAGCGCGCAGAGAAACAGAATGGCGGTGGTCGCGGACGTCAGGCCGGTGCGGCCACCTGCCTCCACGCCGGAAGCGCTCTCGATGTAGGTCACCACGGTCGAGGTGCCGGAGATCGCGCTGAGCATGGCGGCGCAGGAGTCGGCCACGAGTGCGCGACCGGCTTTGGGTAGATTGCCCTCGGCATCGGTTAGTCCGGCGCGGGTCGTTACGCCGATCAGGGAGCCGAGGTTGTCGAACAGATCGACAATCAACAGTGCCAGGATGAACGGCACGGCTTTCATAAGCGCGCCGGCATCGTGAAGAAAACCGAACGTAAGTTTCAGGAAAATAGGCGACGGCGAGGCCGGCGCGGAAAACAGTGCGGTTGGCCAGTGGGTGACGGTGCCGCCATGGCCGTCGTGAACGAAAAGCCCGGCGAGCGTGACGGAAAGAATGCCGATCACGATGGCACCCGGAACGCGGCGGGCGATCAGCACGCCGGTGAGCGCGATCCCGCCGAGGCAAAGGGCGACCGCGCCGGAGGCAAAATCACCGTGCGTCACCAGCGTGGCCGGGTGAGACACGACCACCCCGGCGTTTTGCAGACCGATAAAAGCGATGAACACGCCCACGCCGGCGGTGATGGCGAGTTTGAGCGCGTGCGGGAGCGCACGGATCATTTTTTCACGGATACCGGTGAGCGACAGAAGGAGAAACACCGCGCCATTTACGAACACCATGCCGAGCGCTTCATGCCAGGGGATGCCGGCGCCGAGGCAGATGCTGAACGAGAAAAACGCGTTGATTCCCATGCCCGGAGCAAGGGCGAGCGGATAATTGGTGAGCAGCGCCATGATGAGCGTGCCCACCGCGGCTGTCAGGGCGGTGACGGTGACGAGTGCGCCGTGAACCGCGAGGTAGCTCGCGGAGGCGGGGGCGTTGCCAATTGCCGGATCGGCGCCGAAGCCGGGCATGAGGATGCCGGGATTTACCGCGAGGATGTAGGCCATGGCCGCGAACGTCGCCAAGCCGGCCTGAAGTTCGCGTCCGACCGTGGTGCCGTGGGCGGACAACTTGAAGATGCGATTGAGCATGGAAACGCGGTGGAACCTGCAACGAGGGAGAACGATAAAGAGTAAGAGAACGAGAACGAAGCTGTGGAGTTGCGGGTTGCGGGAAGCGGGGCAACGCGTGATTTTCGGCCGCATGCCCGTCATCGATGCGCATGTGCATTTGTATCCGCCCGAAGCCAACCGCGATCCCGCCGGCTGGGCTGCGGCCCAACACGAACCGCATTGGGCGGTGATGTGTGCGCGCATTCGCAAAACCACGGGGCGGCCGGTGCAGGCGTTTCCCTCGGTGGACGAGTTGCTACGCGGGATGGACGCGGCGGGCGTGGACCGGTCGGTGTTGCTCGGCTGGTATTGGGAAAACCACGCCACGTGCGTGCGGCAAAATCGATTTTACGCCGAGTGCGTGCGGGATCATCCGGATCGGCTTTCGGCGTTCGCGACCGTGCATGCGGCGGCCGGCGGGGAGGCGCTTTCCGAAGTGCGCCGCGCGAAGGACTCGGGCTTGATCGGTCTGGGGGAGTTGTCGCCGCACTCGCAACACGTTGCCGTGAACGATGAGCGCTGGCTCGCGGTGCTGACGCTCGCGGGCGAGCTGAGCATGCCGGTGAATTTGCACGTAACCGATCCGTTGATCGGCGCATATCCCGGACGCGTGGAGACGCCGCTGGCGGATTTTCGGGCGATGGCGCGGGCGTTTCCGCAGGTGCGCTTCATTCTGGCGCACTGGGGCGGTCGGCTGTGGCGCGACGGGCAGTCGGATGGGGACGGGCTGCCGGCGAATGTCTGGGTGGACACGGCGGCGACGCCGTTGCTCTACCGGGGGAATTCGATTTGGGCGGAAGGCCTGACCGCGTGCGGAGCGGAACGCGTGCTGTGGGGAACGGATTATCCGTTGGACCTGTTTCCGTGCGATTCCAGCCGTGCGACCATGACTGGTTTTTTAGCGGAGGCACGGGCGATATCGCCTGCGGTGGGGCCTGAATGCTTGGGCGGCACCGCGGCACGCCTGCTGAGATTACCCGAGTGATCCTTTCGATCCTCGGGCGGAGTCTGTAATAGCCGGAGCGCGATGGATTCGCATCGCGCAGGAGGGATCAAGCCATCACCGGCATCTCATTCAGCATCGCGTCGAGGGCATTTAATTGGAAGGGCTTGCGGAGGACGGCCAAGACATTGGGCAATTTGGTGACATGATCGATGTTACTCATACCGGACATAACGATGAAGCGGGCCTTCAGGTGTTCGCAGGCATTGAGCACTTCGATCAATTTGTCGCCGCCCATGCGTGGCATGTGCAGGTCCAGCAAAACGAGGTCGAAGTCATGGTCATCATCGGCCAGCAAAGCCAGGGCATTGCGACCGTTGGTGAGCAGCGACAACTCATGCTTTCCATTTAAGTGAGCGTGCAGCATGTCGCGGCATCCGGCATCATCATCTACGACAAGGATCTTCATACAATTAGGGGGTAAGGGTAAGGTAACTAACAGGGGGGTAATTGCTAATATTCTGCCGCGCGCAATTACAAGCCAATATATTGCGACTTATCTCCTTAGGTGGAGTGGTGGCGGACTTCTTCTGTTCGTGCGTAGTCCGCGGGAACCGGCTCGGTTCAATTTTCCCGTTGTTCAGTCCGCTTGCTTTGAAGCCGTTTCATCTTTTGAACTCCGGTCTATGTCGAATCCTGAAGCCAAGCTTGCCGAACTCGGTCTGAAACTTCCCGCCACCGCTGCCGCAGCAGGCAATTACGTGCCGACCGTGCGCACGGGTAACCTACTGTTTTGCGCGGGCACCATCTCCATCCTCGATGGCAAGATGACGCACGAAGGCCAGGTCGGCGCCTCGCAGACGGTGCAGACTGCCTACGAGTCGGCCCGCGTGTGCACGCTTAACACGCTCGCCAACATCAAGGCGGCAGTCGGTTCGCTCGACCAGATCGCGCGCGTGGTGATCGTCAACGGTTTCGTCAACGCGGTGAGCGGCTTCGCCGACAGCCCGGCAGTGATCAACGGCGCGAGCGATCTGCTCGTCGCGGTGTTTGGCGACGCCGGCAAACATGCCCGCGCCGCCGTGGCCGTGGCCGGACTGCCGAAGAACTCCACCGTTGAGGTGCAGGTGATCGTCGAGCTGAAGAGCTGAACTTCGGCCGAGCGCCCCAAGCAGGTTTGTCACCTATTAAGTGACAAACCCGTTTGGTCGCTCAGAGCGCTTTGATGAGCACCTTCGGATTGCGGCCGCTTTCTTCGTAAGACTTGAGGCGAGCTTCGGGCAGGACGGACTTCGTGGCTTCCTCGAAGCCGAGCGCGGACGTGAAGAAGGAGTAACTCTGCGTGGAGAGGGCAACGATAGTCGTAACACCCTTTTCCTTCGCACGCATACAGGCGAAATCGACCATCTTCCGGCCGACTCCGCGGTTGTGATAGAAGGGCAACACGTAGAGTGATCCGACCTCAGCGAGCTGCGGCTTGTCGGGGTAAAAATACAGCGTGACGCACGCGATGATGTTTTCGTCGATTTCGAAGACGTAGAACTGATCGATGTTCTTCTCGATCGCCTGCTGCGTGCGGTGGAGCAGTTCCTCGCGCTTCACGGCGTTGCGCGTGAGGTTGTAGAGGAAACGCACGTCGCGCTTGGTCGCCTTGCGGATCTGCTGGTAATCGTTGGCGTAGATGAGCGAACCCACGCCTTCGTTTGAGAAGATTTCGTTGATGAGGCCGTCGAAGGTGCGTCCATCGACGATGTGCACGCGCGGCACGCCGGTCTCGATGGCGCGAATGGCATGCGCGGCTTTGCTGCGTGAGTGCTCGTTGAGTTGCTCGGGGTGCTCCTTGAGGAGGGCGCGCAGGGTGTCGACGGAGATGTCGCGTTTAATCTCTCCGTTGATCTCCAGGCCGGCTTGCGGCGTGAGATAAATAACTTTCGAGGCGTTGAGTGCTTCTGCTACCTCGGCGGCGAGG
This sequence comes from uncultured Opitutaceae bacterium, assembly GCA_967755175.1. Taxonomy (GTDB): domain Bacteria; phylum Verrucomicrobiota; class Verrucomicrobiia; order Opitutales; family Opitutaceae; genus Rariglobus. Next base: position 14,484 of record CBRAFO010000031.1, on the reverse strand, counting down.
AGGTCGGAGTTGATGCGCAACGAGCGTCCGTCCGGTCCGTAGCCGATGGGCTGGATGATCGGAATGATGTCGGCGTTGATCAGGTGGGCGATGAACTCCTTGTCGATGCGGTCGACCTTGCCGGTGAACAGCTGGTCCACGCCTTTGATGATGCCGATGGGCAGGGCGCGGACAGCGTTGGTGATGGCGCACTTCAGGGTGTTCTGCGTGACGCCCTCAAGGATGAGGTGCGAGACGCGCGACGAGGCGCGGATGGCGAGGTCGAGGGTGGCCGCGTCGGTGACGCCGGTGCCGTCGGCGTTGGAAATGGAAATCTTGAGCGACTCGGAGCGCTCAACGATCTGTTGGCCGATGCCGTGGACGAGGATGACCTTGATGCCCAGCGAGCGGAGCACGGCGACATCCACGAGGAGGTTGCCGAAATTCTCATCGGCGACGATGGATCCATCGATCGCGAGGACGAAGATTTGGCCTTGGAAACGCGGGACGTATTTCAGGATGCCCCGGAGGTCCGTGGGCTTGATCGTTGCAGTGCTGGCCGGGGTGACCGGCGTGGCGTGGCCGTTGCTCATCTTATAAATTGGCAACATGCATCGGAGATGCACGCAGGCGCGTCAATAGTCGCGGCAGGTTTTGCATTCCCGAGCTCAGCGCAGGAGTAACGCCGAAATCATTTCGCGTGGCAGCGGACTGCTTGAAGAGAGCAGGCGAACGGCTTGGCTGCGCGCCTTGTGATCGGCTTCCGAGAGCTTGCGGCCTGCCAGCACGGGGAGCTCGGTTCCTCCGGCTCGACGGTAGTTTCTCTCCCAAGTTAAGGCCTCATTGTTTCGGGCGTGCAGCAAGAGAAGCGCCCAGGCACTGGCCGAGAGAGCGGCAGACGGATGCGGGTGGGAGTCGGCGAGTAGCTGGCAAAAGAGATTCGCGGCATCGGAGTCGCCAGAGATCGCGACCACGGAACCCAATCTAACCCACCGACTCTCGTTCATGGAGAGTTGGGTAAACGATTTAAGGATGCTCCGTGCGAGAACGGGATCTCGGGATGATTCGATCCGGTAATCGCCGCAACGGGCGTCGAAATCGGTGAGAAGTTCTCGATGGCGCTGTAACCAGACCCACGCTCGGGCGGGATCGCCTGCTTGCATGAGCAATTCAACTCCGAGCAGGGTTTCGGCGGCATCGAGCCCGGGCAGCTTGGCTCGCTCCGTAAGTTTTCCCGCAGCTTCTTCGCCTCGCTTGTCGGTTGCCAATAGTATGGCCTCAAGCAGGCGAGCACTCGCGAGATTTGACCCGATCAAGGATTGGACGACTTGGGCACGAGTTTCGGGTGCGGCCAGCGGTGCGATCATGAGCGCGGACTGGAGCCAGACGGCCTGCCGGTTACTGGAGTGGGTCGCTCGGATTGCACAATAGGCGAGGAGTTCGTTAAAGCGCCCCGTATAAAACAGCATATCGTGGACAAAGCCGGGGCCATCCATGCCGATTAGTTCAGCCTGCCGGGCTGCGTCGGCGAATCGTCCCTCTGTCACCTGCAGGCGTGCGAGCTGGATGTGCGCCGAGCTCAATTTGGGGTTAAGTGTCAGTGCCGAACTGAGGGCGAGATGTGCCACGTCGAGCTCGCCGCGTTCCTGGGCTTGTGCGGCTTGGACCACAAACCCGTCAGCCCTCCAGTGCTTATAGTGCGTATAGGGTCGAAACCGGCCAGGCACGCCTGGGGCGAACTCCAGTAGGGCGAACGTAAGCAGGCCTAAGGTAAGCGCAAAAATCGCGCCCCAGAGTGGCTGCATTAAAAACGAAAAAACCTTCGAGCTTAACGCGCGAAGGCGATCCGGTCGGAGCCCCGCATCCATTCTCAGGATTGGAGGTTGCTGGCATCGGCGCGCTTTTGCCAGCGGCGGCGAGCCATCACCGCACCAACGGGGATCATCAGCGCACCGAAAACCGCTACGGAAGCAGGTTCGGGGATGGCGGAGCCCGAAGTGCTGATAGGCGCAGAGAAGTTGAAGGCGACGTCCATGTCACCCATGGCGTCCTGGTTGATGTTATTCTCCTGCTGGCTCGTGCCCGCGGTGATGCGATAGGTCGTATTCGCATCAAACGAAAAGGAAGATCCCATCACAGAGGTGCTTTGGATGGCCGCCACAAAACTGGCGTAGGGCAGAGCAAAGGTAAGGAACGCATCGGCATCGCCTGAAATCGCGGTGCTGCCGCCAACGGTGGAGTTGGTGGATGTGACCTGCTGGTAATTCACATAGCTGTCGTTGCCGTTCGTGGTGAGCTGGTAGATGGGCGTGATGCTCTGGCCGTAGATGATACCGGTGGTGCTGGGAGAGGTGTTGGCCTTGGTATTGTCGGTGTCGGCGATCACCACTCTCCAGTTGGACGACTGTTCTGCCTGAAGGTTGGCGCCGACCACCATGTCGGCCACGCCGTTATTATCAAAATCGAAGCCGACGTAAGTCACCTGTTTCAAACCACCGGGATCGGCGGTGGGATTTTGTCCGTTGGTGAGTGACACGGTATTGAGACGCACGCGGAACCCGATGTAGTCCACGTTACTGATCGTGCCGTAGCCGATATAGAGCGTGGGGGCAGTGGTCGTGCCGACCAAGTCGGACACATTTTGACCGGTCTGTTGGTCCGCCACACCAACGACGGCCACGCCGGCTTTGCCGCCAGTGTCGGTGAGGTATGCGGTTTGGGCGGTGTTTTGAACACCACGCCAGACGGTCACGCCACCCACTACGTCGGCACTGGATACATCCAACACGGTGGCTTTTGCGGAAGCTACGCCGAAAACGAGAAGGGACGCACCGAGTAAGACGTAATTCGCGGCCCCAGGTGTTTTCCTCATATCTGCTTAGGTAAATAGCGGGTTAGTTCTCGACAACGCTAAAATAAGTTTTTTTAACATTTTTTAGCAATATCGGTTATCGGTTAAGTAACCAACGGCACTCGAACATATTATTATGAACTATCGCACCGTCCGCCTTTCAAAAGCTTCGTTTTATGTCGGTCTCGGCCTCGGCGTGTTAAGCGGCTCGGTGGCTCATGCTGAGGCGGCGTCCGCTCCCGCAGCCGGCACCAAGACGGTAAACCTCTCCCGGTTGCTGGGTGGTGCTTCCGTTCAGGCGATTGATTTGAAAACCGGGCTGGTGTCGCCCATTTCGGGGATGAGTGCGTCAATCGACGATGATGCTTCTTCGGGGTGGACTCCGCCTGTGGGCAAGACCTCGTTGTTACTCAGTTTCCCCGCGGATGCGACGATCAGCTCGTTCACGCTTTTCGCACCCGGTGCACAGGGGCGGTATTCCCTTTCGATCGCGCCCAATCAGGCGGCGATTACCGATCCCGATTTGCGCACTCCCGTGCTGTCTTCGGCTTTTGGAGTGGATTCCGCTCAGTCCGTTTCGAATGTGAAAGCCAAGCTCATGGTCCTTGAGCTGGATGTCACTGAAGCGGCTCCAATTTGCAGCATTGATGTGGTGGGGCGTCCCGACGGCCAGCCAAGTGGTCAGCTGAAGGTGGTTGCGCCAGAAGCGGGCGAGCAGAACGCCGGTAAATCCACCGGACAGGTAGCGGAAGTGAATTTCGCGGCCAATGAGTTGGGCGCCAAGGTTGCAGGTAGCAATGCAGGCTTGGGTTCGATCATCGATGGAGACACGGGCACGTCCACCACGTTGACCCCGGTCAACGGCAAGCCGGCTTCGGCCAGCATCAATCTTGCGGCGACCATCGATTTGGAGCGTGTCTCCTTGGCCTTTGCCGAGGCGGTGGGAACCGTGAGCTTTATCTCCACTGATGGCTCCACTCCCGATGGCCGTCTGTTGGGCGAGGTAAAACTGGATGGAAAAACCAAGACGCTGGCGATCGAGACTCCTGGTGTCAGTGCGGAGTCCATCACTATTCTTTGGGCTCCCGCCGATGGCTCCACGCCTTTGGTGGTGAGCGAACTGGGTGCTTTTGCGATGGCCCGCATCGTGCGGACTTCGCCTGACCCGGACGGTTCGACGAACATCACCGTGCAGCCCGTGCACAGTATAACGCCGCCTCCCTCAACACCCCCGGTAACGCCTCCGGTTCCCGTGAAGCCGCCCGCGGATACGCCGCCTCCGATCATTCCTCCGTCTACTCAGGTGAGCCACTAGTGCTTGCGGATGCGGGCCGAGAGCCATGTCGCGAGTGAACCTCGCGATCGCATTCAGGCGATTTTGATCGGGTGCGCGGCTGGTGCCGTGGTGCTCTGCGCGTGGTTCGTGCCGGTTTGGATTGTGCCGATCGTCGGAGCGCTGTTTCTGGCCGGGCTGCTCTTCGCTGATGTGCGTGGCTCCCTGACTTGGCCGGGACTCGGGGTTGCCGCACTGGTTTTGGTGACTCTGTTCGCCAAGGATCGTTTTACATCGGGGCCGCTCGGGCAGGCGGCGATCGACTTGGGGGCGGTGCTCCCTTTCCCGGTTCGCCAGCCGGATGTCGCCTTGGGGGTGATCCAACTTGCCGCGATCGGCATGTGTTTTTTGCTGCTGCCTACCTTGAGAGCGGTGTTGGCCAAGGATGGCATCGTGTTGGCCTGGATGCGGGGAGTGGTCTCGGTGATGGCTTCGCTGGCGGCTGTTTTACTCACCGCACCCAGGGCGGTTGCGGATTATGACGCGACTTTTCATCTGGGAGCGGTGTTGAGTCGCAACGCCGCCTCGTGCGCGTTTGCGTTGGGCGCTATTTTGGCGGCGGGGCTGGCGCTTGCCGCGATACGCGATGGACGCACTCGGGAGTGGCCGGTGGCAATCCTCGCCATGCTGTTATGTGTGGTGGCGGTGGCCGGGCTTGGTTCGCGCGGAGGATTGCTCGCACTGCTAGTCGGAACGGTTTTCGGACTGTCTAGAATAGAGGGGCGGCGCGTGTGGTGGTGGATAATCGCAGTAGGCGCATTGGCGTTGGGCGCACTGTTGATTGCTCCAACGACGGTGGCGCGATTGGCCGACTTGGGGCGCGAATATCGGCTTGAGTTATGGGCCGCGAGTTTTCGTGCGCTGTGGCATGCACCGATTGGCGGAATGGGCTGTGGTGGCTTTGAGGCGGCATTCGCGCTGTTCGGCGGTTTTGTTCCGGGTGAAGGCATGCGAGTGGTCCATCCGGATTCCAGTTGGGTGCAGATGCTGGTGGAGTGGGGGGCGGGAGGGGTGTTGGTGCTGGGGTGGGCCGGTTGGCGTCTGCTGCGTGGGCAGGCGGGACTGAGGGATCAGAGTTTACGTATCGCGGCCGAAGCGGGCGTAGTTGCGTGGATGACGGCCGCGATTGGCGACGTCTCATTTCATCGGGCCGCACTGGTGGTCGTGGGATTGCCGCTGTTGGCGATCATCCGTCCGGCGACTGAGGGGTGTTGCACGGGTGAGAAGCGAAAAGGTGCCACGGTTGCCTCGGTGTTCGTGGTGTTACTGTTGGTGGTGGCATCCGTATGGGCGAACCACGTTCACCGGCGGGCCGATGATCCCGCCTTGGTCAATGCCGAGCTGGCCCAGTTGATGCCTCTGGATGTGCGCGTGAATCATGTGCTCGGCCGTGAAGCGTTGGCTCGCGGTGAGGCGGAAAAGGCGGCCGTTTATTTTGGTTTGGTTGCCGCAGTGGACCGGACAAATGTTGCGGCGTTGGGCTCGTATGCCCGAGCGTTAATGCCCGATCATCCCGAGTTGGCGTTGCCGCTTTGGAAGCAGTTTTTCAGGGTCGCGCATCCGCAGAAGGTCGCGGCGTTTTTCTCCCAAGAATTGGAGCACGAGGGCGGTTCCGATGTGAAATACTGGATGCGGGCAGTCAGTGACGTGCCTGAACTCTGGGTGATTCTGGCCGACAGCGACCGCATCGGCGCACAGCGCTGTTATGGACAGTGGCGTCTCACCGCGAAAGAGGTGCGCGCACGGAGCGCGGTGCGGTCGGTGCTGGGTGCGATGGCTCGCTGGGGGCGCTCGGACGAACTCGCGGATTGGCTCGGGGCAGCTCCGCCGCAGCCGGTGGCGGAAGGTGCCGCCGGAGCACGATTATTGCTGGCCAGGGGACGGAGCGATCTGGCTTGGGTGTGGCTTGCGCACCTGTTTCCCGCTCCGCCCCCGGTGGGTGCGAATGAGGTGGATGCCGGATTAAAGGCGCGCGTAACGGCCAACCCGTCGGACTATGTGGCCGCCGTCAGATTGCTTGATCAGATGCCGGCCGGCCCGGAGGCGTTGAAGCTATTGCACCTGTTGGCGGATCGACCGGGATCGCCGGTCGGGTTCCGCATACGCCTCGCGCATGAGCTGCGGAAAATCGGACGACGAGAGGAGGCGTTGGAGATAATGCTCGGGGTCGCGGAGACGATCACCGTGACCGCTGAACGGGCCCGGGACTCCTGATCACTTGTGATAGGAGTAGTAGTAACGATCGCCCTCTTGCTTGACGCGGTTAAAGACCAACCCGAGGTCGGCCGCGCCGTGGAGCTTGAGGGTGGCGATGGCCTTCATGGCTTGGCGTATGGGAGTGCGCCGCATGCGAACCACGAAAAGAATACGCGAGACGTGCGGAACGAGGTAACTGGTATCTCCCACCGGCCCGATAGGGGCGGAGTCGATGACGATCACATCGAAGCGCCCGCGTAGCGAATGCATCCGACCAGCCAAGTCCGAGGTGCCGAGGATCTCGCTGGCGTGAGTGGTCGAGTGTCCCGCCGTGATGAGCGAGAGGTTGGGTTCATTGGTAGAGCGGATGACCTGCTCTTCGGTGGCTTTACCGTTGAGTAGTTCACACAGCCCGGGGCTGATCTCGCCGACTCCCATCGCCTTGTGGATACGGCCTCGCCGGAGGTCGGCATCCACTAGCAAAACCTTGCGATCAATACGGGCAAAGGTGCGTGCGAGATTGAGCGCGACCTCGGACTTGCCCTCGGCAGGAAGGGCGCTGGTCACCAAAAACACCGGTGCCTCGTCCGTAGGCAGACCGAGGACCACGAGCGAACGAAGACGTCTGAAAGCTTCGTCGAATGCGGACTCGATGAATTTACGGCGCCCCGAGGAAGCCGGGCCCGAGGGCTGTTGAGGCACTTCGGCCAGACTGCGGCATCCGAGGCGCTCAATGATTTCCTCGGGGGAGAATGAGCTTTCGTCCAAGCGGCACGCACCCATGAAGAGCACGCCGCCGACCAGTAATCCGGCGAAGATACCTGACACGGTGCTATGGCGAAGTTCGCGATCAACCACCGAGGCGGGAGAGGCTGTTTGCAGGATTTGCACGAGCTCTTGGTCCACGCCTTTGCGGGTGTCCAGATTCTGCAGGGACGCGAGCATGCGTCCATAGAGGTCACGGGTGCGATCGAGCGTGCCGCGGATCTTTTGATATTCCGCCTCGATGCGGGAGGACTCCAGTGATTTGACCTCCCACTCGGAGATGGATTTGGCCAAGCCGTTGAGTTCAGACTGCATCGCGGCTTTGCGCTCGTTGCGATTTTCGAGGAGCGTCCGCTTGTTCAACGCGATGAGTTTTTCGTGCCGGGAAATTTCGTCGTTGAGGCGAATGATCTTGGGATGCACGGGGCGAAGCATCTCAAGGAGTTCGTCACGTTCGATGATGAGAGCGTTGAGCTGCTGGCGTGTCTGCGCACTGTCGGCCGAGTCGGAGAAGGTGATGGCACCATTGGCACCGAATTCGGCTTTGTCGGTGAGGTTGCGTTCGGCTGCGACTTTCTCCCATGAATCCATCACGGAGAGCTGCATCTGCAAAGAAGCCTCGCGCGCCTTCAGTTCGGAGAGGAAATGGGCGCTGGAGACGGACTGTTGTTCCCAATAGCTGACGTTGTTGCGTTCTTTGAAGCGCAGGAGGTTCTGCTCCTGTGCGGTGATCTCGTTTTCGAGGCGCGTCAGTTCGGTCGATATTTGTTCGATGGTCGTCTGCGAGGTGACCATGCGCCGCTCTCGTTTGAACTGCGTGAACTCAGACATGACGGCGTCAAGAAACGCCCGGCAGTAGTCGGCTTTTCCGCCTGTCGCCGAGAGCGTGAAAATAGAAGTCCCTTGAACCACTCGGATGTCCAGGCGGGCGTCGCCTTCGATGCCGGGTTGTTCCAACAGCACGCGCTGTCGTGCCCGGGAGACGACCTCATGGCTGCGCATGATTTCAGTCTGGGTTCCGAGGTAATTCGCGAGTTCCTCTGAATACGCGCTGGAAGCGTCGGGGATGTTAACGCGACCGCTCACAAACATGCGGGCATTCGAAACGTATTCGATTGGACGACGCATGGCGGCGACGTAACTCCAGATCGCACCGATGATCGCGCCGACCACGATAATCCACGCGTAGCGCTTCAGACGCAGGGTGAGCAACGGGGGATTGATCAAGCTCTTCGGGTCCATGCTCATGTTGTTCACCAATTGATCGTTCGCTCGGAGACGATGATGAAGTCACCGTCTCTCAGCTCCACGTCCTTTTCGATGTGGCCCTTGTTGAGCACCTCACGCAGGTCCACCACGATGGTGCGGGTTTCGCCGCCTTCGCGTCGGATGATGCGGACGTTACGAGGATCGCCGAAATCGGCGAGGCCGCCGGCCGCGAGAATCGTCTGCCCGAGGGTGGGCCGTTCGGAGATGTCGATTTCGAACGGGCCTACGCGGCGGATCTGGCCGGAGAGGTGAACGCGTCCGCGGTTTACGGCGCCCTGGCTGAAGGCGAGCACCTGCAATCGCACCGTGGCGTGCACGTAAAGTTCTTTGGTAAGTTCAGTCGCAACCTTGGAGCGCAGGTCTTCCAGCGATAGCCCGGCCGCCTGAATGGGGCCCAAATAGGGAACGTCGATCATGCCGGTATTGCTGACGACGACTTCGACCGGAGGGTCCCGGTCTTCGACCACTTGGTAACGCAGGTGATCACCCACGGTAACCGACCGATCAGCGCCGGTGGACGGGGTGGCGGTTGGCGGGGATGCTGGGAGAGCCGGGGATGGTTCCGCTGCGCTGGCGATGGCTGTCATCAGCATCGCGAGCGCCCAGAATCTAAATGGAGACAACATGCTTAGAAGGTGTAGCGCAGCGAAAAGTAGATGCGATTTTGAACGTAGTCCTTACCGACCTGATCGGAGAACTTTTCATAGTGAGCGATGCCGACATTGCCATCCACTTTGCGACCGAGGGGGCGCCGTCCTTCCAGCATGAGGAGGATGCGTTCGGCGGATTCGCCCGTCGGGCCCGATTCGTCGATCCATTGGTAGCTGCCCGTTCCGACGAGCTCCCACTTGTTGACCATCTTGAGACGCACGGCCAGTGAGGCCTCCGTGGTTTGATAAAAGTTGGTGCCGTAGCCCTCGTCCATATCGTGCTTGAGCGACACGGTGTAGCTCAACTTCCGGTTGAGTTGATGCGATAGTTGCAGCGATCCATAGACCCCGGAGTAATCGGTTTGGTCGGCGATGGTGCCACTGTCGTCGTAATCCGTCCATTGCATGCCGACGGCAGGTTCCAGGGTGATGTTTTTACTGAGAGCAAATAGGCCGAAGGCGCCCAGACTGCGCGTGGTGGAATCGTTCTGGATCGCGAGATCGTAGTTGGTGATCGCGTAGCTGGTCGATACGCCGACCGACGTGGCCGGCCCCATGGGAACCACACAACGCAACGCGGCGGCATACTGCCAAAAGTCGATTTGATCGTTTACGCTTTGAGTGGCGAGCTGACGTCCCGCGGACACGATTGCCTGCCAGATCACGCTATTCATGTCCCAATCGATCTGCGTGCCGATCCGCCCGTTGAAACGCCCGAAGCGCGCGGTGTTGTTGATCACGGGACTGTTGACCGGATCTTCGGTGAGTTCAGCGCTCAAAAAATTGCGCACGCGCACGGAGCCGATGAATATAGTAAACGTGGTGTTCGTGCCTGGCAGGATGTTGTCATACCCGGCCTTTCCCGACGGACCGGTGAGGTAAAGCAACCGCTCCAAGCTCATGTCGAAACTGAGCTGATTGTTTGCGCTGACGGGGTATTTTACGCCCGAGGTGACGCCAAAACGGGCGGCCAAACCACCTGAGCCCGACGACGAAAGGGTGACGTTGTCGTTGTATTCCAGACCGCCGTAGATCGATGTGTTGAACGTCGTGGTGCCGCCGCGCCCTGAGGATCCGCCTCCGGTCATCGACTCCGGCAACACCGTGGACTCACGTATCCAGAACTGCGCATTGCTTATGGATGCCGTTAGGAAAAGAGCCGAAAAACATCCGAGGATCCGCGCGAACTGGAGAGCATGGACTCTCGGTTGGGTGGGGGAATTCATGACAGAAAATGCGGATTAATTAGGTCAGGGATGTCAAAATTTCGTCAAAAGGGATGAATTACCCATCGTGCTTGGCGACGAAATTCTTGTATTGCCCGCTCTTATTCCGACGAAAAGCACGCTCCTCCCTCGTGTTGCGTCCAAAGCGCAGCAAATGAGTCGCAGGCACGCTGCATGATTGCAGCGCAACGTCGTAGCCGGAGAGGCCGACGACGTCACTCTGGGCATTCCCTGCCACCTCCCCGCGACTCGCGTTATCGGCTCTCCGCTCCGGCTGAATCGGCTTACTTGAGGCTGGCGGCGCTGCGCCAGTTTTCTTTGGGCATGTAGGCGAGCACGATCAGGCCAAGTTGGGTGGCGATGAAGATCACCAACGCGATGAACGCTTGGTCCATGAAGCCGTAGCTGTGCAGGCCCACGCCGAGCATATTGGTGCCGAACCAGCTCCAGCTCGTGACGATGTTGCCGAAAATCGCCAACGCCATGATGCCGCGCGTCCGGGCGATCCCGCCCCACCGAGCGTGGAGGATGATGGCGTTCCAGATCACGATAATAAGCGCGCCGTTCTCCTTCGGGTCCCAGCCCCAGAAACGTCCCCACGACTGGTCTGCCCAGATGCCGCCGAGGATCGTGCCGACCAGGCTGAAGAGCGTGGCGAAGCAGATGATGCCGTAAACCATGCGGGTGAGCGCATCGGCGGTCGTCTTGTCCAGAGACCGGGTGAACACGCCGCGAACCACGTAGATAATCGCCAAAAAACCCGCGAGGAACGTCGCCGCGTAACCGGTCGTGATCACGACGACGTGGGTCGCCAACCAAAAGTTCGAGTCGAGCACGGCGCGCATCATTTCCAACGTGTCGCCACTGAGCGAGAGGTGGTGCGCGATCAGCAGCGTGCAGAAACCGGTGAGGCCGGCCGCGACGCTACCGATGCCATTGCGGAAAATCCGTTCGAGGATGAGGCAGAGTCCCACGGATCCCCAGCCGACGAAGAGTGCAGAGGAGTAGAGGTTGGTCACGGGCGGACGTCCTTCGAGCCACATGCGCGTGATGATACCGACCGTCGTGGCAATCCATGCGAGCAACACCAGATAATGGGCCGAGCGCTGGAGCGTCTCCGGCCACTTCAGCCAGGAAAACACCGCGAGGAGGAAGGCCAGCACGTAGAGCGACATGCTGCTGTAGAACGGCTCCGTCTGGTTAAAGCGCGTTTCGGCGTCCGTCTTCTTCAAGATGGGCGCGTAGGTGTGTTCAAGCTCCGCGCGTTGTTTGGCGAGGAGCGTGTTGAAGGGCTCCGACTCTTGGTTTTTCCATGTGTGCTGGAGGCCGGCGAAGGTCAGCGCGTGGACGTTAACCGCGCCATTTTGAAACGTGCCGAGGAGCGCTTGGCCGGATTTTTGCCAGGTTGTGTCGGTCGCTCCGGGGGCGGGTGGGATGACGAGCAGGTTACCGATCTGCTCCATGCGGAGAAACTTCGAGCCCATCTCCATCGTGAAGGTAACGAGTTCGGCATTGGCGGGTTTGCCCGCTTCCTTGGCGCGAACGGCATCCACGCCGGCACCGAGATTATCCTGCAGGTTCAGGAGATCGCCAAGGAAGTCGGAGCCGTCGGGCGGCACGAGGCTGTGCTTGAGCTGTTGATACAGGATGACGTGATCGCGCAGATTGAGAATGGCGCGCTGATAAGCGGTGCGCTGCGGGGCTTCGACGCCGGTGGCGAGTTCGGACTGACGATCGAGTTCCTCCAGCTTCGGAATGAGCTGGGAGTAGGAAAACCGCTTGTTGCCGTCGCCATCGGTCGGGGTGAGTCCGAAGACGTCGAGCACGCCGGGATGAACGATCTCGAAGTGCTTGTAGGTGTCGGCGAGCTGCGGGCGGAAAAACACGTCGAGCAACCACTCCGTCGGCGCGAGGGTCGTGCCTGCGGGTGTGACGAGTCGCTGGCGGCCTTGAAGCAGCAAGAGCGTGTTGCGCGCGACGCTGTCGAGCGGTTTGGTGCGACCATTGGCGACGACGGGGATGCGACCAAAGGTAGTCAGATCGAAGGCGGACTTCGGTTTTTTGAACAGCGGGCTCGCGAGGTAGAGCGCGCCGAGCAGGAGAACGGCGAGCGGGAAGTAACGCGGGAGGAGACGGCGAAATAAAAGCATCATGGCGATCAGGCAGCGCGGCGCTTGGTGACAAAGGCGAAGAGGTGGATACCGAACTGCACCAGCAGGCCGAGGCCCATCATGGCGCAGGCGACGTAGGGCAAGATCCAGCTGGGATTATGCACGACTTGGAGGACCGTGGTGGTGTCGTTGTTATCGAAACCGGCTTGGTAAAACGTCATGCCCTCATAACGCAGCGGGTTGTTCATATAGATGAGCACCTCGCGGTCGGTGGTGCCATCGGCGCTGTGGAGTCGGATCTTGCTCGCGAAGTTCTTCGGGATGTCGGTGCCGAGATAACGATCGTGGGAGAATTTGAGCAGCGTGAGCGAGTAGGGCTTGTAGGCGCGCTCGAAGCGCAGGGCGAGACGCCAGGTGCGGCCGGCGTAGTCGAAGGTCTGCGGCTGCATCAACATTGTGGAGACGACCCAGGTGCCGAGCGAGACGTTGGATGGTCCGAGCAACTCGACCACCGCGGCGGGCAGGTTGCGCTCGTTCTGTTTATAGGTGATCGGAATCGGGATGATCGCGAGGCGCGCGCCGATGTCGCGGGTCGCGGGCGGAGGCGCGGAGGTGTTGCCTAGTTGATCGCGCATCTGCATGGCGGCGTTCGGGTAATAGGCGCGGGTGACGATGCGGAACGGCAGTCGCTCGTGCTGAATGGCTTCGCCGTCGCGGAGACGCTCTTCGGGAATGGCGACCACTTGGTCCCAGTTGGGATCGGTCGCGTCGATCACCGCGAGTTCGTTGAAGCGGGCGCTCTCGGAGTAGTTGCGCGTCTGACCGCGGTCGAGGCGCAGCTGGTATTCCTCTTGCCAGAGGCCGGTGAGCAGCTCGCCGACCAACAGGACGATCAGACCGGCGTGGGTGAGGAGGATGCCGGACTTTTTCCAGCTGAACTTGAACCGGTAAACGTGCGAGGTGATCAGGTTGATGAGCAGGAGTCCGCCGATGGAGTAACCGCCGGGGAAGACCGGAACGGGGAATCCTTTGACGTTCCATAACACGACGAACGTGCGGAAATATTTCTCCTGCACGGCCCACACGCCGAGGTTCACTTGGTCGAGCGTCGCGGCAAAAATCAGCACGAGCGACAGCGCGAGCAGCACCACCGTGAGGCGGAGCGAGATGAAGAACTTCACGAAAGAATCCCAGATATCACGCATGGCTCAGCGGGCGGGTTGAAGGGTTTTGAGAAAGCTCAAGAAGGCGTCTTTCTCGCGGGCCACGAGAGCGTCCGGGCCGGAAAGTTTGAAGAACCACGTCGCACCGTTGAATGGCACGATCACGCCGAGAACGCGCTGGCGGGGCTTGTCGCCAACGGGCGCGGGCCCGACGAGCTCGGCCAGTTCGGCGTGAAGATTGCCAGCTTCGACGGGCACGAGAGCCGCGCCGAGTTCGCCTGCGGTGATGGGCGGGAGCTGAAGCTGTGTGCGCCAGCGGTTCACGTTGGCGAGATTGCCGCCGACGTCGCCCGGGAAAGCCGTGACCGCGAGCTCGGCCTGTTCGCCGGGCGCGTCACCGGCGATAATAAACGTGGCCTTGCGCATCGCGGAGGCGGGACGCGCCTGCCACGCGGCGGGAGCGGTCCAGGTGAGGTCGCCATCGGAAGCGGTGGGGACGGGCGTGCCCGCCATATTGCCAGACATCGGTCCACCGGGAGCGGCGGCGCCGGAGTCGGACGGGAGACCCATGCCCGCATGCGGATTGGCGGCGGCCGGAGGCGGAGACTCCTTGGGCACGCGGTAACTCACGATCTTGGCGTCACGACAGCCGGACGAGGTGAGCAGGGTGGCGAGGGCCGAAAAAAGGACGAGGCGACGAAACGGCATGAGCGGTGACAGTTCCGGGATTCGCGTAAAAACTGCAACCCTATCCGGCCAATTATCAGCCGGAGCCGACGCCCCATTAGCACGCCGTGAGTGGGTCTTTGTGGGTTTGCTCTAATATAATCCGGAGTCCCGGCGCGGGCCGTCGGAGTTCCCTCGCGATCATCGGCAGCGAGAGGGATGGACGTTCTTGTCATCCCGAGCCTTGTGCTTGGCGAACGGATGCGCACTGTGCC
>CBRAFO010000030.1:0-34790 GCA_967755175.1 uncultured Opitutaceae bacterium | reverse complement strand
AAACCATCGCCTGCAAGCAGGCTCCTACATTTCAAGCCACTTCGCCGGCGCGCGCTTGCACCTGTCGCCAAATCGCCAGGAGCGACTGGAAGTCGTCCTCACGGTTGCGGCTGTGGACCACGAAATCGAATTTGCCGATCTCCAGCAGCTCGCGCTCCGCCGTTTCCATGCGATGGCCGATCTCCGCTTCGCTTTCACCGCGACCCTGCAAGCGCACGCGCAGTTCGGGGATGGGCACGTTGATGAAAACCGTGCCCATGCGCGTCGCGAGTAGGGGGTTGGCTTCGGCGGCTTTGCGGAAGCTCTCCACGCCTTGCACGTCCACGTTGATGATGAGGCTGCGACCCGCCGCCAGCGGATCGAGCACGGAGGATGCAAGCGTGCCGTAGCGGTTGCCGGTTTTGTGAACCCACGCCCACTCCAGGAATTCGCCGGCCGCCACTTTGGCGTCGAAGGTTTCCGCGCTGAGAAAATGGTAGTGCACGCCATCCACCTCGCCCGGACGCGGCGCGCGCGTGGTCGTGGTGACGATGCGCTCGAAGCCGGAGATCTCGGCAACCATGCGTTCGCACAGGGTGGTTTTTCCGGAACCGGCGGGACCGGCGAGGACAAGAAGAACGGGTGTCATGGCGGCGTCAGAGGGAGAGAATCAGTAGGTGAACGACACGCCGGTAAGGAGCAGCCCATACGCAGCGAGCACTCCGCCGAGGATGCGCGCACGTCCGGGGGCACGGAACAGCCAGTCAAAGAAATCACGCAACCGAAACGGCGACGCCGCTAGATAGATCGCAGCGGTGATCGCAACGTAGAGCGCGGATACCATGAAGAGCCGCTGCGGCAGCTCGTAACGTTGATAGGCGGACATCAGCAGCGGCCACGAGCCCACGAGGATCACCACGCTCAACCCGCGCACCGCGAGAAACTCGGGCAGGTAAAAAAACGCGAGCAGCGCGAGCAGACCGAAAATAAACAGAAACGGCGTGGGCGTGGAGAACCCGATGACATCAGCGGCGGACATGTCGGAGACTTGGTAAAGGAACCAAGCTGCGCCGCCGCCGAAGAAAAAGACCGTCGCTGTCTGCGAGCGAGGGAACGCCTTGAACATCGAAACGATGGCCGAGTTGCTCACGAGAAACAGCGTGCCCAGCGAAAGCAGGATCAAGCCGGTGATGAGAGTGGCAAGGGTGAGTGACATGGTAAATTCGTTCTCTTTCTCGTTCTCTTACTCGTTCTCGGCTTGGTTCTCCGTCCGGATCATTACAAGGCCTCCACCCCACTCAGCACCAGCTCGCCATACAGCGTGCTCACGCTGGCTCGCTCGATCTTGAGCGGCACGAGCTGGCCGATGAGACGCGGGTTGGCGTCGAAGATACACACGCGGTTGCCGCGCGTGCGACCGGTGAAGCGCTGGCCGGTTTTATCAGGGCCTTCGACCAACACCTCTTCCACGGTGCCGAGCAAGGCGGCGTTGCGGCGTTCGGAATTCTTGCGGAGAATCTCCAGCAGGACGTGGTTCCGGTGCTCTTTAACCTCGTCGGAAATCTGGTCGCCCAAGTCTGCCGCCGGAGTGCCGCTGCGAATGGAATACTTGAAGATGTAAGCCATGTCGTAGTTGCACGCTTCGAACAGCTCACGCGTCTGCTCGAACTCCTCATCGGTCTCGCCGGGGAAACCCACGATGATGTCGGTCGAGAAATACATGTCGGGCCGCACGGCGCGGAGCGAATCGACAATCTCCTTGTAGCGCTCGCGCGAGTAAGGACGGTTCATCGCCTTGAGGATGCGGTTGCTTCCGCTCTGCATCGGCAGGTGGACGTATTCGCAGAGCTTCGGCAGGCGTCCGTAAGCGGCGGCAAGGTCTTCTTTAAACCCGCGCGGATGCGGCGAGGTGAAACGAATGCGCTCGATGCCCTCGATCTCGTGCACGCGCTCGATCAATTGCACGAAGGGTGAAACGCCATTCGTGTGGGTGTAATCGCGACGGCCGTAGCTGGTGACGATCTGACCGAGGAGGGTGATTTCCTTCACGCCGCGCGCAGCGAGCGAACGGCACTCGGCCACGATGTCGTCCATCGGACGGGAGCGCTCGTCACCGCGAGTCTTCGGCACGATGCAGAACGCACAATCCATGTTGCAGCCCTGCTGAATGGAAACGAAGGCGTTGACCTGCGGCACTAGGATGCCGCCGGCGTTATCCGCCGCATCGCCCTGCGCGCCGGCCTCAGGCGTGAGGTGGTCTTTAATCGTGTTCTGCGAACCGGCCTCTTCGGCGATGTCGATGATCGTCTCGCCGATGGGCACGCCGGCGTCGCGGGCGGCGCGGAGGTTGTCGAGGTAGTCGGGGACTTGGTGAAACTTTTGGGTGCCGACGATCAGGTCCACATCGGGGAGCTGGTCGAGGAGTGCGGCGCCGCGGTTTTGCGCCATGCAGCCGAGGATACCGATGACGAAATCGGGGTTCTTCTTTCGCTGATGGGAAACATGGGCGGCTTTGCCGATGGCCTTCTGCTCGGCCGCGTCACGCACGGAGCAGGTGTTGAGCAGCATGACATCGCAGTCGTTCTCATTGCCGACGATGCGATAACCCCGGGCGCGCAACATCGCTGCGACCGCTTCGCTGTCGCGCTCGTTCATCTGACACCCGTAGGTTTTTATGTAGACCCGATTCATCCGCAGGAGGGGTGTAAGTAACCCGCCCCCTAGGAGGGTCAAACGGTAAAGCAGCCGCCCCCGAGCGCCGCATTGCACCCCAAATGCAGCCGAACCGCTCCCTTTACCCCGACTTAATGAAAGTCCGAAGCGCTCTCTTCGTTTGAGGGCAACGAGATGGAGGGGTGATTCCAGTATAGGCGGACCCGGTCCCGTCCGGGCTGAACCGCATCGCGCCCCCGGGGTCTATCCCGCCCGTGAATCCGCGGCTGCTGATCCTCTTGTCGGCTATTGTCTTGGCGCCCGCCTTGGTGGTCACGCGTGCGCTTTTAAAAGAGCACGGCAGCTTGCCGGACGACGAACAGCCGGCGGTTGTGTTTGGCCAAAGTCTTTTCGACACCGACACCGAAACTGCTTCCGAAGCTCCCGCCGGACTCACGTTCGTCGAAAGTGAAGTGTGGCCGGAATTTGCCACGCATGTGGACGTGGGCGACACGGGGAATCGGAATCCCGGTTTGCTTGAGGGGTTTCGTGCCTACCCGATGGCAATTCAAGCAGACCTGCGTGCGTCATGCACCTTGCCCCACAATTACACGGACTGGCTTGCGGGGCGGTTGGTTGACCAAGTTACCCTCAAGACCGCCATCACCCCGCCGCCGTCGCCGTTGCTTGAGGTCTTTTTACCCGGGTTCGAAACCCCGATTCCACAGGAGGCCAAATCCGCGGAGTCGATCGTTCCGATGTATGATGTGTGGGTGATGCTGCTGCGAAACCAGCCTCGGCCGAAACGCGCCGACGAGTTCCTTCCGCACCTCAAAAAAATCTTCGCCGAAGAAGGCGTGCCCGAGGAGCTGGCGTGGATTCCCGAGATCGAATCCATGTTCAATCCCCGCGCGTATAACTCCGGCGGCGCTCGCGGCCTGTTTCAACTCATGCCCATCACCGCCCGCGCGCAGGGCCTGAGACTGCGTCCCTATGACGAGCGGACCAACCCGGAGAAAAGCGCGCGCGCCGCCGCCATGCTGCTTCGCCAGCTGCACGGGATGTTCGACTCCTGGCCGCTGGCCCTCGCCGCCTACAACGCCGGCGAAGGACGTGTGCGCCGCACGCTGAAAGCCGGCGACGCCACGACGTTTGCCGAAATCGCCGACGACCTGCCCATCGAGACGCGCCTTTATGTGCCCAAGGTCCTCGCCACGCTGGCGGTGCGCGAAGGCGTCGCGCCCGCTTCACTGCCGGCGCCGCGCTATATTACGCAGGCCGGGTTTTAAAGTAAGCCGGACTCCGCACGGCGAACAATCGATAGTCCCCAAAACAACTGCGGCATGAACCGGAGCGGCGACGTCCCCGTCGCCGGCCGTGCGTCAGCGCGCACTGGGCAGTATCCCCGTTCGGCGACGGGGACGTCGCCGCTCCATCAAATCGTATGGCTTACTCCGCCACCGCGAGTTGTCCGCAGCCGGCGCCGATGTCGATGCCACGACGCTGACGCACCGTGCTCGGCAGACCGTAGCCGGCGAGGATTTCTTGAAAGCGTTTCGCGGCCACGTTGTGACTCGGCAGGCCCGCGTATCCGGAGGTCGGATTCAGCGGGATCAAGTTAACCTGCGCTTGCATGCCCTTCAGTAACGCGCCCACCGCATGAGCTTGGTCGGGGCCGTCGTTTTTGCCCTCGATGAGGGTCCACTCGAAGAAAATGCGCCGGTCCATCTTCGTCGTGTAGTAGCGACAGGCGTCCATCAGCGCGTCGAGCGTCCACTTGCGCGCGGCCGGCACCAGCGCGGCACGTTCCGCCTGAGTGGCGCCATGCAACGACACCGCGAGACACATCTGCCGTTTCTCGTCGGTCATGCGAATGATTCCCGGCACGACACCGACCGTGGAGAGAGTGATCTTCTTCGCCCCGAGGCCCATGCCCGCGCCGTCGCAGAGAATGTCCACCGCCTTCATGACGGAGTCGTAGTTGTGCAACGGTTCGCCCATGCCCATCAGCACGATGTTGCGAAGACGCTCGTGGCGGTGGTGCGGCGACGTGTGCCCGGCCTCGGCCAGCGCAGGGGTCTCTTCGGCGGTATGGCGCAGCACGCGATCCACATGCACAGCCTGGGCGACGATTTCACCGGCCGTGAGATGCCGCGTGTAACCCATCTGGCCCGTCGCGCAAAACACGCAGCCCATCGCGCAGCCCACCTGCGAACTGATGCACGCCGTGGTGCGCCCGGTGTAGCGCATGAGCACGGTCTCGATGCGATGGGCATCATTCAAAGCGAGCAGGTATTTGCGGGTAAACCCGTCGCTGGAATGCGTTTCCCGCGCGATCACCAGATGGCCCAGCGTGGTCTCGGCCTCCAGCCGTGAACGAACGCGCAGCGGCAGCTCGTCCATCGCGGCCACGTTATCGGCTCCGTCCAGATAGAGATATTTCCAGAGCCGCGCCGCATGCACCCGGTTTAAATCCCAACTGGTCATGAGCGCGTCCATCTCGGCACGCGTGAGGCCATAGAGGTTGATGAGGGAGGGTGACATGGTGGAAAACAGGCGATGGAACGCGAAAAGCTGCGGTTTTCAACCTTCCTCCGAATCGCCTATAGATGAGGATTGCCCGTCTTCATGATTTGGAGACAACGTTTCCCCCATGGTGCCGTGTGCCTTACGCCGTCCATGAGTCCTCCAGATCAGACTCCGAACTGGCCGGACGCCGTGCCTCTGGCAACCAACCAGATGTTCGAGATGATCGCGAAGCACACGCAGAACTCCGCGCTCATCACCGACCCGCACTATCGGATTCTATGGGTCAATGATGCCTTCACTCGCACCACCGGCTATTCCCTCCACGACGCGCGTGGCCGCAAGCCTCCTGAGTTTCTAAACGCGCCCGGCAATGATCCCGCACGCGATGCGGAAATCCAAGAGGCCCTCGCCGAAGGTCGCAGTTTCTCCGTCACGATTCGAAATCGCCGGAACGATGGCACCGACATCTGGATGCGACTCGACGGCCAGCCCATCCTAGGGGAAGGCGGCCGGCCCAACGCGTTTCTCGTGGTGGGCGCGGACGTCACCACGCAAATCGAGCGTGAGAGCACACTTGAGCGCAACGAGGCTCTCTTCAACGAAGCTCAGCGCATCGCTCGCATCGGCAACTGGGATTACGATCTGATCACCCGTCGTCGGCAATGGAGTGACGAGACCTTTCGCATTCATGGCCTGTCTGTCAGCGAGGCGCCCCCACCCGAGGTGGGCATCCACTCGTTCGTCGAAGAACACCGCCCGCTAATCGAGGCCGCCTTCACCCAATGCTGCCTCATGGGTGTGCCTTACGATGTGGAGCTTCAGTTGCGCCAAGCCAATGGCAACGTGCGCTGGGTGCGCGCCATCGGACGCGCCTTCACCCAAGAGGGTCGCGTGGTCCGCGTGGCCGGCACGATCCAGGATATCGATGATCGCAAGCGCACAGAGCTGGAGGTCTCCAGCCTCGCCGAACGCATGACCCTCGCCGCCAAGTTCGCCGGCATCGGCATTTGGGAATACGATCACCACATCGGGAAGCTCATCTGGGACGATGCCATGCTCACGCTCCACGGCATGCATCGCGACGCGTTCCCCGGGAATTTTTCAATCTGGCACCTGGTGATGTTACCCGAGGACCGCGCGGCAGAGGAGCAGATCAACCGCGCCTTTTCCGAGGGGCGCGGCGAATTTGACGTCGAATATCGCATCCTGACCCCATCGAACGAAATCCGCTACATTCGCAATTGCGGTCGCATCGTCCGCAATGCCTCCGGCCGCATCGTCCGCTCCTACGGCGTCAACTACGACATCACCCGCGAGCGAGTGAACATGATCGCGCTCCTGGAGTCAGACGAAAGCCTCCGCGCGGCCAACGCCTCGCTCCAAGCCACCATCAAGGAAACTCAACGGCTCGCCGAAGCCGCCGAAGCCGCCAACAAAGCGAAGAGCGCCTTCCTCGCCACCATCAGCCACGAGATTCGGACCCCGCTGAACGGCGTCATCGGCATGACCAACATCCTCGCCGGCACGCCGCTCGACCCCGAGCAGCGCGATTACCTCAACACCATCAAACTCTCCGGCGAATCCCTGCTCACCCTCATCAACGACACGCTCGACTACTCGAAAATCGAGGCCGGCCGCGTGGAACTCGAGCGCCAACCCTTCGACCTGTTCTCCTGCGTCACCGAGGCCATCGACCTCGTCACCCCGCACACCAACCAGAAAAGCCTCGCCCTCACTCACCTCATTGGCGCCGACGTGCCCCGCATGATCGAAGGCGACGCCTCCCGCCTCCGCCAGATCCTCGTCAATCTGCTCGGCAACGCCGTGAAGTTCACCGACCACGGAGGCATCGCGCTGGAAGTCCGCGTCGAGTCCGCCACGGTCGACGAAGTTGCGCTCGTCTTCAACGTTACCGACACCGGGATTGGCATCCCCAAAGACAAACAGTCGCGCCTCTTCGAGCACTTCTTCCAAGTCGATGCCTCCATCACTCGCACGCACGGCGGCACCGGCCTTGGCCTCGCCATCAGCCGCCGCCTTGCCGAACTCATGGACGGCACCATCTCGGTCGAAAGTGCACCGGGACGCGGCTCCACGTTCCACGTCAATATCCGCGTGCCCATCGTCATTGAGGATGCGCTGTGCCATCACGCCAGCTGCCTCGATCGTCTCGCTCATCGTCACATCGTGGCCATCGCGAGCCCGACCCTCCTTCCGCAGATCGAACACTACGCCCGCGAAGCCGGCTTGTTTGTCTTCTCCGCCGCGAATACCACCGCAGCTCTCGATCACCTCGCAACCGGAGCTCCCTGCGATCTCATCGTATCTGAAAGCGGAATACCCGGCATGGACGGACTGGAATTCGCCCGCCAGCTCCGAGCGCGTGGCCTCAAGGCGATCCCGCTCCTCTTAATGAACCGCGTCGGCACGCTCACCGACGCCTCCGCCCCCAGGTTCCATCAACTCATGGCGTCCCTCGTGACGTCATCCACGCCCGCCCTTTTCTCCGGGACCGCCGCAACGCATGACCGCCCCAGCGAATCGATGCCGCTGTCCATCCTGTTGGCCGAGGACAACACGGTTAACCAACGCGTCGCCAAGCTCTCCCTGAAACGCCTTGGCTACGACGTGGAAATCGTTTCGGACGGCGCCGAAGCCGTCGGGGCGCTTCAACGCCGCATATTCGACGTTATCCTCATGGATGTGCAGATGCCCGGCATGGACGGCCTCGAAGCCACCCGCCGCATCCGCGAGCTCCCGTCCTGTCAAACTCGTCCATGGATCATCGCGCTCACCGCTGGCGCCTTCGAAGAAGACCGCCTCAACGCCTTTAGCGCCGGCATGAACGACTTCCTCAGCAAACCGCTCCGGATCGATCTCCTCCAACCGGCGCTGGTTCGCGCCTACCTCGCGCTGCAAACTCTCGACCCGGACCTGCCCACGGGCGCACCCCGCGTCTAAAAAATTAAACGGGGCACGTCCCGCTCAACGCAACGAAGCCAGCGCGTCCGTGATCGGCACCGCGTGCCGCTTGCGATCCAAGAAGTAGTTCACCTCGGTATAGCCCACCGACTGTAACACGCGCATCGCTTCTTCATAGCCGTCCGCCACCCGCCGTGGTGTATGCGCATCGGCGCCCAGCACGACCGGGATTCCCCGTTCGTGCATGAGTTCCAGCTGTGCGAGCGAAGGGTTCATCTCCGGCAAAGCCTTAAAAGCACCACTGGTATTAAGCTCCATCGCCACCCCGGTGGCCGCGATGCGATCCAGCGCTCGCACGACAATGGGCCGCACCTTTTCGAAATCCCACAGGTCCGGTGCCTCGTTTTTAATCAGATCCGGATGCGCCAGCGTATCGAACAGCCCGCTCTCCGCCGACTGCGCGAGATGTTCGTAGTAAAGCTCCTGATACGCCGCCAAGTCGCCGCGATAATACAGCGCCCGGTAATCGCGCATCTGATAATGGACCGAACCCAGCACGTGGTTCAGCGGCACACGCGCATGCAGCTCCTTCAGCCAAGGCTCCACGCCCGGATAATAATCGCTTTCCAAGCCGAGCCTCACGTCCACCCGCCCGGCAAACGCCGCGCGCGCTCGCGCGATCATCGCCACATACTCGTCGAATTCCTCCGGCGCCATGCGCACCTCTGCAGCGAAACCGCCCGGCAGCGGCGCGTGGCAGGTAAAGATGATGCCCTTTAATCCGCGCACCTCCGCCATGGCGGCGTATTCCTCGGGCTCACCCACCGCGTGTCCGCAGAGCGGCGTGTGGGAGTGAGATTCGTAAAGCAACGGCACTGACATGCCTCCATGTGAACCACTCGCCACCGACTGCGCAGCAAAAAGTTTTTCACTAACCTCAAACTGATGGCAGAGCATCCACCAATGCCAGCAGAGGCGCGGACGCCTTGCCTCGCTGCCACGCCACCATCAGTTCCCACTTGGCTCTCGCATCGTCCAGTGGTCGAAACACCACTCCCGGAATCGGCATCCGCTTCGTGTAATCGGGCAGCAATGACACCGCACCCTCCATTGCGATGAGTGAAAAGCCATGAGACATGCTGTCGGCGTCCTGCAGAAAACGCGGCCGGAAGCCCGCGCGCCGGCACAGTTGCGTGACCCAACGATTATGCCCGGGGATATCGGCATCCGGCACGCCTACGAACACCTCCTTCTTTAACTCGGCCAGCTTCACCGTCTTCGCTTTCGCCAGCGGATGATCCTCCGCCATCGCCACCAGCAACGGAAGAACCGCCACTTTTTTCACGTAAAACTCCTTCGTGAGCAACAGGCCCGCCTGCCCGATCAACGCCACGTCGATCTCTCCCTGACGCAACGCAGTGATTTGCTCGCCCGGCGACAGATCCCGCATCTTCACCTTCACCTCCGGATGCGCCTTGCGCAGCGCCACCAGCGCCGGGTTCAGGTAACACGCCGCGGCCGACATCAGATAACCCACGCGCAAATCCGCGCTTTGCCCACGCGCCCGCTGACGCACGCCGGCCATAACCGCGTCGAACTGTTCCAGCACCGGCTTCGCACCATCGAGTAGCGCATGCCCCGTCGCCGTGAGTGCCACCCCGCCCGGACTGCGCTCCAACAGCGGCCCGCCCACCTCCTGCTCCAGCGCCTGCATCTGCCGCGTGAGCGTGGACTGCGATACCCGCAACCGCTCCGCCGCCTTGTTCAGGCTGCCCAGCTCCACGATGGCGAAAAACGAGCGAAGGAGATCGAGATTCAAAGTAAGCCGAAGCTATGCGCGGAACGCATGACGGCAAGCCGTTCGGCGCAGTGGGCGCCCGTGCTTCACGGTGATAATGTCTTGGCATGAACAACGTCACCCAACCCTCCGTCACCGCACCGGCCAGCTCATTACCGGTCCAATCCTCATCCGTTCACACTCCCTCTCCTGATCCCATGACCACCCCCACCGGCATCCATCACCTCACCGCCATTGCCAGCGACCCACAGGTCAATGTCGATTTCTACGCCGGCCTGCTCGGCCTGCGCCTGGTGAAGAAGACCGTCAACTTCGACGATCCGTCCGCCTATCACCTTTACTACGGCAACGAGACCGGCACACCCGGCACCATTGTGACCTTCTTCTATTGGCCCGGCCACGAAGCCCGTGGTCGCGTCGGTTCCGGCCAGAACACCGCCATCGTGTTCTCCGCGCCCTCCGCCTCGCTCACTTTCTGGAGCGAACGTCTCCAACGCCACGGCGTCTCCACCGAGCTGCGCACGCGTTTCGGCGAAGACGTGCTCACGTTCGCCGATCCCGACGGAATCCCCATCGAACTCGTCTCCGTGTCCGACGACCCGCGCACCGGCTGGTTGGGCGGGAACGACATCCCCGCCGAACACGCCCTTCGCGGCCTTCATACTGCCGAGCTCACCGTTCGTGTCGCCGCACCCACTGAGGATCTCCTCACCCAAACGATGGGCTATCGGCTCGTGAAACGTGAAGGCAACCGGGCCCGGTTCGAGTCCGCTGCGGGCGGCGGCTCCGGCCATTACATCGACGTCATCACCGACGTCTCCGTCGCTCCCGGCCTCGGCGGCTCCGGCACCATCCACCACATCGCGTGGAGCGTGCCCGACGACGCCACCGAACTGGAGATGCAGGAACGCCTGCACCTCGCCGGTTATCCCGTCTCTGACGTGCGCGACCGCAATTACTTCCACTCCATCTATTATCGTGAACGCGGAGGCATCCTTTTCGAGATCGCCACGGCCACTCCCGGTTTCGCCATCGACGAGCCCGTGGATGCCCTCGGAACCACCCTCCGCATCCCCGTTCAATTCGAACGCGCCCGCAGCCAGATCGAACGCCTCATCCCTCCCCTTCAACCCGCCCGCCACACCGTCTAAACACTAATCCGAAATGTAGGAGCCTGCTCGCAGGCGATGTGAACCGTTCGCCCGCGCCAACTCCCCGCATCGTCTGCAAGCAGGCTCCTACATTCGATCCATCAATCCAACCGGCCCGCCCAACCATCGAGTAACCTAATAGGTTACTCACCCCGTCCTCTTCAAAAACCATGAGCACCAAAATCAAAGTCATCTTCCACAGCGTCTACGGACACGTTTACAAGTTGGCCGAAGCCGTCGCCGAAGGCGCCCGCTCCGTCCCGGGCACCGAGGTTGAACTCCTCCAAGTCGCCGAGACCCTCCCCGACTCCGTTCTCGAAAAGATGGGCGCCCTCGAAGCGAAGAAGGCCTTCGCGCACGTTCCCGTCGCAGATCCCAAAAACCTCGCCGAAGCCGACGGCCTGCTGTTCGGCAGCGGCACACGCTATGGCAGCGCCACCGCACAGATGCAGGCCTTCTTTGACGCCACTGGCGGCCTCTGGATGAAAGGTGCTCTCGTCGGCAAGGCGGGCGGCGTCTTCACCTCGACCGGCACTCAACACGGCGGCCAAGAGACGACGCTCATCAGCATGCAGACCTTCCTCTTTCACCAAGGCATGGCCGTCGTCGGCGTCCCCTATGCCGCGGCAGAACTCATGAACATGAACGAAATCACCGGCGGCTCGCCCTATGGAGCCAGCACCATCGCCGGTGCCGATGGCAGCCGCCAACTCACCGCCAACGAACTCGCCATCGCCCGCTATCAAGGCAAACACACCGCTCAAATCGCCGCCAAGCTGGCTGCCAATTAAAAGTAGCGAGTAGCGGGTAATGAGTAGCGAGCATTCAACCTCCTACAATCCCCCGCTACTCCAGCTCTCCGCCTACTCACTACTCGCTCTATGCATCTCCACGACACCACTCACACGCTCCGCCTCGGCGCGCCGCTCGCGAAAGCCCGTGGCGTCGTTATTCTTGTTCACGGACGCGGCTCCTCCGCCGATGACATCGCGGGCCTCGCCAGCGTGTTTGCCTCCTCCGAACTCGCCTACCTCGCGCCCGAGGCGGCGAACCACACGTGGTATCCACATCGTTTTCTCGCACCGCCCGCGCAAAACGAACCGTGGCTCTCCAGCGCGCTCGGCGTGATCGACACGTTGGTAGCCGAAGCCCTTGCTGCGGGAATTCCCTCCGAGCGCATCGGCTTGGTCGGTTTCTCCCAAGGCGCGTGTTTGGCGCTCGAATACGCCGCTCGTCACCCCAGGCGCTACGCCTTCGTCGCGGGATTGAGCGGTGCGCTCATCGGCCCGAGGGATGCCGCGCGCGATGCGGTTGATCTCCAGCGCACGCCCATCCTCATCGCCTGCGCCCAAGCCGACGCCCATATTCCGATTGAACACGTCGAGCACAGCGCCGCTGCTCTCGCTGCCTTCAATGCCGACGTAACCCAGCAAGTCATTCCCGGCTCCGCTCACACGATCTTCCCGACCGAAATCGCCTGGCTAAAGCAAGCGGCGTCCGCCCTCTGATTACTCTTCCGCGTCCGCCCCGGCGGCGTCGTCGGCCACGCCTGCCATCTCGCGGGTAATCGTCCGCAACATTTCCTGCAACTCGCGCACCGCCTCGCCTTTCACCGGAAAAGCGCAGGCGACCGCGTCCAGCACCGCCGGAGCTTTTTGGCGTAAGCTGCGCCCCACAGCCGTGAGTGAGATGATGACCCCTCGTTCGTCCGCCTTGCTCCGCTTGCGATCAATCAACTGCGCCGCTTCCAGCCGCTTGAGCAACGGCGACAGCGTTCCCGAGTCCAAGCTCAGCCGTGCCGACAACTCTTTGACAGCCAGCGGCCCCGACTCCCACAAGGCGACCATCACCAGATACTGCGGATACGTGAGCCCCAGTGGTGCCAGCAACGGGTGGTAAGCCTTTATGACCGCCCGCGAGGCCGCGTAGAGGTCAAGACAGAGCATGTTCTTCAGGGAAACGGGCGTCGGATTGGACATGGCGAAAAGTGTTTTCTCCACGCAACCCACTGACTCAGAAGTGTCAAATTAGATTGATATCAATTTAATATTGCATTAGGTTGTGCGCAATATAATCAATTACAACGAACCTAATTAACCACTCATGAAAACATCACTCCTCACCAAGCCCGCAGCCACCACCGCAGTCATCGCTGCACTCGCCTCTTCCGCCTTCGCCGGCGGCATTGGCAGCCGCGGCATCGATCCCGTCACCCAAGCCTTCCTGCAAGCAGTCCACGGCCCCGCCGGCCCGGGACTCGAAACGCTTTCGCCCTCCGCAGCCCGCGCCGTGCTAGTGGGCGCCCAAGCGAACTTCCCGCGTGACCAGCTCCCGCCGGCCGACGTGTCCGAGAAGACCATTGAGGCCGAGGACCGGCGCATCTCGCTCACCATCGTCCGCCCCGCGGGCGTCGATGGCGTGCTTCCCGCCTTCATGTTTTTCCATGGTGGCGGCTGGGTGCTGGGCGACTACCCCACGCACGAACGCTTCGTCCGCGATCTCGTGGCCGGCTCCGGCGCCGCAGCGGTTTTTGTTAACTACACGCCCTCGCCCGAAGCCCGCTATCCGGTCGCCATCGAAGAGGCTTATGCCGCCACCCAGTGGGTCGCCCAGCATGGTGCCGAGATCCAGATCGACGGTTCCCGGCTCGCCGTCGCAGGCAACAGCGTCGGTGGCAACATGGCCGCCGTCATCGCCCTCCTCGCCAAGGAACGTGGTGGTCCCGCCATTCGCTACCAAGTCCTGTTCTGGCCCGTCACCGACGCGCGTTTTGACACCGCTTCCTATGAGCGCTTCGCCGAAGGCCACTTTCTCACTCGCCCGCTGATGCAGTGGTTCTGGGACAACTACACGACCGCTGATGCCGACCGTGCCTCGATCCATGCATCACCTCTCCGCGCCACCCAGGCGCAGTTGCAAGGCCTGCCGCCCGCTCTCGTGCAAACCGCCGAATTCGACGTCCTCCGCGATGAGGGAGAAGCCTACGCCCGCAACCTCCGAGACGCCGGCGTAGAGGTCACCGCAGTCCGCTACAACGGCACGATCCACGACTTCGGCTTGCTCAATGCCCTCAGCCAAACTCCTTCCACCAAGGCCGCACTGCTTCAGGCCTCGACCGAACTCCGCAACCGCCTTCGTTGATCATCCTTTCCCTCAACCCAAACATCCAACTCTCGTCCTACATAACATCATGAAAATCCTCTACACCACCCAAGCCACCTCCACCGGCGGCCGCGAAGGCTCCTCTAAATCCGCCGATGGCGTTCTCGCCGTCACCTTGACTACGCCGAAGGAACTCGGCGGCAACGGAGCCACCGGCACCAATCCCGAACAGCTTTTCGCCGCCGGCTACTCGGCCTGTTTTCTAGGCGCGCTTAAATTCGTCGCCGGGAAAGCCGGCGTTAAGGTCCCCGCAGAATCCGCCGTCACCGGGCAAGTTGGCATCGGCCCGCGTGACGATGGCCAAGGCTTCGGTATCGAAGTTGCCCTCACTATCTCGGTGCCCGGCGTTGATCGCGCCACGGTCGAAAAACTCGTGGAGCAGGCCCACGTAGTTTGCCCCTACTCCCACGCGACCAAGGGCAACATCCCGGTGACGCTCACCGTGGCCTAACCTTCAGCGCCGATCACCGATGCAGCCGGGGTCACTGACCCCGGCTGCATCAAGTGAGGCACCGCGCGCTTCAAAGATACCGACTAGGCGTCGGCTCGTCGTCGTGTTTGGCCTCGTAGGCATGAACGCTCGCAGCTGAGTCGCTCCAGAGCGGCAGGTTGGAGCGGCGCCAGTCTTTGGTCTGACGGATGTCCTCTTGGACGACAGGATCGCGACCGCTCAGCATGAGACGGTTGAGGGCGCAGTAGACAACGTCCTCGGGGCTGACATGGAGAGATTCGGCGTAGCGCTCGAGCGCGTCGATCTCGGCCATTTCGAGATGTAGTTTGATCGCAGACATGGATGAAACCTCCGGTTTAGGGTTATGGTAGCTTTGCGGCCTTAAGATTATGACTGCCCCGGCGCACCGGCAAGGCGCGGTGATTGTAACCGGCCCTCTTTTTTCACTCGATATGCCTTTAGTAAATCGCATTTGAAATCGCCGAGTCCGCCCCGTCTGATGTTCCGCTATGTCTCTTGGTTTTGTCGGACAACGCTGCCTCAGTGAACGTGAACCCGAGCTCGGTCTCGGTGTCGTCACGGAGCTTGATCGTAGCCGTATCACGGTCGAGTTCCCCGCCACCCGCGAGAAACGCATCTACGCCCGCGGCACGCCCGTCCTGAAACGCGTGCAATTCGCCGCCGGCGAAACCGTTGCCACCCGCGCCGGCGAGAAGTTCACCGTCGCCTCCGTCGAAGAGGACAAAGGCCTCCTCACTTACGTCGGCCCCACCGGCCAGCGCGTGCGCGAAGACGCCATCTCCGACCTTACCAGCGTCAGCTCCCCCGCCGAGCGCCTCATGGCCGGCCAAGCCGACCCGTCCGAGGTTTTCGATCTGCGCCTGCGCTCCCTCCAAGCCCAGACCCGCTTCCGCCAATCCGAAGTGCGCGGCTTCCTCGGCGGTCGCATCGACCTCATCCCTCACCAGTTCTACATCCTGCACGAAGTATCGAACCGCCAGATACCTCGCGTGCTCCTCGCCGACGAAGTTGGCCTGGGCAAAACCATCGAGGCCTGCCTTATCCTCCAGCGCCTCCTCGCCACTGGCCGTGCCAAACGCGCCCTGATCCTCGTCCCCGAGTCGCTCACCCACCAGTGGTTCGTCGAACTCCTCCGCCGCTTCAATCTGTGGTTCACCATCTTCGACGAACCGCGCTGCGCCGCCGTTGAAGCCAGCGAACCGGGCAAAAACCCGTTCCTCTCCAGCCAGCTCGGCCTCGCCAGCATCGCCTACCTCGCCGGCCCCGATGCCGCCGCCCGCCGCACCCAAGTCATCGAGGCCGGCTGGGATCTCGTCATCGTGGACGAAGCCCACCACCTCGGCTGGACCCCTGAAGCCGCCAGCCCCGATTACCAATTCGTCGAGCAACTCGCCCGCAAAGCCCCCGGTCTGCTCCTCCTCACCGCCACACCCACCCAGCTCGGCCTCACCGGACACTTCGCGCGCCTCCGCCTCCTCGATCCGCACCGTTACGACGACTACGAGACGTTCCTCGATGAGACCGCCGACTTCGGAAAGATCGCCGAGATCGCCGAAAAGATCGTCGAAAACAAAGTCCTCTCCTCGAAAGACCAGGCCGCGCTCCGCCAGATCTTCGACCGCGATCCCGAGACGCTCGCCACCCACCTCGCCGCGCTCGACGCCGGCGAACCCGGCGCCCGCGATGCCCTTCTCCGCACGTTGTTGGATCAACACGGCACCGGCCGCGTCGTCTTCCGCAACACCCGCGCCGCGATGACAGGTTTCCCCAAGCGCCAATATTGTCCCATCGCGCTCCCCGACGCATCGCCCGCTCTCCTCGCCCGCATCTCCCGCGAACTCCAGGCCGAGGAAGCCGCCGCCGACGCCACCGATCACATGGCCAGTCGCACCCAAGGCGCCGCCGCGCCGATCGACAACGCCCCGATCTCCATCGATTTCTCCGCAGAAGCCGAAGCCGCCCTCGCCTCCGCATCCCCCGAAGACTCCGACGACGCCTCCGACCGCGACGATTCCGACAATTCCGACGTAGCTACGAGCGCCAGCGAGTGGTCCGAAGATTCCCTCACCGACTCCGAATCCGACCCCGACTCCCTCGACGACGACGCGCCCGCCAAACCAGTGCGCAAGCCCAAGGCCGTCAAGAAGACCAAAGCCAAGGCCGCCGCGTCCCCCGACGTCGTCACGTCCCCGCTCACCGCAATCCCCGGAGCCAAACCCAAGTCCAAAAAATCCGCCGCAACCTCCGATCCCTCAACTCTCAACCCTCAACTCTCAACTTCTCCGACTTCTCCGACCGCCGTCCGCTATTCCTACAAAGACGACCCCCGCCTCGACTGGCTCGTCTCCTTCCTCAAAAAAACCACGCCCGCCAAGGTCCTCCTCATCTGCCGCTCGGAGCGCAAGGTCCTCGCCCTCGAAGCCGCCATCAAAGAAAAGCTCAACGTCAACATCGGCCTCTTCCACGAGGGCCTGCCTCTCATCCAGCGCGACCGCCAGGCCGCTTGGTTCGCAGAGCCTGCCGGCGCGCAACTGCTCCTCTGTTCCGAGATCGGCAGCGAGGGACGCAACTTCCAGTTCGCCCACCACCTCGTCCTCTTCGACCTTCCGCTCAACCCAAGCCTCGTCGAGCAACGCATCGGCCGCCTCGATCGTATTGGTCAGACGGAGACCATCAAAATCCACGTCCCTTACCTCGCCGGCGGCGCCGACTCCGCCGTGGCCGAGTGGTATCATTTTGGCCTCAACGCCTTCGAAGCCCCGCTTCACGGCGGCAACGAATATGCCGACGCCTTCCGCACGCGCCTGCTCGAACTCGCGACCTCCTACGGCGAAGGCAAACTCAAGAAAACCGCCCGCAAGCAACTCGACACGTTTATCGCCGAGACCGAGGAATTCCGCGCCGCCCTCCAACTCAAAATGAAGGCCGGCCGCGACCGCCTCCTTGAGTTGAACTCCTTCAACCCGAAGATCGCGAAATCCGTGATAGACCGCGTGCGCGCCGCCGATGCCGACCCGCTCCTCCGCAAAATCCTCACCGACATCTTCGAGCACTTCGGTGTTCACGTAAAAGAGCTCGAAGAAGGCGACATCCACCTCGATGCCGCCCACGCCTACGTCGAAGGGTTCCCCTCCATCCCGCGCGACGGCATGCTCGCGACCTACAGCCGCAAGCGCGCCATCGCCCGCGAAGACATCCGCTTCCTCTCCGCCGACCACCCGCTCGTGCAAGACAGCATCGACCTCCTCGTCGATTCGCCCGCCGGCACCACGTCGTTCTGCGTGCTCGAAGCCGACAAACCCAACCTCCTCCTCGAAGCCGTGTTCGTGCTCGAAACCGTCGCCGACGCGAAGTGGCACGTGGACCAGTTCCTCGCCCCCACGCCGATTCGCGTGCTCGTGGACATCCACGGCAAAGACCTCACTGAAGACGCCAACTACGCCCGCCTCACCGCCGACGTCGAAGACGCCCCGCTCCCACGCTTCCTCGAACGCCCGGGCTTCAACGGCACGTTGCTCAAGAACCTGATCGAAGGCGCCTCCGAGCGGGCCAAAGCCCAAACACTCACGCTCAAGAAAACCGCCCGCGAACGCGCCGCCGCCGTCCTCACCGCCGACCTCCAGCGCCTCGTCGATCTGAGCAAGCTCAACGACAACGTGCGCCCCGAGGAAATCGACCTCGCGAAGAAACAGGTTCTGCAAGTGCGCACCGCGATCGAACAAGCCCGCCTCCGTCTCGACAGCCTCCGCCTGATCGTCGAGGGCGTGAGCCTGGATTGAGCTATTTCGGATGTAGGGCCCGACCTCGCGTCGGGCCGCGCGGGCTGTGCACCTAAACGCCCCATATATCCGCCATAATAGGCACTTAGCACCCAATCCCGGTTGGC
Organism: uncultured Opitutaceae bacterium; assembly: GCA_967755175.1. Lineage (GTDB taxonomy): Bacteria > Verrucomicrobiota > Verrucomicrobiia > Opitutales > Opitutaceae > Rariglobus. Next base: position 16,239 of record CBRAFO010000030.1, on the reverse strand, counting down.
GCGTCCCCCTCGCCCATTAGCATTCCCCCATTGTCCGTTAACGTTTCCCCGATGTCCGTTAGCGTTTCCCGGATGCCAGTTAACTTTGCCCCCTTGTCCGTTAGCAGTTCCCCTGTGCCGGTTAGCGCTCCCCCACCGGCTGCTAACGTTTCCCCTTTTTTTCGTTAACGTTCCCCCACTGTCGGTTAGCACTCTCCTACTGTCCGTTAGCACTCTCCCACTGTCCGTTAGCACTCTCCCACTGGCTGTTAGCGGTCCCACACAGTTGAAGAGTGCTCCCCCCGCGTCCGTTAACGGAGCCAAGCTCGTGCGGATACTCTCCTAATTCGGCCTTTGATTCCGTTCATACCGTGGCTGGCCGGCAACCCTCGCCAGGACCATCCCGCAGTCGTGGCCTCGCCGGCGGGGGGGGGGCGCCGGCGAGACTTTTAAACCCCCTTACTCGATGCCGATCAATTCGACTTCGAACACCAGCACGGAGCCGGCGGGGATCGCACCCTGCGCACGGTTGCCGTAGGCGAGGTCGGCCGGAATGGTGAGCTTCCACTTGGCGCCGACCGACATGAGTTGCAGCGCCTCGACCCAGCCGGGGATCACGCCCGTAACCGGGAACGAAATCGTCTCGCCACGCTGCACCGAGCTGTCGAACACCGTGCCATCAATCAACGTGCCATGGTAGTGAACCTCGACGGACTGATCGGAGTTGGGCTTGGCGCCCTTGCCCTCGCGGAGCACCTCGTATTGCAGGCCGGACGCGGTCGTCACGACACCAGCGCGCGCCTTGTTCTCGGCGAGAAACTTCAGCCCGGCCTGCGCCTGCTTGGCGGCACCGGCAGCGGCGGCCGCTTCAACCTTGGCCTGAGCGCTTTGGAACGCGGCCTTGAGGTCGGACTCCGCGACGCGGGACTTCGCGCCGGCGAGGCCATCCTGCAACCCGATGATGAACGCAGACAGGTCGATTTCGACTCCACCCTGGCGGGCGATGTTGGCGCCCATGTTCATGGCGATGCCGTAGCTGACGCGCTGATCGGGCGTTTCGAGGGTGTTTTCAGAGGAGGACATGATTCGGTGATGATCGGGTTGATGGATGGCGTGCCGGACAAAGCGCCCGGCGACGGAAAAAACTCCGCCAAACCAAAGCGCCGCCCCGCAAAGGGCAACCTCGCAAAACAGCTTGTTTTAACGCCCAGTTATTCCCGAATTCCCGGTCCTCCTCCCATTCGGCGGAAACCTCACCCGCACCCCGCATCCATGAAAATCCTGATCGCTCCGGATAAATTCAAAGGCTGCCTCACGGCGCCCGAAGCCGCCGAGTTGATGGCCGAGGGTGTGCGGATGACCGGAGCCGACCACGACATCACGCTGCTGCCAATCGCCGACGGCGGCGAAGGAACAGCCGACACGGTGCGCGCCGCTCTGCACGGCGTCTGGATCGAGGCGCCCAGCCACGACGCACGCGGGTGCCCCATCACCGGACGTTACGCGTGGATCGAAAGCGAACGCGTGGCCGTGATTGAAATGAGCACGGTCGCCGGACTCACCGCACTCGCGCCAGCCGAACGCGATCCGTTGACCGCAACCACCTTCGGCGTCGGCGAACTGATGAACGACGCCCGGCGACGAGGTGCGCGGCGGATCATCGTCGGCCTGGGCGGCAGTGCGACCAACGACGCCGGCGTAGGCATGGCGGTCGCGCTCGGCTGGCGGTTCCGACCCCTATCCGACGCCACGAACGCAATGATAACGCCGCGCGATTTCCCGATGATCACCGAGCTGATCGCACCCGCACGTTCAACCGACAACACGTGGCCAGAGATCATCGGCGCGTGTGATGTCACCAATCCGCTGCTCGGCTCGCGCGGCGCAACCCGCGTGTATGGCCCGCAAAAAGGCGCCACGCCGGCCGATTTGGAAACGCTGGAAAACGCGTTGCGGCATGTAGCCGATCTGGTCGCAAGCCAGCCCGGACGCGATAGGCGCAATGGCCGCGACGAACGCGACACTCCGGGTGTCGGCGCGGCGGGCGGACTTGGCTACGGGTTGCTCACCTTTGCCGGCGCGCGGCTGACCTCCGGCTTCAACTTGGTGGCGGAGCTGATCGGACTCGAAGCGGCGATTGCACGATGCGACTTGGTCCTCACCGGCGAAGGTTGCTTGGACGCGCAGACCTTGGACGGCAAAGGCCTGGCCGGTGTCGCGGCGCTCGCACGATGTTATGGGAAGCCAATCATCGCACTGGCCGGACGAGTGCGCGAAGAGGCTCGCACGGCTGGCCTCTTTGACCAGTGCGTGGCGCTGGCGAACGACGATGTGCCCACGGCCACCGCCATCCGCGAAGCCGCCTTTCGCCTGCGCGCGGCCGCACACCACGCGGTGCTCTAAGTATCGTTATCGATCAGCCCGCGCGTCTGGCGTTTCACCAGCGACGCATAATAACCGCCGCGCTGCATGAGGTCCTGATGTTTGCCCGCTTCGGCAATGCACCCGCCGCGCAACACCAAGATTTTGTCGGCATGGACGACGGTGGAAAGCCGGTGCGCGATCACAAAGGTCGTGCGGTCCTTCATCAGCTTTTCCAACGCGTCCTGCACCATCGCCTCCGACTCGGCATCGAGCGAAGCCGTCGCTTCATCAAGGATGATGATCTTGGGATTTTTCACGAGTGCCCGCGCGATGGTTACCCGCTGACGCTCGCCCGCCGACAGCAACGCGCCGCGTTCGCCAGCATACGTATCGTAGCCCTCGGGCATGTGCAGAATAAACTCATGGGCGTGCGCAGCGCGCGCAGCCGCTTCGACGTCCGCTGGCGTGGCGCCGAGCCGCCCGTAGGCGATGTTGCTGCGCAGCGTGTCGTTGAAGAGCAACGGATCTTGCAGCACCACGCCGATGTGGCGGCGCAGCGAGCCCTGGCGAAGTCCGCGCAGATCCTGTCCGTCGAGCGTGATGCGCCCTTCCACCGGTTCATAGAACCGCATCAAGAGCGCCATCAACGTGGTTTTCCCCGAGCCGCTCGGGCCCACGATTGCCACCGTCTCGCCCGGCTCGGCCACGAAGCTGATGTTCTGGAGCAACGGCCGCCCGTTCTGCTCGTAGTGAAAGCTCACGTTCTCAAACACCACGCGTCCGTTCACGTGGCCGACATCGCGTGCTCCCGGTTGATCGCCCAGATGTTCCTGCACATCGAGAATCGAAAACACTTCGTCCAACGACACGTAGGCCCGCTGCACCGTCTGGAAAATGCCGCTCAATCCTTGGACCGGACCGAAGAGGCCGCCCACATAGCCGAGCAACGCTACGAGCGTTCCCACCGTCGTTCGCCCGTTCACCACAAACCAAACGCCCAGCGTGATCACCGCCAAGCGCGCGATCGCCACCACGAGATTACCCGCCGCACCGAAACCGCTGTCCACGCCGACGCCGCGGATGACCACGCGATTCGCCGCGTCCACATCGCGCAGGAAGCGCTGCTTCTCGATATCCTCCATCGAGAAACTTCGCACGATGAGGATGCCCGACAGCACTTCGTTGAAACGCGAATAAATGCGCGCCCACCGGTCGAGCAATGTGCGCTCGCGTTGTGTCTGCTCGGGCGCGGCAAACGCCGCGATGAATGCCGGCAACGGGGCAAACGCGATCACCACCAGGGCGAGCCGCCAGTCGAGTTTCAGCATGATGACGACCGACATCACCAAGTAAACGAGCGCCGGGAGCACGTTGAAGAGCAACTGCGTGACCGCACCAATAAACCCCTGGATGCCGCGATCGAGCCGCGTGAGAATTGCCCCCACGCCCTCGCTGCGCTGAAGTCGCAGCGGCATCGCGTGCAACTTACCGACCGTCGCTTCGAGCAACGCATAATGCAGCCCGATGCGGATGCGCCACGTGAGCCAGTTGGAGAGACTGGAAAACCCTTCGCGAAACACCGCCAACACCGCGAGTATCATCAACGGGCGGACCAAGCGGTCCATCCGCCAACCACCGCCGAGACCATCGATGATCTGCTTCAAGATGAGCGGATCGATGGCGTTGGCCCCCGCCAAAAGCAGTGTGCACACGCTGATCGCGATCACCGTGCGGCGGAACGGTGCGGCGAATCTTAATGCGCGTCGCAACCGGCCGCGGGGAGCACGCGCACCGGGTGGCTTTTGACCAACAGCTGCCATGCGGAACTATAACGCGGCGAAACCATTTCGCACGCGTCACCCGCGGTTTCGAGGCGCGGATGCCGCAGCCGGATTACCCCGTTCGTCCGCTTGGTCGGATCACTTCTCGCAGGAAGCAACCGCGCCCGTGGTCAGCTGAAGCAAGTCGTCCGGATGGGTCTTCTCGCGTTCGCTTTGAAGATACTTTTCACCGCGGTGCATGTGCACCACCAGCTTTACCACTTGGTCGGCCGTCTGGATGGAAAACGCGTCGGTGCCGGCCTCGATAAGTGCGATGGCGGCGGATTGGGAAAAGGACCAACGGGTGCGATCTGAATTCACACCGGCGATGGATTCAATGCGTTCGAGGGGATCGCTGCTGTAAGCGCGATTGACGATGGAGACGGTGCGACGGTTGTGGATTCGAGCCATAGAGTTTTGCGTGGTTGTATTGCGGTGAAATGGCCCCGTGGCACACCGCGACCCTATTTACGGCCTGCGCAAAGAGCGACAGGAATAACCATGCCCCGACTGGCTTACCTGCGCACGCGACTTAGGTATTCCGCGCCGGTTGCTTTTCTCCACAACACACTGAACCTCTTACCTCCATGAGCACCCAGTTCCCTGTCAGTGATCACGTAAAGACCCGCGGCGTCGTCTATTTCGCCCGCATGGTGGATAAGATTCGCCTCCACGCCGCCGGAAAACTTCCCGCCGACTACATCGGTCACCTCGGCTTCGGCGACAACACCAGCTTCGACGCACGCTGCTGCCGTTTCTGGGGACTCGACTACGAGCAAGTCAAAGCCCGCACGCTGAAAGGTGGCACGGCCGAGGAAATTTTCGATGACCTCTTCGCCGGCCGCCAACCGCTCAATGTCGAGCAGGTCTTCGTGTGGAATCTCTTCCTGCTCAAACGCGGCTGGCGCGACAGCGGAAGCCCGGGCGTGGTCGAAGGAAAAGCCACCGCTGGCATCGCCCACCGCGCCGACGTGCATACCTACGTTGATCTGCACGACGTCGAAGAAGGCCGCGAGCCACAGGCGACCTTGGGTTAAATGTAGCGGCCTGAGGCGCTCAGGCGTGCTGGCCGGCGTGCACGCCCTCGGCGATTTCCTCGATCATCTTTCGGTTGAACGCAGGAATATCGGCAGGCCTACGGCTGGTCACGAGGCCTTGGTCGCAGACGACTTCGTCATCGACCCAGTCCGCGCCGGCGTTGATCAGATCGGTCTTCACCGACGGATAAGACGTCAGCCGGCGCCCTTCGACCACGTCCGCTTCGACGAGTAACTGCGGCCCGTGGCAGATCGCGGCCACCGGCTTGCCCGCCTCGAAAAATGCCCGCACGAACTCCACGGCGTCGGGCTGGATGCGGAGCTTGTCAGGATTGATCACGCCGCCCGGAAGCAGCAACGCGTCGAAGTCAGTGGCGTGGGCGCTGCCGACCGGGATGTCCACGGTGATGCTTTGGCCAAAGCCTTCGCCGGTCCAACTCTTCACCGCTCCGGTATTCGGTGAGACGATCAAGGTCGTTGCGCCCGCTTGGTCGAGCGCGGCGCGAGGCTGCACGAGTTCGCTTTCTTCAAAACCATCCGCAACGAGGATGGCGACTTTCTTACCGGAGAGGGGCTGAGATGAGGGGTTGATATTCATACGCGAAACCAACACCCGGCTAACCCTCGCGTCACGAAGCCGAGAAAGAAACAGGCAATCGCCCGACGTCCGCCTAAGATCCGACCCCGACAGAAATCCCGCCCGAGAAAATAGAGATCCGAAAATGGAGACCCGACGACCTCGTCGGGTCGGTTTTTGGACGCCTCCCAGCAAGCCCGACGAGGTCGTCGGGCCTCCATTTTCAGCCCTCCGCCCTCGATTCCTGCTTTCCTGAGTTCCAGATAAAAAAGCCCGTTCGCCATCCACCTCACGCTCAGCTCCCGACTCAGCCCCTGAAATCAGGTTCCGAAATCCAGCTTCACTTCACCGCCTACGACCCTGAGTTTCGCGTCGAACGGCTTGCCGGCCTTGGAGGTAAACCCCGTCAGCATCGCGGTGACCTTGTCGCTCAAGAGCTGCTGGACGATGTCGGTCGTGATCTCTTTTTGCGCGATCACCTTCCAGACCACGAAGCGGCAGCCGTTGCGCCAGTTGGAGCAGCCGTAGGCCTTTTTCCCGACCACGACGTCGCCTGCGCAGACGGGACACGCCCCAAGCGACTCTTCGGCGGAATCGGCCTTCTTCGCCGCTTCGGCGAGGTCGTAGGCGGGTTGGCCTTTCTTATCGAATCGCAGGTGAGCGAAGTGCCGCGCGCCGTCTACCTCGATGGAGTGAGGCGTAAGGCTGCGCTTGTGAATGAGCACCTCACGCACGAGCACCGGCGAGACCGTCAGTCCCCAGAGCACGCCCGGCAGGACAAATTTGCAGCCGTCCTTCCACTTCGAACACCCATAGCCCGTGCGTCCGCGCATCACCGGTGCATGGCAACAGGGGCACGGACCGAGATTCGTCAGGTCGATGGTCGCCTCGGCTTTTCCTTGGAGAATCTCCCGCGTGTAGGCCTCGACCTCGTTCATGAAAACCCGCGGCTCATACTCGCCGCGTTCGATCTGCTTCAAGCGGAACTCCCATTCGCCGGTGAGCTCGGGGGATTTGAGGCGCTCATCCTTCACCAGCGCGATGAGCGCGCGGCCCGAGTCGGTGCTCACGAGGTTCTTTTTGCGGCGCTCGACGTATTTGCGCGTGATGAGGACTTCGATGATCGAGGCGCGCGTGGCGGGCGTGCCCACACCTTTATCCTTAAGCGCTTCTTTGAGCGTTTCGTCGGTCACGTTCTTGCCGGCAGTCTCCATCAGCTGGAGCAGGCTGGCTTCGTTGAAACGCTTCGGCGCGGAGGTCTTAAACTGGGCGATTTTTGGCTCGTGCGGGTTGCGTTCGCCCTCACGGAAGTCGGGAAGTTTTTGCGCGGGCTCGGCGTCTTTTTCTTTGCCGGTGGCGGTCGCGTCGTCATCGGCAACTTCGCCGCCGTAGAGTGCTTCCCAACCGGCATCAACCAACACGACGCCACGTGCGCGAAACGGCTCCTCGGCGGCAACCGCATCCACGGTGGTGACGGCGCGCACACAGGGCGGATAAAACGCGGCGATCAATCGCGTGACCACGGCGTCGTAGAGCTTGGCCTCATCTCCTTCGAGGCGGTCGCCGAGGATGGTCGTCGGGATGATGGCGTGGTGATCGGAGACTTTTTTGTCGTCGATGATGCGCTTCGATAACGGGAGCGCCACGAGGTCGAGCTTCCCGATTTCAGCGGGCTTGAGCGTGCGTAGGCGCTCGAGCAGAGGCGCGAGGGTCGGCTCGAGGTCTTTGCTCAGGTAGCAGCTATCGGTGCGGGGGTAAGTGAGGTGCTTGGACTCGTAGAGGCTTTGGGCGAGCTTGAGCGTCTGATCGGCGGTGAAGCCGTGGCGCTTGTTCATGTCGCGTTGCAACGACGTGAGGTCGTAGAGCAGCGGCGGATGCGCGAGGGCGTTCTTCTTGGCGACGCCGGTGATTACGAGGTCTTGGCCGGTGATGCGCGTGACCACGGCCTCGGCGTCGGGCTGCTTGGGGAATTTGCCCGTGGTGTGTTTGAAGAGCGCGCCGCGACAACGCGTGTGGACTTCCCAAAAATCCTCGGCGACGAAGTGCTCCACTTCGAGATCGCGCCCGACGATCATCGCAAGAATAGGCGTCTGCACGCGACCAAGGCTGAGGAGCAAGTTGCGCTTGCCGTATTCGACAGTGAAGAACCGCGTGGCGTTGAGCCCTACGATCCAGTCGGCCTCGCTGCGGCAACGCGCGGCATGGTAAAGCCGGTCGAAGTCGGTGCCGGGTGCGAGTTGGGCAAACCCTTTCGCGATGGCCTCGTTGGTCAACGAGCTGATCCACAGGCGGCGGAAGGGTTTCGTTTCGCAGCCGACCCACGTCTGGATGTAGCGGAAGATCAACTCGCCTTCGCGACCGGCGTCCGTTGCGCAGATGATTTCTTCGGCTTCGAGGAAGAGGCGCTTGATGGTTTCAAGTTGCTCGGTGGCCGAGCCATCGGCGCGCGGCCGGAGGAGAAAGTTTTCGGGGATGATCGGCAGTTGAGACAGGCGCCAAGGTTTCCACTCGGGATTATAGTCCTCGGGTTCCTGCAGCTCGACCATGTGGCCAAACGCCCACGTGACGATCCAGCCATCGCCCTCGAGAAACCCGTTCCCGCGTTTGTTCGCGTTGAGATGCTTCGCGATGTCGCGAGCAACGGAGGGTTTTTCGGCAAGGACGACTTTCACAGTCCGCCTAGCAAGGGTTCCGGCAGTCGCAGGTCGATCAAAATGGCGAGACCTCCGATTACGCTTCCGCGTGATCGCCTTCGAGCACGGTGCGGATCGTCTTGGCGAGGTCAGTGAGCCGGTAGGGTTTGGCTACCATGCCCATGAAACCGTAGGCGCGGTAGTTGGCCATCACCGGGTCGCTGGAGTAGCCGCTGGACACGACGCCCTTCACCGCCGGATCGATCTTGTGCAGCTCGGACATCGCCTCCTTGCCGCCCATCGCTCCCGGCACCGTGAGATCCATGATAACGAGATCGTAGTGCGTGCCGCTTGCCATCGCCTCGGAGTAGGCGCGCAGAACCTCGTGGCCGTTGGGCACCGTGGTCACCTCGAAACCGAGGCGCTTGAGCAACGCATTCGCCATGTCGCGAATCGGCTCCTCGTCGTCCATGAACAGCACGCGTCCAGTAAGCTTGTGATGCACGTGAGGGACTTCCGCGACCACCGGCGGCGCATCGGGAACCGCCGGCAGCCAGAAGCGGAAACGCGTGCCGCGCCCCAGCTCGGACTCGACTTCGATATGTCCCTGATGTTTGCGGATGATCGAGTAAACCGTCGCCAGGCCCAGGCCGGTGCCCGACTGCTTCGTGGTGAAATACGGATCGAAAATACGCGCGAGGTTTTCCGGTTTAATACCCGTGCCGGTATCGCTGATCACGATGCAAAGGTAGTCGCCGTCATCGAGCTGGCGCACAGCCGAGGCAGCGAGGCGATGGTTGCGCATCGAAATGTGCATGACCCCGCCATCCGGCATCGCCTGCACGGCGTTGATTACGAGATTTTGAACGACCTGACCAATCTGGCCTTTGTCCACTTCGGCCGTCCAGAGGCCCTCTTCGATCGCGAACTCGCAGCGGACCTTCGACCCGTGCAAGGCGAAGTTGGCGGCTTCTTTCACGACTTCGGGCAGGCGCACCGCCGAGCGGACCGGCTCTCCTCCGCGGGCAAAGGTGAGCAGTTGCTGCGTGAGGTCACGCGCTCGCATCACGCCGCGTTCCGCCTCCTGAAGCCAGCGTCCGGCCGAGGCCATTGCCTGTGAATCCAGCGTGGCCAGCGTGATGTTGCCCATCACGACGGTGAGCAGGTTATTGAAATCGTGGGCGATGCCGCCGGCGAGAATCCCCACCGACTCCAGCTTGGACGCACGAAGGATTTCGCCTTCAAGACGCGCCCGCTCGGTGACGTCGCGCAACACCAAGACCGAGCCGATCGCGTGATTATTCGTGTCGTGAATGGGCGCGCAGCGTCCCTCGATCACGCGCGATGCGCCTTGGCGGTCGAGCAGCACGGTGTTGGGGGGCAGATCGATCACGCTGTGCGAGGCAACTGCTGCCGCGGCGGGCACGGATACCACTTGCCGATTCTTTTCGTGACGCAGCACGCACACGTCCTCGAGCGACCGGCCGATGGCGGCGTTCTCCGTCCAGCCGGTGAACTCTCCAGCGGCTTCGTTGAGGAAGAGCACGTGGCCCGCGGTATCGGTGGTAATGACGCCTTCGGCCATCGCTCTCAGCGTCACGGCCAGACGTTCGCGTTCGGCCGCGAGGGCCTCCTCGGTGCGCTTGATAACGGTCAAATCCACCAGCACGACTTGCGTCCACGCGAAGCTCATCTCGCCACCCAGCACCGGAACCCACCAGCGGTAGAACACCCGGCGAGGAGTGCCATCGAGCGCGTTGATATGCATCTCGCCCTCGATGGAATTACGTCCGCTCCACAGCGCCCCGCAAAGGGAACGACGGACGTTTTCCATATCCGCAGTAAACATACGCGGAAGACCTTCGATCGCCTCCGCCTTGCTGCTCGCGCCGACGAGATTGAGGGTTTCGCGGTTAACCCCCACCAGCGACGTGCCCGCGAGCACGTTGCTAAAAATCTCCGGGTTCGCCTCGGCGAACGCATCAAAGTCCGTCACGCCCTCGGTCCGCAGGTTGTCGAGCCAGCCGCGCAGGCCTCGCAGATCGTATTCGATGATAGCCACCGGCGAGTTTTCAAAGAGCACCCGGTAGCGTTCCTCAGAAGCGCGCAACGACTGCTCGGCGCGCTTGCGTTCGTCGATGTCGGAGTGCGAGCCCACCAGTCGCTGCGGCTTGCCCGACTGATCGAAGAGCGCCATGCCGCGCGAGAGGATCCATTTGTAGTTTCCGTCCTTGCAGCGCATGCGGAACTCCACGCGGTAGCTGGAGCGGTGACCTTCCAGATAGTCGCGCATCGCCTGCCGCACCGCCGCCACGTCTTCGGGATGAATACGCGGCCAGAACTCGTCGCGAGCGTTGGTCATCTCGGAGGCGGGATAACCGATGATCTCTCGCCACCGGTCGGAGGTGAACGTCTCGCCGGTCGCGAAGTTATACTCCCAGATACCGGCGTTGATGCCGATCACCGCCAACCGCCAGCGGTCCTCGACGTCGCGCAGCTTTTCCTCGGTGGCGCGCAGCACGCTCAGGTCCGTGAACGCCACTTGCACGCGGCGATAGTCGGGACGGCCCTCCTCGTGCGGCGCGCTCCAGTGCATGAGGCTGTGTCCGGCCCGGCCATCGACGCCCCGGTAGAGCAACTCGCGCGTCATCTCGGTCTGGTCCGCCCAGATGGCGTGCATCTGCGCCGCAAATGTATCGAGCATGGCGGACGTCGGAGCCCCGCGAATCAGCCCCTCGTATTCATTCACCGTATCAACCATGCTCAGGCGCAGGACAGTGCGATTGGCCGCCACCACGCGCACGAGCGGAAACTTTTCCGAAACCAAGCTCGGGTAATCGATCAGGTGCGTCGCCAAATCGGTGACGCCCCGCTTGCGCAATTCGTGCAGCCACGCGGCGACGGCAGAAAAGTCCTCCTCGATGATGGCAACCGGCGTGTTCTCGAACAGGTTGCGCATCCGCGTCTCGGATACACGCAGCGCGCGCGTTTGCAGGCTGATCTGGCTTTGCAATCGCAGGTTGATCCAGAAAACGAGCAACCCACCCAGCCCCATGACGACAAAGACCCAGCCGATCCAGTTCACCCACGAATCGGTGTGAACGGGAGCCTCAGGCAACGCCACATCTTGAGCGTGAAGACGTGTCGCCAATGCCACCAGCGACACGAGAACCACTCCCGATAGACGCAGAAAATTAAGGCGTTTCATGCACGGCTCCACAAGTGGGGCCAGCCAAACTTCGCCGTCTTATCGTGTCGAGGTGCAATGCCTTCTGGCGCTCGTGATTCCGATCACGCCAGCCATTGGCGCAACGTCGCCGCGTCGCGCACAAACGCTTCCGGTGCGTCGCCCTGCACGAATTCCAGTAAGGCAAAGCGGTCGCCCGGCACCTGCTTGAGCAGCGGCCAAAACTGTGCCCAGCGTTCCGTGCCGTCCGCCAGCGGATGGCGTTCCGCCGCCGTCGGCCACCAATGAAACACGTGGATGTTGCTCACGCGCGGCAGCACCTCGCGGAGTCCCGCCACGCACTCGCCCGTCGCCTCGCCGTTATGCGGCTGCCAGCAGGTGAACACGTTGGCACTGTCCACTTCCACCAGCAGCTTGCTTGCAGACTCATTCGTGTCGGTGAGCGTGCCGCCGTGAAACTCCGTCGAAATGCTGATCCCCACCCGCGCCGCCATCGCGGAGATGCGTCGCAGGTCGTTGATGATTTTCCAGCGCCCTTCCTCATCGACGGAATCGGAGGCGGCGCCACCCGGCCACACGCGAATCGTTGGCGCACCGAGCTCGACCGCCGTCTCCAGCACGCTCTCAAACGCAGGCCCCGTGCTCTCGCCCTGCCCCGCGCGGTAATAACTCCCGTAGGCCGCCGTCACGAGACCGTGCTCCAGCGTCAGGTGACGCACTTCGCGCGCCCGCGCCAGATCGCCGTGCGGCACATGCACATCACCGCCCCACTCGATGCCCTTCAAGCCGGCTTGCTTCACGAGCGCCGCGACTTCGGCCGGCGTGAGTTTGCGAAAAGTGACCGAGACCAGACCCGGGTAAATCATTCACCGACAAAATCAGTCCGGCTCTCCGCGACAATCACCAAGCACGCCCCAACTCAAATGCCTGCGAGGGGTTTTTCGATGTCGCGCGTATCATTCAGCGAACACGCACCCGTGCTCACTTCTTAAAAACTCAATCCATCCATCCCATGAAAACACCCCTACTCCGCATCACCGCGATCACCGCCCTGCTCACCGTCTCGTCCACCGGCGTGTTCGCCGGCCCCGGCCTCGACTACTGGCAGCGTAAACAAGCAACCCGGGCTGCCACCAAAGTTGAAACCGCCAAAGCCGAAAAAGCTCCCGCCGCTCCTGCGACCGCTTGCCCGATGACGCCGTGCCCCGCGGCCCCCACGAGCTGCTGCAAGTCCTAATCGTCAACCCGGCCCCTCGGCTCCTCGACTCGTAGTTTCTCATTCTCATGCGCGAGGCTTACCTCGCGCATTTTTTATCGAGGGGCCGGACCGATTCCCGCGTATTACCCGCCGATGAAAACACTTCTCACGTCCCTTCTGATCCTCGGTCTGTCCACCGCCGGCCTCCGTGCCGAAGACAAACCCGCCGCCGCGCCCGCCTACCCGCTCACCACCTGCGTAGTCTCCGGCGAGACGCTCGGCGAAATGGGCGCGCCTGTTGACTACGTCTATAAGGAAGACGGTAAACCGGACCGCCTCGTGAAATTCTGCTGCAAGATGTGCATGCCGAAATTCAAGAAAGATCCGGCCAAATACCTCTCCAAGCTCGACGCCGCCGAAGCCGCCCCGGCCGATCCCCACGCCGCCCATAATCACTAAGCTGCACACGTCCGGGTAACGCGTAGCGGCTGCGTGGAGCAGCCGCACCGCGTTATCCGTGGCGTCAACGTCACGCCCAGCTCAGCCCTACTCCGCCAGGCCTCGCCTGGCTGGCTATTCGCCTTCTCCCGCTCCCCCGCCAGCGCCCGCATGAAACTCTCGTCGCCCCTCTCGCTCGTCCTCGTCGCCGCAGTTGCCGCCACCGCCGGCTGGTTCACCGCACTCCGGCTCCATCCCGCAGCAGCGAGCACCAGCGACTCGACGCATACCGCCGCGCGCAAAATCAAGTTCTACCAGTCCCCGATGCACCCGTGGATCAAGTCGGATAAACCCGGCAAGTGCACGATCTGCGGCATGACCCTCGTCCCCGTTTATGAAGGCGAAAGCGGCATCGCGACCGACTCCGGGCTCGTCTCGCTCTCCAGCGCTTCCGGTTCCGTGCTCGGCGTGCAAACCTCCGAAATCCGCCACGCCGCCCTCACCCGCACGCTCCGCGTCACCGGTGTGCTCGACGATGACGAAACGCTCCATCGCATCCTGGCCGCCCGCGTCCCCGGCCGCGTGGAAAAACTCTTCGTTAACCAACTCGGTGCCGAAGTCGCCGCCGACCAGCCCCTCGTCACGCTCTACAGCCCCGAGGTCCTCAACGCCTCCCGCCTCTACATCGAACGCCTCAAAGCCGGTCCCAACGCGTTCCCCGCCTCCGAGGTGGCCGAGGCTCGCGAACGCCTGCTGATGCTCGGACTCACCCTCGACGACGTCACCCGCATCGAGACCAATCGCGTGCCCGAGGCAACGCTCACGGTGCGCGCCCCGATGGCCGGAACGGTCGTCGCCCGTGCCGCCTACGAAGGCCAATACGTCCAACCCGACACCACGCTCTTCGAGATCGGTGATCTCTCGCACCTTTGGTTCCTCTTTGACGCCTACGAAGCCGACCTGCCCTTCCTGCACCTCAGCCAAACCGTCGAAGTCGCCTCGCCTTCCCGCCCTGGCGAAACCGTGAGCGCGCCCATCGCATTCATTGACCCTAACCTAAATCCAGCCACCCGCACCGCCCGCATCCGCGTCGTCATCCCCAACGCCGACCGCCGCTTCCTCCACCGCCAAACCGCCTCCGGACGCGTCTCCATCGAGACGCCCGACGCCCTTCTCGTTCCGCGCAGTGCGGTCCTCTTCACGCAAGCCGCGCCCCTCGTTTACGTTGATAAAACCGGCGGCGCCTACGAACCCCGCACGGTTAAACTCGGCCGCGTCGGCGACGACACCTACGAAGTCCTCTCCGGTCTCACCACCGGCGAAAAAGTCGTCACGCAAGGCGCGCTCCTCCTCGACGGACAAGCCCAGCTCGCCCACTCCGCAAACAGTGCCACGGCCGTCCCGCCCGCATCCGAAAAAGCCACCGACATGGGCAAGATGCCCATGCTACCCCAGCCCCTCGTCCTCACCGCCGCCGATGCCTCCGCCGCCCTCGCGGCCGACGACCTTCCCGCTTACGCGAAACTTCTCCCCGCGCTCACCGCCGCCGTGCACACCGCGGGCGCAGCTCACGAGACGCTCATGCCGCTCGCGGAAAAACTTGTCCCTGGCCCCGACCTCAAAACCGCCCGCGACGCTTTCGAACCTTTCAGCACCGCTGTTGCCGACCTCGTCCGCGCCCAGCCCGCCGACACGCGCGAGCCCGCCCTCAAAATATTCGAATGCCCGATGGCCCCCACCCTCGGCAAAGCCCGATGGCTCCAGCGCGACACCCCGATGCGCAATCCGTTCTTCGGCTCCGAAATGCCCGACTGCGGCAAGGAACTGAAGTGATCCTCTCCGACGTGGGAGCGAGCTTGCTCGCGATTCCCTCCCCGTTCGCGAGCAAGCTCGCTCCCACCGTCACCACCTTCCCCTCATGATCGCGCGCATCATCCACTGGTCGCTCCACAACCGGTTCATCGTCATCGCAGCCTTTCTCGCGCTCTGCGCTTGGGGCGTGGTCGCGCTGCAACGCGTGCCCATCGACGCGATTCCCGACCTCTCCGAAAACCAGGTCATCGTTTACGCCGACTGGCCCGGCCGCTCGCCTCAGGAAGTCGAAGACCAAATCACCTACCCACTCTCGGTCTCGCTCCAAGGTCTCGCCGGCGTCAAAACCGTGCGCGCCTCGTCGATGTTCGGCTTCTCTTTTCTGACCGTCATCTTCGACGACAAAATCGAAAACTACTTCGCCCGCACCCGCGTCCTCGAACGCCTCAACTCTCTCGGCGAACTCCTCCCCACCAGCGTCACCGCCCGCCTCGGCCCCGACGCCACCGGCCTCGGCTGGGTTTACCAATATTACCTCAAGGACAGCTCCGGCACGCACGACCTTGGCGCGTTGCGTTCGATCCAAGATACCTTCATCCGCTACCAACTCGCCGCCACGCCCGGCGTCGCCGAGGTCGCCAGCATCGGCGGTTTTGTCCGCCAATATCAGATCGAGGTCTCCTCACTTAAACTGAAGCAGTTCAACGTCACCCTCGGCGAGGTGATGGATGCCGTCGCCGCCAGCAACGCCAACGTCGGCGGGAAAACCATCGAGGAAAACGGCGCCGAGTTCATCGTTCGCGGCGTCGGCCTCGTGACCTCGCCCGCCGACCTCGAAACAATTCCGCTCCAGCCGCGCGAGGGCATCCCGCTCACCATCCGCGATGTTGCCACCGTGCAGATCGGCGGGGACTTCCGGCGCGGTGCGCTCGACGTCAACGGGCGCGAAGTCGTCGGCGGCATCGTGGTCATGCGTTACGGCGAAAACGCGTATCAAGTTATCCAAGACGTAAAGGCCCGCCTCGCCGCGCTCACCCCCGGCCTTCCCGCCGGCGTGACCGTCGCCTCGTTTTACGACCGCGCCGATCTCATCCAACGCGCTATCGATACGCTCAAGCACGCGCTCACCGAAGAAATCATCTTGGTGACGCTCGCGCACATCCTCTTCCTGTTTCACTTCCGCTCGATCCTCAT
>CBRAFO010000029.1:0-35682 GCA_967755175.1 uncultured Opitutaceae bacterium | reverse complement strand
CCGCGTTTCGCCTACGCGACACTCGGGTTGCTGTTCGTGAACATTTCGGTGGGCGGCACGCTTACCCATTTCGCGGCTCCTCCGGTGTTGATGGTGGCGAGCCAGTGGCAGTGGGACTTGCCGCATATGTTCATCCATTTCGGATGGAAGGCGGTGGCGGGGATCGTGATCTCCACAGTTAGTTATTACCTAGTTTTCCGGAGGCAGTTCGCCGTGCTTCAGGCCACGCGCGACCGCGAAGGAAGCGGCGATAAGAAGAACAATGGGCGTGCGGTGCCGGTGTGGGTGACGACGGTGCAACTCGGCTTCATGGCGGCGGCGGTTTATTTTGCGCACTATCCCGCGCTGTTCGTCGGCGTGTTTTTGTTCTTCTTGGCGTTCAGCCAGGCGACGGCGCACCACCAGAGCACGCTGGATTTAAAGCCGCCTTTGCTCGTCGGTTTTTTCCTCGCCGGATTGGTGGTTCACGGCGGCTTGCAGGGGTGGTGGATCGAGCCGGTCTTGAAGAGCCTGGGCGAAGTCCCGTTGTTTCTGAGTGCGACGGTGCTGACGGCGTTCAACGACAATGCGGCGATCACTTATCTGGCGACGCTGGTGCCGGGATTCACCGAGACGTTGAAATACATGGTGGTGGCGGGAGCGGTGACGGGCGGCGGGCTCACGGTGATCGCCAACGCGCCAAACCCGGCGGGGCAATCGATCCTGCAGCGGTTTTTCCCGGACGGCGTTTCGCCGCTGGGATTGCTGTTGGGAGCGGTCGGGCCGACGGTCGTTATGACGGGGTGTTTTCTATGGTTGTAGGAGCATGCGGCATGGAGTTTGCATAGCAGCTCCCGCTTATGCCATCCGCTCTGATACTTGCTTCGGTCGCCAAGGGGATACCCGCCTTGCTGATCATACCGTTTGTTTTGCTGCTGTTGCTCATCGCAACGATGCCGCTCTCGCACGATCGCGTGAAGCATTGGTGGGAGCATAACTATCCCAAGGTTGCCATCGGCCTGGCGTTGCTCGTGGGCATTTTCTATCTACTGAAAATCCCGGACGGCGGTCGGCTGCTGGGCCACACGGCGGAAGAATACGTGTCGTTCATCGCGCTGATCGGTTCGCTGTTCGTGGTGGCGGGCGGCATTCACATCAAGTCGAAGGGCGAGGCGACGCCGATGGAAAACATCATCCTGCTGCTCGTCGGCGCGATCTTGGCCAACTTCATCGGCACGACGGGCGCCTCCATGGTGCTTATCCGGCCCTACATTCGCACGAACAAGATCCGCATCAGCGCGTATCACATTGTTTTCTTCATCTTCATCGTTTCGAACTGCGGCGGCTCGCTCACTCCGGTCGGCGATCCTCCGTTGTTCCTCGGCTACCTGCGCGGCGTGCCGTTTTTCTGGCTGACCGAGCACGTGCTGCTGGTGTGGATGACGGTGATCGGCGCGTTGCTGGCCGCGTTCTACGTGTTCGATATGCGCAGCTTCAAGCGTGCGCCCAAAAAGATTCAGGCCGAGATCGCCGTGCCGGACACCTTCCGCATCGATGGTCGGATCAACCTGATTTTCCTGCTCGTTATCATCGGCGCGGTCTTCATCCCCGAGGTGTTTTATCTTCGTGAGATCGTGATGCTCGCCGCGGCCACGGCTTCCTACTTTCTCACGCCCAAGGTGGTGCATGAGGAGAACCATTTCTCGTTCGGCCCCATCAAGGAGGTCGCCTTCCTTTTCGTGGGTATCTTCGTCACGATGATGCCGGCGCTGGGTTATTTGGAAGAGCATGGCAAGGAGCTCGGGTTCACAAAGCCGATCCAATATTACTTTGCCTCGGGCTCGCTTTCGGCGGTGCTGGATAACGCGCCTACCTACGTAAACTTCCTGACGCTGGCCACGGTGAGCGCGACGGCGGAGCACCCGGATAAATTTGCGGCGTCTGCCGATGACCAGATCGCCACGGTGCGCGTTTTGCTGGCCGAGAAGCCGGCCCTGATTATCGCGGTGAGCTTGGGCGCGGTGTTCTTCGGGGCGATGACCTACATCGGGAATGGCCCGAACTTTATGGTGAAATCCATCGCGGATGGCATGGGGGTAAAGACGCCTAGCTTCTTTGGTTATATCTTTAAGTTCAGTCTGCCGATCCTGTTGCCGATCCTGGCGCTGGCGGGCTGGCTTTTCTTGTCGATTTCGTAACGCACCCGCTCGTCGTGAGGGGCGCGCTCGGTGGAGAGTGTTCTGAGACGGGCGTTGGCCGACGGGAGATTCAAGTTGGCGGGAGGTGGTTCTGCGGACGCCGGTCTCCCCTTGGCCGGCGGGGGCGCCGGCCACACGTTATCGACCAAGGCGCAAGCGGGGCGGCGGAACCGGCGGGCATTTTTTGGGTCTTGCCGCCTCGATGACGATGCCAGCTTTGGATTCATCGCCCTTCCGTTCTTTTTGGATGGGGGGCTTTGAATGCACGGACAAACTTAACGCCTTCGGGCACCGTGTGGATTTTCTGCCGCTCACCGGTCATCTGGCGGAGTTGGAATCGGATTATCAAAACCTGGGTTTGTTTGGCATTCGCACGGTGCGTGAGGGCATTCGCTGGGCGCACATCGAGAGGGCACCGTATGTTTACGACTGGTCGGTGGTGGTGCGCATGATCGAGACGGCGCAGGCGCTGGGTATTCAGCAACTCTGGGACATCTGCCACTTCGGGTTTCCCGACGACCTCACGCCCTTGCATCCGCTATTTCCCGCGCGTTTCGCGGCAGTGTGCAGAGCCTTCGTTCGACTCTATCGCTCCATCGATCCGACCGGTCCCTTGGTAATCACTCCGATCAATGAAGTGAGTTTTCTATCATGGTTGGGCGGGCAGGTCCGGGGCACTTCGCCTTACTGCGTGAATCTGGGGTGGGAGGTGAAATACCGGCTGATGAAGGCGTGTATCGAAGGCGTGGAGGCGATGAAGGCGGAGGACCCCACGGTGCGGATACTCATGACCGAGCCGTTGGTGAACATCATCGCGCGGCCGGGCTCGACGGCGAAGGCGCAGCTGGAGGCCAAGGCCCAGAATGATCTCCAGTTTCAGGTCCTCGATCTGTTGAGCGGGCGCATCTGTCCGGAGCTGCGAGGTCGGCCCGACTACGTCGATCTCATCGGACTCAATTTCTACTACAACAACCAGTGGCTGGCGGACTCGCATGAGTTCATTCGCTGGCGCTCTAATGACCCGAGGTGGATGCCGCTGAGCCAACTGCTCCAGCAGGTGCACCGGCGCTACGGCCGGCCGCTGGTGCTGAGCGAGACCAGCCACCCGAAAGAAGATCGCCCGGTGTGGGTCGAGATGCTGACGGAGGAGTGCCTCGCGGCGACGGACATGCGGCTGCCGCTTCTCGGCGTATGTTGGTATCCGATTATTGATCGGCCCGACTGGGATGACCTCGTGACGTGGCATGAGGCCGGGTTGTGGGATCGCGGCCCGGCACCGGGCGGAGCGTATCGACGGGTGTTGCACCAGCCGACCGCGCGGGCACTGCTGCGCGCCCAAGCCGCGTTGAGCATAAACACGGTGATGGAACCGTTGGTGTCGGTGCGCTGATGAAGGGGTGACGGGAGTTGGAGACGCAAGGGGCGCGGGCCAATTTCGGGTATTTGCAGACTGAAAATCTCGGGGGAGGCACCATAGGCATGGCCGTAGGCAGCCCCATGGTGCGGCTGCGCGAGTAAGGCTATGGTGCGGCAGAATGAACCTGCTCATCCCATGACATTGCTGCGCGACTCCCAACGACATCGGCTCGTCGAGCCGGACACGTTTCTCTGGGCCACTGGCATTGAGGACACGTTTATCACTGCGCCTTGGCCCAAGACCGGCCGCACGCTGGATGAATACGAACTCACCGGCCATTACGACCGGTGGCATGACGACCTCGGGCTGATGCACGACCTGAACGTGAATTGCGCGCGCTATGGGATTCCTTGGCACCGGATTCAGCCGAACCGTGGCGCTTGGGAATGGGACTTCGTCGATCGCGCACTGGAGCGACTCTTGGAACTGGGCATCGAACCCATCGTGGATCTCGTTCACTACGGACTGCCGCCCTGGATAGAGGGCGCGTATCTCCATCCGGATTTTCCAAAGCTGATGGCGGAGTATGCGGCGCGCGTGGCCGAGCGTTTTCGTGGGCGGGTGTTCGCCTACACGCCGCTCAACGAGCCGCGTATCACCGCGTGGTATTGCGGATGGCTGGGGTGGTGGCCTCCGCATCGGCGCGGTTGGCGAGGGTTCGTCGCCGTGATGCTCGCCGCGTGCCACGGCATCGTGGAAACCATCCATGCGCTCCGTGCCGTGGATCAGGACATCCTCATCGCGCATGTGGACGCCACCGACCTGTATATCACGAAAGAACCGGCGTTCGCGGCCGAGGCGGGCCACCGGCAAGACGTGGTGTTCCTCGCCCTCGATCTGGTGAGTGGTCGCATCGATCCCGCACACCGCCTGTGGCCGTGGTTGTTGAAGCACGGTGCGACGGAGACGGAGCTGACGTGGTTTCATGAGCGGGCGGTGGATCTGCCGCTGGTCGGGATCAACCTCTACCCGATGTTCACTCAAAAGATCGCGCGACCGACACGGTCGGGTGGCGTGCGCTGGACGATGCCCTATGCGGAAGGAGACATCGTGGAGAAACTCGGTGCCCTGTATTGGGAACGTTACCAAGCGCCGGTGTTTGTGTCGGAGACGGCATCGGTGGGTTCGATCAAGCGGCGGGCAGCGTGGTTGGAGGACTCCGTGGCGGCGGTGGCGCGGCTGCGTAAATGCGGTGTGCCGCTGGTGGGCTACACGTGGTGGCCGTTGTTCGCGTTGGTGACCTGGGCTTACCGTCAGGGGAGTCATCCGCCGGGTTATTATCTGAAGCAAATGGGGCTCTGGGTTCTCGATGGTGAACTCCGGCGGGTGCGAACTTCGCTGGTGGATCAGTTCCGTGCTCTGGCGGATGGCGGAGTCGAGACGGTCGGACGCCTAGATCGAGCAACGTCATCCGCGTTCGCAGCGGCACAACCCTGAACCATTATGAACATGCATCTTCATGCGGAGGCTACGGCGCGTCCAAACCGGTTGGTTGTTCCCAAATCAATCGATGCCGCGCCTTTTTGGACGATGGAGGAACGGCAGCTGAACCGGCGACGACACGGACCGTTGTTCAATAGTTTTTTCTTCGGAGGATTTGAGGCGGCCGCGACCTACAACATTCGTCGCGAATGGATAGACCAGATCGTCGCGACGGAGCATGACCGGCAGGTTGACGGGGACTACCGACGCCTGCGCGAGGCGGGGCTGCTGGCTGCGCGTGAAGCGATCCGCTGGCCGCTGGTGGATCACGGGGGTAAGCTCGATTTCAGCTCGGTGCGGCCGTTTTTGGAGGCGAGTCGGAAGCATGGAATCCAGCTGATCTGGGACCTTTTTCACTACGGTTATCCGGACGATCTCGATCCATTTACCGATGGATTTGTGCAGCGGTTTTCCGCGTATTGCGCGGCGGCGGCGGAGTTGGTGGCGGAATATAAGAACGGGCCGGAGCCGGCCTACTTTACGCCCGTAAACGAGCCGTCGTTTCTTGCGTGGGCCGGGGGCGAGGCGGCGCGGTTTTCTCCGCATTGCACGGGGCGCGGGCCGGAGTTGAAGGTGGCGTTGATCCGGGCGGCGATCGCAGGGATCAACGCCATCCGTTCGGTGATGCCGGAGGCGCGCATCGTGAACGCGGATCCGCTTTGTCGGGTGGTGCCGCCGCATGATCATGAGAACCCGCATGCGCATGCGGAGGACTTTAACAATCGGGCGGTTTTCGAATCGTGGGATATGTTGTGCGGACGCAGCTTTCCGGAGCTGGGCGGAAGCCGCCGGCATCTCGATATCGTGGGGGTGAATTATTATTGGACCAACCAATGGGAGATCGGAAGCGAGGAGTCTCCGCTGACGGACGATGATCCGCGGGGGTGGTCATTCGGCCAGTTGTTGCGCCACGTGTGGAAGCGTTACGGGGGGGACTTTGTCGTGACCGAAACTTCACACATCGGTGACATGCGGCCGATTTGGCTGAAGACGTTGGCGGACGAGTGCGAGGGGTTGCTCAACGATGGCGTTCCTCTGCGAGGCGTGTGCCTTTACCCGATTCTCGGCATGCCCGAGTGGCACGAACCCGAGGTGTGGACACGGATGGGCCTGTGGGACTTGGTGCAGCGGGATGGCCGGCTGCGGAGGGAGCCGTATGGACCGATGTTTGAGGCGCTGCGTAACGCCCAACGGCTGGAGCATAGGTTTATCGAGCCGCGTCATGCGCATGAAGGTCACGTGACGCGGTGAGTTTCACGGCGATTTCGCGCATGAGAGAATCTCGCACCGGCTGCCAGCCGGTGGTCGGGCGATCAAGGCGTGGCGCCTTCGGTGTTCTCCCACTCAATCACCAAGGTCGGGCCGAGCGGGAACCGGCCGCAGTCATAGTCGTAAACGGTGAGGCCGCCGTGAGGGGTGGCGTTGGTTGGAACGGCACAGCGGAAGCGAAGAGCGCCTTCCTTCGCCACAAGATCGGCCACCCGCTGAAGAACGCTGTCCTCGATGGAGGTGCGCATGAGATAGCCGTAGCCACCACGACCGCCGTGCAGGTAACTGAGCGAACCGCGCGTGTCGTGAGGATGATCGGGGAGCAGGGCGCGGTGGACGGGGAGGTCATTGATGAGCAGTTCAAAGCGAGTGGGGAATCGCAGGCTGCCGGTCTGGGGCGTGTCTTCCCGGCGGGCGGATACCTCGCAAAGCAGACGCAGCCGCCGCGCCCGGCCGAGGTGTTGAAGTGCTTCATCGGTGAAGCGCCACTCGAAAAAGCCCGCGCCTTCTCCATAACAACGACCGAGGATTTGGGCGCCATCGCGGGTGCTTGCACCGCCACTCCATTCGGCGGAGTGCCAGCTTTGAATCGGCTGTCGGAGCACCAGGGTATTGCCCCGGTCATCGCGCAAGGGCGGCGGGTCCTCACCGACGAGGTGTTGCACAAAGTTGCCGGCGATCGTCTGCCCGTCGGGCGTCACGGCGGCGACGGAAAGCGTGCAGAGCATCGGCTCGGAGGGCAGGGGAATGCTGAGGTGTCGGGCAAGTTCGACGCGGTGATGCGTGAAGGGAATTTTGGCGCTGCCCCGTGCGAGTTGGGAGTGAAGTTTACCCAGCATATCAATCCCGGAGTAGAGCCAGTGAAACGTAACCGCTTCGTGGCGACGGCGGGAAAAGTGCGACGAAAGCACATCGACTTCGATGGTGCCGCCGGCCGGCACGCGACTGATGGGCGCGGCGTCTATCGGCAGGACGTCGCCTTGGTTGACGATGTTGGGCAGGTAGCCGAACTCTTTGGGCGTGCGGTCGTAATTGAGGAACCCGTTATACTCCCACTCCACGTCGGTAAGCTCGGTGTAGATGTAGGCGGAGAGCTGGCCGTGGCGGCGGAGTTCGTTGGTGAGAAACTTGAAGCTCCAGCTCACATCCACATCGCCGTCGAGCGCGCCGATGCCGCCGTATTCGCTGTTGATGAGCGGTGCGCCGCTTTGGGTGAAGCCCTCGATGTAATTGAAGTTGGAACCGCGGTAGGTCTTGGCCACGACGTTCTCGATGTGCGCCCGGGCACGGTCGTAATCGTCGATGTAGAAGTGCCACGAGTTGATGTCTGTATCGACGTGGCCGTAGGCGGCGAGATGCTCCCAGACGACCACGCTCATGTCTTCGATGAGGCGGGTGGAATCGATCGATTTGGCGACCGCCCACATCTCGTGAACCCACTTGAATGAAGAGGTGTTGGCGATCTTCTCGATGGCGCTTTGGACGCTGGTGGCGGACATGTTCGGCTTGATGACTTTCATCAGCTCCGTTTGTCCGCCAAAGCCCCACGTCTCGTTGAAAATGCACCAGGCGATGATCGAGGGGTGGTTGAAGTCGCGCTTGAACCCGAGGCGCATCATTTCCTCGAAACGCCGACGCCCGGTCGGGGTGTCGCCGCCTTCGCCGAAGTTGGGGAAATCCTGCATGAGGAGGATGCCCAGTGTGTCCGCGTAGTAGAGGACGAGCGGGTCATCGAGCTTGATGTGGATGCGCAGGAAATCGAAGCCGACCTTGCGCGCGTAGGCGATGTCGCTGCGGAGAGTCGCGGCATCGCGAGCGGTGTAAACGCCGTCGGGATGATACGACTGGTAGAGAGCGCCGCGTAGGTAGATGGGCTTGTTGTTAAGGCACAGCATGGCCGGTGCATCGACGTTGCTGGCGGGCGCGGTGCTGATCTTGCGCATGCCAAAGTAACTGCGCACCTCGTCGAGCACATGACCGTCGGGGTGACGCAATCGGAGGATGATGGGGTAGAGCTTGGGGTCGCTTGGGTCCCACAAGGACAACGGATGCAGCTCGGTCGAGCCGGTGGCCGTGCCTCCATGGCCACTCAGCATAAGCGTGTGCGGGGATGCTTCGGGCGGGATGATCTCGATGGCGACATCGGCGTCGCTCTCGACGCCTTCGCAGAACACCTCGAAGTTTACCTGACTGTGATCGATGTCGGGGATGATGCGGAACGATTCGATGTGCGCGATCGAGCGTGGCTCGATGAAGACGGTCTGCCAGATGCCGCTGGTGGGTGTATACCAGCCCCATTGTTTGCCGACAGGCTGTTCGTGGTTGTCCATCGGATCCTCGACGCGAAAGACGATGAGCGCGTGGCGCGGTTCGCCGTCGCTGGCTGAGTAGATGGCATCGGTGAGGTCGAATTCGAAGGGCACGTAGCCGCCTTCGTGGTGGCCCAAGTGGACGCCGTTGCACCAGCAGTCGGTAAAGAAATCCGCCGCACCGACCGTCAGAATGATGCGTTTATTACGCCATACGCGGGTGGACGGAATCTCGATCGTCCGGCGATACCAGCCGACTTCGTAACGGGGAGCAGTGCGGTGATTTTCCCGAGTGACCTCGACCGGGTTGATGAAGACGCGGGTGCCGTAGTAGTTGTCGTTACCGGCGGCGTCGCCTTCGCCCCAAGCGGCAAGAGATTCCCAGCAGAAAGGCACGATGATCTGCTCGCGCCACTCCGCGCCTCCGGGTGCGGCCCAGTTTTGCTCGATACCGACGCGGTGGAGGTCGAAGCGGAATTGCCAGGGACCATTGAGGTTGAGCCAGTCGGCGCCTTCGATCCGGCCACGCTGGCGTTCAGGTCGGGGATATTCAGGACGGGGAATGGAGGAGAGGGGAAACATGGCGGGAAGGGGCGTTGCGGATCAGGCGTAGGCCATGGTTCCGGCGTGTTTCACTCCAGATAACTTCGAGTAGAGCGTGAGCGCCTGACCGACGACTTGGTCCATGTTGTAGTAACGATAAGTGGCGAGACGGCCGACGAAGTGGACGTCGGCGGTGGCCTCGGCGAGGTCACGGTATTTCTTATAAAGCGCGGCGTTGTCGGGGCGGGGAATCGGGTAGTAAGGATCGCCCTCGGCGCGCGGGTATTCATAGACGATGCTGGTGAACGGGTGGCTTTGGCCGGTCAGGTATTTGAACTCGGTGACGCGGGTGTAGGCATACTCGTTGGGGTAATTCACAACCGGCGCCTCTTGGAAAACGGGCTGATAGTGGGTCTCGTGTTTGAATTCGAGACAGCGGTAGGGAAGCCGGCCGTATTGGTAGTTGAAGAACTCGTCCACCGGGCCGGTGAAGATGAGTTGATTATGGGGGATCATGTCGCGCACCTCCCGATAATCGGTGTTGAGCATGAGCTTGATGTTCGGGTGATCGATCATGTTGCCGAACATGTGGGTGAATCCACGGGCCGGCATGGCCTGGTAGGTGTCGGTGAAGTAGCGATCATCGCGGTTGAAGCGGACGGGCACGCGGGCGGTGACTTGCGCGTCGAGTTCGGATGGATCAAGCCCCCACTGCTTGCGGGTGTATCCGCGGAAAAACTTCTTGTAGAGTTCACGCCCGACGCCGTTCACGACGACGTCTTCGGACGTGACAATGGGGTCGCGTTTCTCGGCGACGGAATTGAGGAACTGCTGCATGCCGGTGGCGTCGAGCCTGAGGCCGTAGAGCGAGTTGATGGTGTCGAGATTGATTGGTATCGGGACGAGGCGGCCATCCACGCAGGCGCGCACGCGATGCTGGTATTGTCGCCACTCAGTGAACCGGGAGAGGTAGTCGAAAATCTCCGCCGAGTTGGTGTGAAAGATGTGGGGGCCGTAGCGATGAATGAGAACGCCGTGCTGGTCGTGGCAGTCGTAGGCGTTTCCGCCGATATGGGATCGTCGATCGACGATGAGCACCCGTTTGTCCGAGCCGCGGGCGAGGCGTTCGGCCAGCACGCTGCCGGCGAAGCCTGCCCCGACGATGAGGTAATCAAACATAAGCAGGTTGGCTGTTGGAAAGAGGCACCGCTCCGGAAGCCGCGTTGGCACCCTCACGGGCCTTGGCGCGGAGGGTGAGCACGTCGTCGATGTGGGCATCCATCTTGGCGGCGATGGCCTCCCACGTGTTATCGGCGGCCAGTTTAATGCCGCGCTGAATACGGAGACGCGAAGGAGCGCGCGCCTCGCGACGACACATTTTAATGAACTCGTCGTGGGTCTTGGCGATGCGCGAAACGGTGCCGAAGTTGCTGCGAACTTCGCTGATGGCAGTGGAGACGACCGGGCGACCGGCGGCCATGTATTCAAGCGCCTTGGTGGGGTTGATGTATTCGGTCGCGGCATTGAGCGCGAAGGGCATCAGGCACACGGAAAATCCTTTGGTGATGGCGGGCAGCTGTTCGTAGGGACGTGCGCCGAGCCAGTGGAGATTGGGACGTTTCGGCAGCGACGCGGGATCGACCTTGGTGACGGGGCCGACCATCGCGATGCTCCAGCCGGCGTGTGCATCGGCGAGCGCGGTGAGGAGTTCGTAATCGATCCGTTCGTCCACGACGCCGAAGTAGCCGAGCACCGGGCCTTTTAACGCGGCGATGTCGGGATCTACGGGCAGTGCCGCCGAGCGGGCACCGCCGAAATGATCGCAGTCCACTCCCGTGCCGTAGAAGTGAGTATTGGCGTTTAACGGCAGGCGTTTTTCCCGCATTTTTCGGCCACCGCAGAAGATGAGATCGGCTCGACGGGTAAGCGCTTGCTCACGCTCGACCAATTCGGTGGGAGCGCCGTGAAATTGAGAGAGTTCGTCCATGCAGTCGTAAACGATCATTCGCTCGCCGAGGTGGCCGGCATAAGCGGTGACGGCCATTGGGTCGTTGAACCAAAGGATGGCGTCGTCGAAGCGGCCTTTGAGTTCGCCGGCCAGTTTGTCCTGCAGAACACGGCGGCGCTCCTTATCGATGAAGGCACCATCGGACCACTGTTTGGCAGGCAGGTGCACCTCTAGGATAGTCACCCCCGGGTGGTGTTGCGCGACGAGCGTGCGCGTGTAGCTGGCGGGCGTTTGGGTGCAGTGCGTCTCCACGAAGAGCACTGGGTGGGTTTTGGAAAGTCGCGAAAGAAACTGCTGCGGCCGCTGCCACACCCAGTCCCAACTCAGGTGACAGATGGCAATGAGTGGCCGCCCGGGTTGCTGGGCGGATACGGGACTCGCTTGCCGGGTGTTTGCGGACGTTTTTCGGGAAGAACGCGCCGGGTTTAAAAAATCAAAAGCAACGGGTGAAGAGGACGGTGGGGTGGGCATATAACCACGGTCACGAATGGTCCGGAGCGGTTCCCGGATGCCAGCGGCCCTCGCAATCGCCGATGAGGGCGGATGACTTTTAGAGGCGGCACGGGTCGGGGGACAACGGCCTGATGTGCCACTTGGGGGAGCGGCTTTACTTCCCGGCAATAAATGCGTTGGCGTGGCAGGTATCCGAACGCAGATACGGGGTGCGCGGCATGGGCGGGTTTACGTCGCATTTTCTCCGGACGATCTCCGGAGCTGAGTTTAAGGAAAAAGTCCACGGGTTTTGGCCGACTGGGACAACGCACACCAGAGGGGATGGACGTCATCGTTCGTAAGAGAATAGCAAATATCCAAGATCGGGTGCATGGGCGGTTGAAATCCCCCATGGTTCACGCTTGATCGGTTCCATTCATGGCAAACCCTGTTTTCACCTTTGCTTCCAAACTGGCGCGAAAGCTGGTCATGGCGCTGTTGATCACCCTGCTGGCACTCGTTACCTACAGTCTGTGGCTGTTTGGCCGCGAACAAGCCGGCTATGACGAGCGCCGTGCGCAGCAGACCAAGCTCATCGAAACCGAACGCACGAGTCTGCGCGAACGACGGGCGGAACTGGGCGTAAAGCAGGGGGCGACGACGCGGGAGTTGGAATCACAGCGTCAACGTGCCGCGCAAGCGGAGAAAACACTCCTGAAAATGCACGAGTTGGACGCCGGGGTGATTGATCGCGTTTTCGGCGACAGCGAACAACGGAAAGCCCACGACGAGCAGCTCGCTCGGGTTGAAGCGATCAAGACGGGTGCGCAGACGCGCGTCGTTGAACTGCAAAGCGAGGCTGTCGCCGGGGAGAAGGCCTTCGCGGAACTGGACGGGCGACTGGCTTGGGTGGAGCAAGAGGAGTTCGCGTTAAAAAACGAAAAGCACGCGATCGAGCATTACCTGCGCACAGCATGGAACGAGGCCCGCTGGCTCATCGTCGGGGTGTTTCTCGTTTATATGTTTGGCGGATTGGTATCGGCGACGGTGTTGTATTTTTTCTGGGCTCCCTGGGTCGCACGCGGGCGCCCTGTGCAGCTCCCCGCCGGTGGCACGGTCATACCGACGATCAGTGAGAGCGCGGTCGTGGTGGAGAACGCCGTCTGGCCGGGTGAGGTGCTGTGGGTTCGGAAGAGTTTCTTGCAGGCGGCCGAAGACGGACTGACCCGACGGAAGAAATTTCTTCTGAATTGGCGGACGCCATTTTCGTGTTTCGCCTGCGGGTTGTCCCGGTTGGTCGAGCTGCGCAATGGCCGTAGCGACGGTGAACGTCGTGTGGTGTTTGCGAGTGCCGAGGATCACTTCGCGGAGCTCGCCATCGTGTCGGTGCCCGACGGTGGGTCTTTTGTGCTCCGCGCGGGTTTTCTGATGGGACTGATCTCCGGCCTGGATCACCCGCCGGTGATTCGCCGGCACTGGAGCTTTTTTCGCTGGCAGTCGTGGGTGACGGGACAGTTCGGCTATTTCGAGTTCTCTGGACGCTGTCGGCTAATCGTGTCCTGCGTGGGCGCGTTGCAGACGGGAACGTTGTCGCCGCGTGAAGATGGTCAACCCGTTGTCGAACGCGCGGTGCAAGCGGGCGTCGTCGGCCTCAGTCCACGGCTGGAGTTCAAGCCGGTGCGGAGCGTGGGATTTCTCCGTTATTGCCAAGGACAGGCTCCACTTTTTGACATGCATGTGGAGGGCACCGGCGTGGTTTTATCACGTAACGCGGAAGGCCGCGGTCGCGACGATTTCCGCGCCCGGGTGCTCAAACTGGCGGGACTTTGATACCCTCGGCGGGTTGCCAAGGGCCCAAACCGGATAATCTTGGGCCCTCGCACACTTCCCATGGCTTCGTTGTTTAAACTTCACGCCGATTATCAGCCGACTGGTGATCAACCGCAGGCGATCGCCGCGCTTACGGCTTCGATCAATGCGGGTAATCGGTTTCAGACGCTCCTTGGCGTCACCGGATCGGGCAAGACCTTCACGATGGCGAACGTCATCGCGCAGTGTGACCGGCCGGTGCTGATAATTTCGCACAACAAGACTCTGGCTGCGCAGCTTTACTCGGAGTTCAAAAACTTCTTTCCCGAGAACGCCGTCGAATACTTCGTCAGCTACTACGACTACTACCAGCCTGAGGCCTACGTCGCCTCCAGTGATACTTACATCGAAAAGGATTCGTCGATTAACGAGGAGATCGAGCGCATGCGCATCGCCACGGCCAGTTCGTTGGTGTCGCGGCGCGACGTGATCGTGGTCGCCTCGGTGTCGTGTATCTATGGCTTGGGATCGCCCGAGGATTTTCAGGCGATGCGCATTCCGCTTCGCAAGGGCGAGCCGCTGGGCCGCCAAGTGCTTTTGGAGCGTCTCGTGGACAACCTTTACGAGCGAAACGACTACGACTTGAAGCGCGGTTCGTTTCGCGTGCGCGGCGACGTGGTCGATATCATGCCGGCCTACCTGGAACTCGGGTTGCGCGTGGAATTTTGGGGCGAGGACATCGAGGCGCTGAGCGAGTTCGATCCCACGACCGGCACGGTGACGCGTTCGCTGGACCTCTTCGATCTCTACCCCGCGACCCAATACGTTGCCAGTAAGGACAAGCTCTCGCGGGCCATCGCGGAGATCAAAGCGGAGCTCGATGAACGCGTGTCTTATTTCGAATCGAAGTCGCTCTTCCTTGAGGCGCAGCGCATTCGCATGCGCACGAACTACGACTTGGAGATGCTTCAGGAAATGGGGTTCTGCAATGGCATCGAAAACTACTCGCGCATCATCGCCGGACGCAGGGCGGGCGAGCGGCCCGTCTGCCTCGTGGATTTCTTTCCAAAGGATTTTATCCTGATGGTCGATGAGAGCCACGCCACGATTCCACAGATCGGTGGTATGTCGAACGGCGACCGGGCGCGTAAACAGAACCTCGTGGACTTTGGCTTTCGCCTGCCTTCGGCCCTCGATAATCGCCCGCAGACATTCGATGAGTTTCTGTCGATCACGGGCCAGACGCTTTACGTTTCGGCGACTCCTGCGAAATACGAGCTGGCGCACTCGACCGTCATCGCGGAGCAGGTTATCCGACCGACGGGCCTGCTTGATCCGGAGATCGTGATTCACCCGACAAAGGGGCAGGTCGAGCATCTCATCGGGGAGATCAAGCGCGCGGTGGCGAAGGGGGAACGCGTGCTCGTGACCACGCTCACGAAGCGGCTGTCCGAGGATCTCACGAGTTTTATGCGCGAAGCGAAGGTGCGCGTGGAATACCTGCACAGTGACATCGATGCGATCGAGCGCGTGGAGATCCTGCGCAATCTACGACTAGGAAACTTTGACGTGCTGATTGGCATCAACCTTCTGCGCGAGGGACTCGACCTGCCCGAAGTCGCCTTGGTGGCGATTTTGGACGCAGACAAAGAAGGGTTTCTCCGCAGCGAAACCTCACTCATTCAAACGGCCGGTCGTGCGGCGCGTCATGAGAACGGACGAGTGATCTTCTACGCGGACAAGATCACCGACTCGATTCGGCGAACGCAGGAAATCACGCTGGCGCGACGTGAAAAGCAGATCGCCTACAACCGCGAGCACGGCATCACGCCGCGCAGCGTGAAGCGCTCGGCGCAGTCGAGTCTGCACGTTTACGACGGCAGTGGCTCACGTGAGGACGAAGCAGTCGTCTCCGAAGGGAGCGATGAAGACGTGAAGGAGGTAATCGCCGAATTACAGGACGAGATGGCGCTGGCTTCTGGTAACCTGGAGTTCGAGCGGGCGGCGTTGTTGCGCGACCAGATCGAGGCGCTCAAATCCGGCGACTATCGGAAGGCGGCCAAATCGGCGAAGAAAACGTCGGGACGCGCCTATCCAAAGGCGGGACGTCGCCGGAGCTAAAACGATAAACGCGGCACCCCGTCGCGTTGGATGGGGTAATCCAACGCGACAAGATGCCGCGTTCACTCTCTAAGTGACCTTAGAAGCTGTAGCGCAGGCCGAGCGAGTAGAGCCAGGGGTCGAGGCGAGCCTCGGTGAGAGCGACGCCGCCGGCCTTCACGTCGGTGCGGAGCATCATGCGTTTGACGTCGGCATTGAGCGACCAGCGTTCGGCGAGCTTGTAGTCGAAGCCAACTTGGCCGGCGGGACCGACGCTGTAGTTGTCGAGCTTGATCGCACCACCCGCGATATCGGTATCGTAAATGAGGGTGAAGTTAACGCCCGCTCCGATGTAAGGCGTGAAGCCGCCGATGGAGCTGAATTTGTATTTGGCGAGCAAGGTGGGGGGCAGTTCCTTGAAGGAGCCGAGCTTGGTGCCGGCCGACTTCACTTCGTGTTCTTGCGGAACAGTGAGCACGAGCTCGGCATCCCAATGGCTGGAGAAGGAGTAGGTGATATCGAATTCAGGGATCAGTTTATCCTCCGTCGCCACGGGCACCGCTTTCTTGGTGGATCCATCGGTGGTCTCCACGTAGGTGGCGGCAAGGCGCACCGACCACGGGCTGGCGGCCTGAACGAGGGGAAGACTTGAGACGACGAGAGCGAGCACGGACAACGAACGAATAGATTTCATGGTGTTAGTTGGGGGTGGATTAAGCGCAGGTTAATGAGCGCGTTAGAGCACCTTACTGGCTGGCGAAAGTTTCCGCTGCGCAGCGTTTGTCCGGGGCTGCGCAGGATTTGTGCGGAAGTTTTTCCGGCACGTCTGCGATTGCCTGTCGTCGGGCGCTGAATGCAAAGTGGCGGTGCGATGAAAAATTTCCGTTGGTGTGTGCTTCCGCTTTTAACGCTGCTGCCGCTGGTGGGACCGGGGTGCGCAACCAAGACCGAGGTGAAAATTATGCCGGTGGTGACAGCGACGGCTCCCACATGGATGCGGACTGAACTCTATTTTCCGATCGGCGACTGGATGGAAACGGCGTTGAGCACTGAGGGCGAATCACGATGGGCGACGTTTTTGGATACGGAGGTGACTCCGCGGTTTCCGGACGGCGTGAAGGTCATTGAGGTTTACGGGCAATCGCGCAGTGCGAAGCCCGGCTCGCCGTTCTCTCGTGAGCGGAGTCGCCTGCTGGTGATCGTGCATCCGGCTACGCCGGAGGCGTCCGACAAAATCGAGGAGCTCCGCGCGGCGTGGAAAAAGTCCGGGGACGCGGCTCCTGTGTTGCGCGTCAGCGAACCGGCCGACGTGCGGTTTTAACGGAAGGCTGCATGGGCGGACGCGACTTTCGGAGTGCGCCTCCGCCCTCGGCCGAATGCCGGTGATCTACGCCCACTCGGGCGGATTTTGAAGGGTGGGTTTGAGCACGCCGATGCACGGAAGGTTCCGGTAGCGTTCGGCGAAATCGAGACCGTAACCGACCACGAATTTGTCGGGGATTTGGAAGCCAACGAAATCGGCCTCGAAATCGACTTCTCGGCGGCCGCGTTTGTCGAGGAGCACGCAGGTGCGCAGGCTGGCGGGATTGAGCTTCTTCAACATGCCGGCGACTGCCGCGAAGGTTTTACCCGTGTCGAGAATGTCATCAATCAGCAGCACGTGGCGGTTGGTGATGTCGAGGGTGAGACTTTGCAGAAGCTTAGGCTGACCTTGGGACTTGGTGTCGTTGCGGTAGCTGGAAATGCGAATGCAATCGAGGCGGATAGGATTGGGGATTTCGCGGAGGAGGTCGGCCGTGAAGAGAATGGCACCGTTGATGATCGAAACCACGGTGATCTCCTCGTCTCCGTAGGCGGCGGCCAGTTCCGCGCCCAGCTTTTTGACGCGTTTCTTGATGTCTTTTTCGGAGACAAGCACGGTCTCAAGATCAGCATGCAGCGGGAAGTTTTTGGCCTTGGTCATGTGTAAGCTCGCAGCTTACGGGGCGGTTTTTGCAGAGGGCAACTGGTTCGTGATAAACACGCGTAATGTAACAGTGTGAACCAGGGCTATTCCTTTGACTTAAAACGGGTCGAAATCTTGCTCGGCTGCGTCCCGCGTGATCCCGGCATGATCTCCATTCGCATTCAAAACCTTAGCAAGCGGTTTGGCTCGGCGGTGGCGTTGCGCAACCTCGACCTAGTAATCGAGCCGGGCGAACTGTTCTTCCTGCTCGGACCGAGCGGTTGCGGTAAGACCACGCTTTTGCGCAGTCTGGCCGGATTCTGCATCCCCGAGGAGGGGCGCATTTGCTTCGGCGACGAGGATGTGACCCGGTTGGAGCCCCACAAGCGGAACACGGGGATGATGTTTCAAAGCTATGCGTTGTGGCCGCACATGACGCTGGCCGAAAACGTGGCTTTCGGGCTGGAGGAGCGGAAGGTGCCCAAGGCCGAGATCAAGCGGCGGGTGGTCGAGGCGCTCGAGTCAGTGCGTATGGGCGCTTACGCCGAGCGAAAGCCCAACCAGCTTTCTGGCGGGCAGCAACAACGCGTGGCCTTGGCCCGGGCCTTGGTCATTCGCCCACGCTGCCTATTGCTCGACGAACCGCTATCCAATCTCGACGCCAAGCTGCGCCTCGAAATGCGCACCGAGATCCGTCGTGTCTGCAAAGAGTTTAAACTCACGACCGTTTACGTAACGCATGACCAGAAGGAGGCGCTTTCGATTTCTGACCGCATGGCGATTTTGGATGGAGGGAAGATTCTGCAGGTCGGTTCGCCCAAGGAGGTTTACCGTCGTCCGGTCTGCAAGACGGTCGCCCATTTCATCGGAGAAACCGATTTTATCGAAGGCCGCGTGCTCGGTCCCGAAGGAGGTTTCATTGCGGTGGAGACGGCCATCGGCCGGTTTCTTGGCGTGGTGGGCGATGCGATGTTTGAGCCGGCGGCGGGTTCGGTGGTCACGCTTTCGGTGCGTCCCGAGTGCTGGAAGCTTGGCCGTGAACCTCGTGGACACAACGCGGTGCGTGGACGAATCGGTGAGTCGGTTTACCTGGGCGAAGTGGCGCAATACGACTTCGTCGCGGGTGGCTCGACCTTGAAAATTTTCGAGCTGAATCCGCGTTTTTTCGGGACGGCGGCGGACGGCGATTTGTGGGCGAGCGTCGATCCTGACGACGTGGTGATTCTGGGCGCCTAAAGATGGTCAAGAAGACCATCATCATTGTCGCGTTGCTAGCTACGTTGGGCCTGCCGTTCGCGTTGCGTTCGCGGCAGGTGGCGGAGGTGAAGGCGGATGATACGCTGATCGTGATCACGCCGCACAACGAAGCCATCCGGCAGGAGTTTGGCCGGGCCTTCGCTCGGTGGTATCACGAACGCACGGGACGGACCGTGGCGTTTGATTGGCGTCTGATTGGCGGCACGACGGAGATCGCGCGGTTTCTGGATGGTGAATACACGGCGGCCTTTCAAAATTACTGGGTAAACACGCTGGGCAAGCGGTGGAGCAATGATGTGCTCAACGGGTTTTCGAATGGTGCGCTGGCGGCGGATGCCTCGGCTGAGGCACGCGAGGCGAGGGCGGCGTTTCTCGCGTCGAATCTAAGTTGCGGCATTGATCTTTTTTACGGAGGCGGCAGCTACGATTTTATCCGTCAGGCGCAGGCGGGGCGGCTGG
The DNA here is from genome assembly GCA_967755175.1 of uncultured Opitutaceae bacterium. Classification (GTDB taxonomy): domain Bacteria; phylum Verrucomicrobiota; class Verrucomicrobiia; order Opitutales; family Opitutaceae; genus Rariglobus. Next base: position 16,475 of record CBRAFO010000029.1, on the reverse strand, counting down.
TGGACAGCGGCATCTTGAAGAAGCATCCGGAGTGGTTCAGCGACGCGGTGATTCCTCGATCGTTCGCAGGCGAGGACTACTGGGACAAAAACGGGCTGTGGGTGGGCACGGTGCTGAGCTCGTTCGGCATCATCTCCAATACGGATTCGCTGAAGCGGTTGGGCGTAACCACGCCGCCGCACACGTGGGTGGACTTGGCTGATGCCCGTTATGTGGGCGAGGTGGCGCTGGCCGATCCGACGAAGAGCGGTTCGATCACGAAGGCATTCGAAAATGTGATCCAGCAGCAGATGCAGAAAGTCGTGGACGCACGGTTGGCGACGGCTCGTTTCAGCAGCGAGGACGAGCGGAAAGCAGCCGAGGCGCAGGCCGTGGCCGCGGGTTGGCTGGAAGGATTGAAACTGCTGCAAAAAATCGGGGCCAACGCGCGCTACTTCACCGACTCGGCGCAGAAGGTGCCCATCGACGTGGCGGCGGGCGACTGCGCGGTGGGCATGGGCATCGACTTCTATGGACGCCAGCAACAAGAAGCCGTGCGGCGGCGCGGGGCCGCTGATCGGTTGACCTACACCTCGCCGAAAGGAGGCGCAGTGGCGTCGGTAGACCCGGTGGGCTTGTTGCGGGGAGCCCCGCACAAGGAAGTCGCGCAGGCGTTCATCGAGTTCTCCCTGTCGATGGAGGGACAGAAGCTGTGGAACTTGAAGCCGGGGACGCCGGGTGGTCCGGAGTATTTTGCGCTGCGGCGGCTGCCGGTTCGGAAGGATTTCTATGAGCTCGACGGCATTGATGCGTTGCGCAGCGATCCGGAGGAGAAGCCGTATGCACCGCAGGAACGGCTCGTGTATCATCCGCAATGGACGGGGCGGCTGTTTCGTGAAATGGCGTTTGTGATTCGTGTGATGTGCCTGGATACGCAGCCCGAGCTCAAGAAGGCATGGCAGGCGTTGATTGACGCCGGCATGCCAGCCGAGGCGCTGGCGAAATTTCAGGATCTCTCGGCGGTGGATTACGCTGCGGCGAGCGGTCGTATCCGCGATGCGCTGCGTTCCAAAAACAAGGTGGACGAAATTCGTCTGGCTAACGAACTGGGCAATCAGTTTCGCGCGCGTTATCTGCGCACGGTGGAATTAGCGAAACAGGCGGCACCGGCCAACACCGATCACTGAGTCAGGCGGGTGAGGCGGCGGCGGCCTTGGGACGGAATTTGGAACGACGAGAGCCCGGCGGCGGCTCGTTCAACACGCTCCAGAAGACTCCGAGTTCTTTCACGGCATGGGTGAATTTCGTGAGGTCGGTCGGCTTCACGACGTAGGCGTTGGCCTTGGATTTATAGGCGCGGGCAACGTCGGCGGGCGTTTTCGAAGCCGTGAGTATAATGACGGGAATGGATTTGAGGTCGGGATGGCCTTTGATTCGGTCCAGCACGGCGAGTCCGTCGATTTTGGGGAGTTTGACGTCGAGAAATACGACGGCGGGATTGCCTGCGGGTCGGCTGGCGTAGGCGTCCTGGCGCAAGAGGTAGGCCAGGGCTTGTTCGCCGTCACGAAGCGTTACGACCTCGTTGGCCGTGGTTGTTTTCGAAAGGGCCCGCAGAGTCAGCTCGATGTCATCGGGATTGTCTTCAACGAGGAGGATTGGCGGAGGCATGAGGGGAAGCGCGTTAGGAGGATGCGCGAGCGGACACCCCGATGTCCGAGCGGTTGCATCGGCCGGGCGCGATTTCCGCAATTCCCCGCGATATAAACAAAAAAGCGCGACTCCCTTACGGGAATCGCGCTCGCGGAGCATTGCTTGGGCGAATGCTTACTTGGCGAGGCTGGCGCGGAGGTCGTCGAGCTGGCCGGCGCTGCCGAGGAGGACATTGCGGCTGGCGATGAACTTCGCGTATTCAACGATGAAGATCTTGCCTGCGGGGCGGAAGTCGAAGTCGGAGGGCTTGTCGCGGAAGTATTCGCGGTGAACGCGGGTCCAGACGAGGCGGCCGTCGGTATCGATGTTGATCTTGGTGACGCCGAGTTTGGCGGCGGGGAGGTATTCCTCGACGTTCACGCCAGAGGAGTCGGCGATGGTGCCGCCAGCGGCGTTGATGCGGGCGACTTCGTCCTGGGGAACCGAGGAGGAGCCGTGCATGACGAGCGGGTAGCCGGGGACGCGGGCCTTGATCTTCTCAAGGACGTCGAAGTGAAGGGACTGCTTGCCCTTGAACTTGAAGGCGCCATGCGAGGTGCCGATGGCGCAGGCGAGGGAGTCGCAGCCGGTCTGCTTGATGAACTCTTCGGCTTCGGCCGGATCGGTGAGGGTGGCGTGGCCGTCCTCGACCTTGATGTCTTCCTCGACGCCGCCGAGCATACCGAGCTCAGCTTCGACGGAGATGCCCTTGGCATGGGCGCGCTCGACGACGCGCTTGGTGATCTCGACGTTCTTTTCGAACGGATCGTGGGAGGCGTCGATCATCACGGAGCTGAAGAAGCCGGAATCGATGCAGTCGTAGCAGGTCTGCTCGTCACCATGGTCAAGGTGGACGGCATAAATGGCCTCGGGGAAAATCTCGCCGGCGGAGCGGATGATCGCCTCAAGCATGCGCTTGTCGGTGTAATTACGCGCACCCTTCGAGATCTGGATGATGAAGGGGGCCTTCGAGTCGATGGCGCCTTTGAAGAGGCCCATCGCCTGCTCGGCGTTATTGATATTGTAGGCGCCAATGGCGTATTTGCCGTAGGCGTGTTTGAAGAGCTGCGCGGTGGTTACGATCATAGGGAAAAGCGTTTAAGGAACTCGACGTTACCGACCGCGCGATTCATGTCGCAAGGGTTTTCTCCGTGCGGATCTTGGCAAGGAGTGCGCAGGCGTTGGCGAGAGCCGAGTGTTGGGTTAATTGCGCGGCGTGCGGGTGGCGTTGCCACCGCTAGAGCGCATCAGCTCACGGACTTTTTCCTGGGCCTTTTGCTCTTCTTGGAGCTGTTTGAGTGCGGCAACCTGGTCGGGCGTGAGGACGCTTTGGGCCTGTTGGATAACTGCGTCGGTGATCGTGGTGCGATTGCCTCCGCCTCCCCAGTTTCCGGGCCCGCCCGCCGGTTGCTGATCGGTGGGCGTGGGGGCACCGGTGGCGAGCGCGTTAATCAGGAAATCGGACTGGGTGCTGTTAAGCGGGGTAGCGCTATAGCTAAGGCGTTGATCGAGTTGGCCGACCACACTGCGCTGCGACTGGGTGGCGTCGTAGCTTTGATACTGGTTGAATTTGGTATCACCTAGCGTCGCTTTGAGGTTGGCGTCCACCTCGGCCTGAGCCTCGGTGATGAGCTTGTTGATTTCATCGCGGTTGTCGCGGGGATTAAGGCCGCTTTCACGAGCAGCGGCCATCACGTCCATGCGGGAGCTCTGGCGCTCAACCAAGAGGCCTTTGAATTTTTCCAGTTCAGCGGGGGAGAGATTCAGCTGCTTGAAGAGAGCGGCGTAACGGGAATCGAGGGCGGCGCGTTGCTGGAGGTTCATGGCCTTCGCAAACTCAGGATTGCCTGAGAGCGCGGCGAAATTGGCGCGGGTGCCACCACGCGGACGTTGCTGAGAGTTGGGATCCTCGATGACGGGAGGCGGCTCGATTTCCGGGGCGACTTTTGCAGCGGCACGAGCGGCGGTGGCCGAGAGGGGCTTGGGTTTGACCGCGTTCGCGGCTGCGGCGGCTTTCAGGAGGTCTTCTTGAAGGGCGTGCGTGCGCCGGACTTGATTCCACGCGATCAGACTCGAGGAGACCGTGGCGGCGAACAGAACGATGATGAGGTAGTTTTTGGCTTTGGAGGACACGGGTAGGGGTGACGCCGGAAGTGGCGCGGGGTTTCAGGAGGTGACTACGACAAAAAAGGCGGACGGCGCCCGGGGCATCGTCCGCCTAGCGGAGCGGCTTAGCGCGGAGGGAACTCGAACTCGGCCTTTTTCTTGTCCTTCGACAAGGTCAGATAGGCGCTGAAGGTCGTCCCGCGTTTGCTCAGAAGGCCGTCGATGATGCCGGTCTTGCCCATCTCAACGAGACGTTCGATTTCCTCGACGGGGAGCTCTTTACCGCAGAGCACGCGCTTCAGTTCGAACACGGTGCGCGGGCTGCCGTCGGCCTGGGGTTTGACGACCACAAAGGCTTCGCTGGTGAGGTAAAGATCACCGTCGTGAACTTTGCTCTCACCGAGCTTCTGGGCCTTTGTGAGATCAAGAGGGGCTTTGGCTTTGCGCGGGGCCTTGGGCGAACCGTCGGCGTTTTTGCCAGCGGCGCGAGGCGCGCGCGGCGGGAATTCCCAGGCGATCTTGGCACCTTGGCGGACGAGAAACGCGTCGAACGGACGGCCCTTCTTTGAGGTGAATCCTTGGATGAGGCCGGTCTTCTTGTTCTCGCCAACGAGATCGATGGCCATCTCGCGGGTGATGGGCTTTTGGCACATCAGGCGACCGACCTTGAAGGACTCGGTCCATTCGCCGGTCTTGGCGCTCTTTTCGCGGAGGATGTAGCTGGTCGGGCCTTCGCAGAGTTCGGCGCCGGTCTTGGGATCGGTCCAGAACGGTTCGAGCGTGTTGACGTCCACCTTGGCGCCGAAATCGAGTTCGGCCTTTTTCTGGCCGGGCTTCTTCTCGTCGTCCACGATCTTGATCTTCGACGGGAAACGGTTGCCCGTCTTGGCGGAAACGAAGCCGTCAAGCGGACCGATTTCACCCGTGGCGATGAGTTGGCGAACCTCGGACTCGTCGAGTTTTCGGCCGCTCATGACCTTGTAAACCGTGAGCACGCCGTCGCGGGATTTGAAGCCGCGCAAAGTTTCCAACATCGGCTGGCCATCGGTCGGCGAAATGATGTCGGTGATGCGGGAGTTTTCCTCGGTTTCCTCGAAGGTTTTCGTGCGTTCGACGATACCTTTGGTGACCTCGATAATTTCCTGCATGAACTGCTCGCGGGGGAACTTGTTCTGCTCCATCTGGCGCAGCTTGTATTCCCACTGGCCGGTCATGTCGGGGCGGGTGAGGGCGTCGGCCTTCACGGCGGCGAGGAACTCGATCACGGACTCGGCCTTGGTGGTCGGCATGAGTTCGCGCTGGTTACGCTCCATGTATTTCTGATTGATCAGACCCTCGATGGTGTCGGCGCGCGTGGCGGGGGTGCCGAGACCGCGTTCTTTCATGGCATCGGCCATGGCCTCGTCATCGACGAGTTTGCCGGCGCCTTCCATGGCGGAGAGCAGCGTGGCTTCTGTGTAGCGGGGCGGCGGCTTGGTGGTCTCGGTGTGGAGCGTTGCCGTGGCGGTGATAGCGCGGGCTTTGTCCTCGGGCGTGAGCGCGGGGAGGGCCTTGGAATCGGGTGAGTCATCATCGACCACGGTCTTATTATAGACAGCTAGCCAGCCGGGAGACGTGAGGACTTTGCCCTCGGTCTTGAAATCGTGACCGGGTGCGACGGTCGAGATGCGCGTGGTGATATCGAATTCGGCGGACGGGAAGAACGTCGCGACGAAACGGCGGGCGATCATGTCGTAAACCTTGGCCTCCATCTCATCGAGATTCGATGGGGTGTTCGTGGTCGGGATGATGGCAAAGTGATCCGAGATCTGCGCGTTGTTAAAGATGCGCTTGTTGGGCTTGAGCCAGCCTTGGTCGAGAACGGTCGAGGCGTGCTTGCCGAGTTCGCCGGAGAGATTGGTGAGCGTCTGGCGGCAGGTCGGGATGTAATCCTCAGGAAGCGCGCGCGAATCCGTTCTCGGATAGGTAATGGCCTTGTGACGCTCGTAGAGCGCCTGGGCGATCTGGAGCGTGCGACGGGCAGGCAGGCCGAAACGGCCGTTGGCCTCGCGCTGGAGCGTCGTCAAATCGTAGAGACGCGGGCTGGCTTGATTGGAGGCTTTTTTCTCCTCACGCACGCCGGCGAGCGGCTGGCCTTGGCAAGCGTTGAGCACGGCTTCCGCCACGGCTTTTTCCCAGACGCGGTCGATGCGGTCGTGTTCGTCGTTTTCGGACTTCTTAAAATGGGCGCGCTGGTAAACGCCCTCGTAAATACCTTTGGCGACCTTGAATTCGGCGGTAACTCGCCAGAAGGGGCGGGGCTTGAAATTGCGGATTTCCAACTCGCGATTGAAAACGATGGCGAGGGTGGGGGTTTGCACGCGGCCGACGGAGGCGACGTTGCCGGCGCGGGAGCCGAACATGCGCTTGGTGAGAGCGCGGGTGCCGTTGATACCGATGAGCCAGTCACTCTCGGAACGGCAGCGGGCGGCGGCTTCGAGGCCGGCCATCTGCGAGCCATCGCGCAGCTTGCTGAAGGCGGTTTGAATGCCCTCGGTGGTCATCGTCTGCATCCAGGCGCGTTTTACGGGCAGCTTGGATTTGGCGAGCTGGTAGAGGTAGGCGAAGATGAGCTCACCCTCGCGCCCGGCATCGCAAGCATTGATGACTTGATCGATGTCTTTGCGGGCGAGGAGCTTCTTGAGGTGGTTGAAGCGATCCTTGGAGTCCTCGATGGGCTTGAGACCGAATTTTTCCGGGATGATGGGAAGCATCTCCAGACGCCAAAAGCCGTATTTCTTCTTGTCGATGTCCTCGGGCATTTCGAGTTCCACCAAGTGACCGACCGCCGACGAGATCACATACTCGTCGTTTTCATAGTGGTCGTCTTTCTTGGGGATTTTGCCGAGGGCTTTGGCTAGATCTGCAGCCACGGACGGTTTCTCGGCGATGATGAGGGACTTCATTTGGTTGCGAGCGGTTACGGGCCGCGGCGGGTGATTTCAAGGTTTAGTTTTGCGAGGATTGTGCGGAACCATCGCGCTGGGCTCCTGAAACGCAAGGGGGTGACCCGCTTCCATGGGCGGGTTTGGTGCACAAAAAAACGGCAGGCACTTTAACAGCGCCTGCCGCTTCGGGGGGACTGCGACGAAAGCTTAGGCGGCGGGAGCGGCCTTGGGCGTTTCAGCCAGGGCGGCATCGAGAGCCTTGATCAGCTCGGCGATGGTTTCGTCGGTTTCGTCGCCCATGTTGGAAATGCGGAAGGTCTTGCCCTTCAGCTTTCCGTAGCCGCCGTCGATCACCAGCTTGTGCTTTGACTTCAGCACCTTGTTGAGGACGCCGAGATCGATGTTCTGGGTGTTGGCGAAGCAGTTGAGCGCGACCGAGCCGAAGCCTTCCTTCGGGAACAGCTTGAAGCCCTTCGAGAAGATGAAGTCCTGCACCATCTTGTTAAGACGGGCGTGGCGGGCGTAACGGTTTTCGATGCCCTCGGCCTTGATGTCTTCGAGCTTGGACTTGAGCGCGTAGATCAGGGCAATGCACGGCGTGCTCGGGGTCATGCCGTTCTCGTGGTTCTTCTGGAACTCGATCAGGTCGAAATAATAGCCGCGGTCCTTGGCGAGCGCGGAACGCTCGAGGGCCTTCTTGGAAACGGTGATGAGCGCGAGACCGGGGGGCATCGCGAGGGCCTTTTGCGAGCCGGTGATGATGATATCGATGCCGAGTTCGTCCTTCTTGATCGGAACCACGGTGAACGAGCTGACCGTGTCGATGATCGAGATGACGTCGGGGAACTCACGGAGAACGGCGGCGAGCGCATTGATGTCGCTCATCGTGCCGGTGGAGGTCTCGTTGTGGATGATCGTGACGCAATCGTAGGCGCCGGTGGCGAGTTCCTTGCGGACGGCCTCGGGGTCGATGGGCTGGCCCCAGTCGAACTTGAGCGCGGTGGCCTGTTTGCCGATGCGCAGGGCGACGTCGTTCCACTTGTCGGAGAACGCGCCGTTCATGCAGTTCAGCACCTTCTTTTGGCACACGTTGCGAAGTGCGCCTTCCATCACGCCCCAGGCGGAGCTGGTGGAGAGATACACCGGATCCTTGGTGTAGAAGAGCGCCTGCAAGTCCGGTTGAATGGAGTTGTAGAGCGCCACGAAATCGGTGCTGCGGTGACCGATCATCGGCTGCGCCATGGCGCGCAGCGTCTTGTCGGAGACGGCAATGGGACCGGGAATGAACAATTTGTAGCTCATGGGCGTGTTGGAATGTCCACCGGCGGCGCTCCCCGGCGGATGTCGGCAACTTGCGGAGGATTAAGTTGCGTGACCCGGCTTGCGACGTGGTAGAACGTTCAGCCAAGCGTTCCCGCCCGCCTACCGTCAACACCCTAATCCGCCCGCATGTCGTCCTGGCTCAAACGCCAACTCAACACCTTCGAACACTATACGATCGATGTCATTTTCGGTCGTCGCGAAGGGATGAGGGCTACGCTCTTCGCCGGATTTCTACAGGGTTTGTCCTATATTTTCAGTGGTATCGCCCAGTCTCGTCTCTGGCTTTACCGGAAACGCATTCTGCACGACCAGCCGCTCGGCTGCCTTGTCGTCGTGGTGGGCAACCTCACTGTGGGCGGCACGGGCAAGACTCCCGTCGTCGAGAAATTCGCCCGCGCTCTCCGTGATCGCGGACGCCGCGTGGCCATCCTTTCGCGCGGCTATCGCAGCAAGTCCGCCCCGATGTGGAAAAAGTGGTGGTTTCGCCTCTCGCACACCGCCGAGCCGCCGCCGCGTATCGTCAGCGACGGTCAGCGCGTGCTCCTCGACTCCGAGCAGGCGGGCGACGAGCCCTACATGCTCGCGCGCAACCTTCCCGGTGTGTTCGTGATCGTGGACAAAAACCGCGTGAAGGCCGGTGCCTACGCCATCAAAAAATTCGGCTGCGACACGCTCATCCTGGACGATGGCTTCCAATACCTGCCGCTCAAAGGCCGGCTCAACTTGCTCCTCGTGGACAAGACCAACCCGTTCGGCAATGGCTTCCTGCTTCCGCGCGGCCTCCTGCGCGAGCCGATCAAGCATCTGAAGCGCGCCAGCTACGTTTTCCTCACCAAGTCCGACGGCGTGCGCGACCTCGAACTCGAGGAGCTTATCCAAAAGCACAACCCCGGCGTGGACGTGATCGAGTGCGCCCATCGTCCCCAATATCTCCAGCGCTTCGGCTCGGACGAGCGTCAGCCGCTCGACTGGTTGCGCGGCCGGAAGGTCGGTGCGTTCAGCGGTATCGCCGTGCCCGAAAGCTTCGAGAAATTCGTGCGCGATCTCGGTGGACACATCGAGTTTACACGCCGGTTTCTCGACCACTACCGCTTCACCTCGGAGGACTTCGTTTCGATCTTCACCGAAGGCATTGAGCAACAGGTCGAGTTTATCGTGACCACCGAAAAAGACGCCGTGCGTCTTCCCGAAGGCCTGCCGTGTGCCGTCCCGATTTACTATCTGCGACTCGAAATCGACATCATTCGGGGTGCCTCGGACTTTGACGAAGCGGTCGAACGCATTTGTTTCCACGACGGCCAGATTCGGCCCGCTGCATAACTTTCCTCGTTTAATTAACCATGATCATTGATCCCCGTTACATTCAATTGGCCGAAGGCCTCACCGGATTTTCCTGCGAACTCAAAAAAGGCCAGCGCGTCCTGATCGACGCCTTCGACGTGCCCGAGGCGATGGTCATCGCCCTTATCCGCGCCACCCGCGCGCTCGGCGCCCATCCTTACGTCAACCTCCACCGCGCCCGCGTTTCCCGCGAGCTCATGCTCGGTGCCGAGGAAGCTCAATACGCCCCGCATGCCGAGGTCGAGTATGCCCGTATGCAGAAGATGGATGCCTACATCGCCCTGCGCGGCTCCGAAAACATCTTCGAAAACTCCGACGTCCCCGCGTCGAAGGTGCAGATGGTCTCGAAGATCATGAAGCCCGTGCTCGATCACCGCGTGAACAAGACCAAGTGGGTCGTTCTCCGCTGGCCCACGTCCGCAATGGCCCAGCAGGCCGGCAAAAGCACCGAGGAGTTCGAAGACTTTTATTTCAAGGTCTGCACCCTCGACTACGGACGCCTCATCCCCGGCATGAACGCCCTCAAGGCGCTCATGGATAAAACCGACCAGGTCCAGATCACCGGCCCCGGCACCGACCTGCGTTTTTCCATCAAAGGTATTGGTTCTCAAACCTGCGGCGGACGCCGCAACATTCCCGACGGCGAAGTGTTTTCCTGTCCGGTCAAGGACAGCGTCGAAGGCGTCATTTCTTACAACGCGCCCACGGTTTATCTCGGCACCTCGTTCGACAACATTCGCCTCGTCTTCAAGAAGGGTAAAATCGTCGAGGCCACCGCCAACAACACCAAGCGCCTCAACGAAATTCTCGATAGCGATCCGGGCGCGCGTTACGTCGGCGAATTCGCCCTCGGCTTCAATCCGCACATCCTTGAGCCCATGCGCGACATTCTCTTCGACGAGAAGATCGCCGGTTCCTTCCACTTCACGCCCGGCCAGGCTTACGAAGGCGTGGGCAACGGTAACAAGAGCCAGGTCCACTGGGATATGGTGAACATCCAACGCCCCGAGTGGGGCGGCGGCGAAGTCTGGTTCGACGGCAAACTCATCCGCAAAGACGGCCTTTTTGTGCCGAAGTCGCTGCACAAGCTGAACCCCGCCTACCTGCTGGGCCAAAAGTAACTCACTGAAGGTATCTCTCTGAAAAATGTAGGAGCCTGCTTGCAGGCGATGAGAACCGTTCGCCTGCGTTAATCTCCCGAATCGCCTGCAAGCAGGCTCCTACATTTCGATCCGTATCCTGCCTTGAACAACTTCATCCAGTCGCTGCCCAAGACCGAGACGCACCTCCACATTGAGGGCGCGCTCCCTTACGAGCTGCTGCACGCGTGGCAGCCGCAGCAGTATCCGGAGAACCCTTACTTCCACGCGTTGGATTTCCGTTATCCGTCGTTTTCCAAATTCGACGAGATTCTTTTGGGGCACGCTCTGCCGTGGTTCGTTTCGGCGGAGCGCTACCACGAGGCCGCCAAGGCGATCTTTAAAAAGCACGTCGCGCAAAACGTGCGCTATGTTGAAACCTCGTTTCACCTTCCGGTGAGCGGATTCATCGGCGTGCCCGGTCGCGAGATCGTCGCGGCAATCCGTGCTGCGGTCCCCTCCGGACTCGAGGTGCGCATTTTTGCCGGCATGCTTCGCACCGATTACGCCGGGCCGATGCAGGCGGTGATCGATGACCTCGGCAACTGGGACGGTCTCGCCGGCGTCGATCTGCACGGACACGAACCCGTTCCGACCGAGGCCTGGACTGCGCGCGTGTGGTCCACGCTTCGTGCAGCCGGCAAAGTCACCAAGGTTCACGCCGGTGAATTCGACGGCGCCCACCGCGTGCGCGAAGCGATTGAGGTGTTGGGCGCGACGCGAATCCAACACGGCATTCGTGCGATAGAAGACCCGGCCGTAGTGGCGTTGGCCGTGGAGCGCGGCGTCACGTTTGACGTATGCCCGCTCAGCAATGTGCGTTTGCGAGTGGTGCCGTCGTTGGCGTCGCACCCGTTGCACGCCCTGATGCAGGCAGGCGTGCGTTGCACCATCAGCACCGACGACCCGCTGGTGTTCGCCAATACGCTCAACGGCGAATACTCCGCGCTGGCCGGCGAAGCGGGCTTTTCGCGCTCTCAACTGGCGCAACTCGCACGCAACGGTTGGTCGGTCGCCGATGTGTCGGCCGCGACGCGGACGGCGATGCACGCCGAGATTGATCGCCTTACTACAAAAACTGCCTGACGGTGCCCCGCTCGTATGTCTATCAGCTACACCGTTCCGCCTGATTCCTCCCGTGCTCGTGCCGACAAGGTTCTGGCGACCGCGTTTCCCGAGCACAGCCGTGTGGCGTTCCAGCGGTGTCTCGATGCGGGGTTGGTTACTCGCAATGGCAAGGTCATTGATCGCAGCGCCGACGTGGTTGCCGGTGACGAACTCATTTTCACTTTTCCTGAGGTAAAACCCGCCGAGCTGAAGGCCGTCGATATTCCCATCGACGTCATCTATGAGGACAAGCACCTCCTCGCGATCAACAAGGCCGCCGGTATGGTCGTCCATCCTGGCGCCGGCACGGGTGATGACACGCTCGTCCACGCGTTGCTCTCGCATTGCGAGGGCGAGCTGAGCGGCATCGGTGGCGTGGAGCGCCCTGGCATCGTGCACCGCCTCGACCGCGAGACGTCCGGCATCATGCTCGTCGCCAAAACCGATGCGGCGCATCGCGGTATCTCCGAGCAATTCGCCGCGCGCACTTCGCATAAACAATATCTAGCCCTCGTGGACGGCGTGCCGTCTCTCCTGAGCGGCAGCTTGCGCAGGCCTATTGGTCGCAACCCCACGCAACGTCACAAAATGGCCGTGGTCGAAGGTCCAGGCGGACGCGATGCGCACACGGATTGGGAACGCGTGGAGGTGTTCGGTGGCAACTTAGCCGCGCTCATTCGCTGCACGATTCACACGGGCCGCACGCATCAGATCCGCGTGCACATGAAATCGCTGGGGCACATTCTGCTCGGTGACGTGGTCTATGGTTGGAAGGCGAGCCCGCGCCTGCCCACACAGCCGACGCGCATGATGTTGCACGCGGAGCACCTCGTGGTGACGCATCCGATCACGGGCAAGACACTCGATTTACGTGCACCGCTGCCGAAGGATTTCGAGTCTATCCTAAAGGCCCTGCGCAAGCTGGAGAAACCGGCCGCGACCAAGATCAAGCGAGGCCTGCGCAGTCCGCTGGGACCGAAATAGTTGAGAGTTGAGTGAGGAGAGTTGAGAGCTTTCCGAGCCTTCTCTGTCCGATCTCTCAACACTCAACTTTCCACTCTCAACTGCGCGCAGCGCTCAGCGCCTGCGCCGCCAGTCCCCAGCGCAGGTTATAAAGCGAGTGGTGGAAGCGTTCGAATAAACCGAACTCCGCCAACGCGACCACGGTGATGAGGGCTGCAGGGAATACATCCGCTCGGGCCTTCGGCATTCCGGGGATTTGCTTTCGCTCGTCGAGTGTGAGCGGGCCGATCTCGTTGAGCAGGTCGTGCAAGGTCCCCTCGGATACGATGGCCGGAGTGTCTTCCATCGCCACGCCGTGCAACGCCCCCTTGATTGCCCGCACGCTGGTCATCGTGCCGCCGGTGAATACCGCCTCGGCATTCGGCAGATTAAAGCGAAATCCCGACTGCTTGATGGTGTTGCGCACATGCAGGGCGAGCGCGGTGCATGCGGTGTTCTGCAACGGGGCCAGCGGATCGGGGATAAACTTCTCCGTCATACGCACGCAGCCGAGCTTGAGGCTGAGCTCTTGCTCAATGCGGCGGTCGCGAAAGGCAAGGCACTCCAGGCTGCCGCCACCGAGATCGAACACGTAAAAGTCACGCAGATGAGCCAGCGTCGGGTCGCAGGTGAGTCCGCGTCCGATGAGCTCGGCTTCCTCGTCTCCGGAGAGGATGCGAATGCGGTGGCCGGTTGCTGCCAACACGCGTTCGCGAAACTCCGGGCCGTTGGCTGCATCACGCACCGCACTGGTGGCGACGAGAACGGTTGAGGTGGGCTCGAACGGGGCGGCAAGGGCGAGCAGTTCATTGATCGCGGCGAGCCCGTTAATCATGCCTTCCTCACTGAGGCGCGGAACGGCTTGGCTGATGCCGGCGCTGATGCGCGTATCGATCGTGTGGGTTTTCAGCGCCTCGATGCAGCCGTCCTCACGCCGCGTAGCGACGAGGATCTTGATTGAGTTGGAGCCGATATCGATAACGGCGACGACGGGATTCATGGGAGGGTCGTATCCTTTCTGCATCCTGTAATCCTGTCCAAATGGTTTGGACGGGATGAACAGGATGAAGGGCAGGATGTCGGAATCGGAGTTACAGCACGAAATCCACCGGGGCGATCAGGACAACGAATTCGCCCTTGATGCTGCCTTTCATCAGGCGGTCACGCACATCGACGGCCCGGCCAACCAGAAAGGTTTCGTGGAGCTTGGTGACTTCGCGGGCAATGCAGACGATGCGGTCGGGGCCCAGCTTTTCGACGATTTCATCGGCGAACTTGTCGATGCGGTGGCAGCTTTCGTAGAGCGCCAGCGTGAATTCGAAATCGCGATACTTCTCCAAGAACGCAGTGCGGGCGGAGGTCTTCGCAATGAGGAAGCCGGCGAAGAGAAAGCCGTTGGTGGGGAGTCCGCTGGCACTGAGAACTGCCGCGACGGCACAGGCACCTGGCACGGGAACCACCGGGAGGTTGCGGCGGCGGCAGGCGCGCACGAGGCGGAACCCGGGATCGCTGATCGCCGGTGTGCCGGCATCAGAGATGACGGCCACGGATTTGCCGGCAGCGATTTGGTCGGCGAGTTTTTCGGCAACCTCCGTCTCGTTGTGATCGTGGTAGGCCACGAGTTCGCGGCGGAGTCCGTAATGAGTGAGCAGCGATCCGCTGGTGCGGGTGTCCTCGCAGGCAACCAGATCCACGGAGCCGAGGATCGCCCGGGCGCGTTCAGTGAGATCGGCTAGGTTGCCGATGGGCGTGGCCACGACGTAGAGATGGCCGGGTTGCGGCGTGAGCGAGGCGTTGGGCTTGGAGTCGGCCATGTCGCCGTCAACAGGCACAAAAAAATCCGGCCTTCGCGAGGCCGGATTTTTTAAACTGCTCAGCGATAACCCGAGCCGGGCGAGCCCATGCCGCCCATACCGGGAATGCCGCCTTCCCAACTGGCGGGACGGCTCCACGGGATGGTGCTGTCCTGCTCGGTCTTACTGGTGCAACCGGTGAGGAGCAGAGAACCTGCCGCGAGCGCAAGCGTGAGAAACAGCTTGGTGAAACGAGCCATGTTATTGAGCGGTGATGGTGGCGGTGTCGCCTTTGCTCAACCCGTCCTGGAGCGAGTTGGCTGCGATTTGCGCGATAGCAAAGTTTTCCTGAACGCTGCTGACCTGGGCGGTCGCAACGGGGATGCTGTTGTGCGTAATGGCAAAGTGCTGGCCGGCCTTCACGCCTTGGGTCGAGCCTACGTTGAGGACCACAAAAGCGTTGTGGGCTCCGATGCTGACAACCTCACCCTGGAGGCCGGAGGGCGTGGGAACATTGGCAGCTGCGGTGCCACCGGCGATGCCGCTGGAGGGAGAGGCGGTGATGCTGCGACCCCCCTCAAGCTCGGTGACGCGGGCCTGGAGAGTGGCGATGCTGGCCTTGTAGCCGTCGATTTCCTCGGGCGATCCGGCGGTGGCGGCGAGCTTGGCTTGAGCGAGGTCGCGCTTGAGCTGGGTGATCTCAGTGTTGAGAGCCTGCTCGGCGTCATCCTTGGCGGTGAGCTGGTTGCGCAGTTGAGCGACGTCTCGGCTGAGCAGCGTGTTGCGGGACTCGGCGGCGGTGGACTTGGACTTGGCCTCGCCCAGATCGGTGTCCATCGCAACGAGGCGCTTCTGGAGGGCGTCAGCCTGCGTGTTGGCCTCGGTCAGCTTGGATTCAAAGTTACTTGAGGAGGCTTTGGCCACAGTGACCTGCTGCTCAAGCTGCTCTTTGGTTTTGCCGATCTGAATGTAGAAAACCGTGGATGCGGCAGCACCGAGAATCGCGATCACACACAGTGCGAGGGTAAGGGATTTCATAGGGATAAGAATGCCGAGTGTTAAAAGACCAGACCCTGTTGGAAAGGGAAAAGTTTCCCTTAATTACCGTCCGGGTGCGTGAATACACATACACGCACCACCGGACGGCAGTTAGGACGGAGTCGCTCAGACCGAATACGTGGATTCAAACCACGGAGTCTTCGCGGTCTTCTTCACGGAACCATTCGCTGCGAGGTGTTCTAGGACCTTGAAAGCCAACTCGGCTTTCGCGGGCGCACCGAGGGCGGTGGCCAGCGACTCGGCGGTGAATGCCTGACCGGCGGAGGCCTTGAGCTTTTCGGTGATCTCGAGCTTCAGCGCGATGACCGCGCCCGCAGCCTTCTTGCCGGCTTCCACGCCGGGCTGGTGATAGGCGTTGATACCAACGAGTGATGCATACAAGCCCACCACGCGTTCGTAGAGCGCGATCAAGATACCGAGCGAACGCGGCGAAACGTCGGCGATGGTGATCGAGACGGACGAGCGGTTGCTCTCGGAGAGCGCGTCGCGGGTGCCGAGATAGAAACCCTGCAGGTAGTCGCCGGTGGTGACGCCCGGATCGACATCGAAGGAGGCGCCGTTGCGGTCCTTGAGGACTTCGATGAACGTGACGAAGAAGTTGTTCACGCCATCACGCAGCTGCTGCACATAGGCGTGCTGGTCGGTCGAGCCTTTGTTGCCGTAAACCGCGATGCCTTGGTTAACAACGTTGCCCTTCAGATCGCGCTCTTTGCCGAGCGATTCCATGACGAGCTGCTGGAGGTAGCGGGAGAAAAGCAGCAGGCGGTCCTTGTAGGGGAGGACAACCATGTCCTTCGTGCCTTTGCCATCGGTCGCGTAATACCACATCAGCGCGAGCAGCGCGGCGGGGTTTTCGGAGGTCTTGGTCGAGCGGGTAACGACGTCCATCGCGGCGGCACCGTCCAAGATGGCTTGGATATCGATGCCTTGCAGCGCGGCGGGCAACAGGCCGACAGCGGAGAGTTCGCTGGTGCGGCCGCCGACCCAGTCCCACATCGGGAAACGGGCGA
>CBRAFO010000028.1:0-37337 GCA_967755175.1 uncultured Opitutaceae bacterium | reverse complement strand
AGGCCACGTTGAGGGTATGAGTGTTTGAATGTAGGAGCCTGCTTGCAGGCGATTCCAAACGTGGGAGCGAGCTTGCTCGCGATCATTCGATCCTCGCGAGCAAGCTCGCTCCCACGTCAAACCATCGCCTGCAAGCAGGCTCCTACATTTCGATCCGGGCATCTCACCGCTCCGCTATGCTCAACGCGGGGCGGCGAGCTTGGCGGGATCGAGGCCTTCACGCACGGCGAGCGTGGCGAGGACTTGCGGGACGTAGAGGCGCGTCTCGGTCGGGAGCGCGTCGGCGATCTGGCTAAACGTTTTGGCGTCCTGCGCCTTCATGATTCGCCGCACGCGGCCTTCGCCGGCGTTATACGCGGCGAGCGCGAGCGGCCATGAACCGAACATGCGGTGCAACCGGCGGAGCAAACTCGCGGACGCGTGCGCACTCTTCTCGGGCTGGGTGCGTTCGTCGAAGGGCAGCAGACTAAGCCCCTGCGCCTTGGCCGTGATTGGCATGAGTTGATACAGGCCGCTCGCGCCGGCGGGACTGCGGGCGTTTGGGTTAAAGCTCGATTCTGTTTCAGCGAGCCACGCGAGTTCGGCAGGCAGCCCTTCGGCGGCGAACGCCTTTTTCACGTCGGGCAGGAATTCGTCGGCGCGGGCCGGGCGAGGGCGATCGCGCAGGCGGCTTACCCACAGGTCATATAGCGGAATGTCGGACGCCGTCGGAATAGGGCGAGGCACGGTCGGCGGCCGCACTGTGCCGGGAGTTTCCGGAGTGGGCTGAGGAGGAGTGATCGGCGGGACGGGCGGAACGGGTCGCGCGGTCGCTTCTTTGGCGATCACGATTTCGTCGAGGCGTTCGGCCAGCCAGTCGGCGTAATCCTTATACTCGGGCAAGGCGCGCAGAGCGACTAACGCGGCGCGGACTTCGGTCTCGTAAGCGGCGAGCTCGGCCATCGTGCCGGTCTCGCGCGTTTTCTCCAAGCGGGCGGCAAACGCGTCCCATTGCTCGCGAGTGGGAAAGGCGAAGTCCTTCTTGATCTCGGGCGGGGCGTAAGCATCGAACAACGCCTGTCCGACTGAAAGCAGGTCTTCTTCGTCCGTGTTGGCAGCGGGGGCGGCAGGGGCGGCCGCGAACATCGCACCGGCAGCCAAGAGGGAAACGAGGGTGATCGGGAAGAAGCCGGGTTGCGCCATGAAAGCCGGTCATCATCGGCCGACTCGGACGTTGGGCAAGGCTGCGTCCTTTCATATGCCGTATGCTCTCGTGGTTCCGGCTAGTTGCGTGAGACGGAAGTGCAGCGCCCTCGCTTCGTTTAAGAGGGCCGCAGGGACGTGGGACGCCATTACTTCGTGCGGCCTGGGCGGGCGGATGTCGCCACTGCCGGCGATGAAGCTCTCCGGGTTGCTGAGTTCGAGGAAGTCCGCAAGTCGCGTTAGGGCTGGGGCGGGCGCCGCACACAGCGCGTCGAAGTCTACCCAGCGCACGTTTTCATCTGTGCGCAGGGCGAGTTGCCGGTAAGCGGCCAGCCAATAGCGCAACCAATACGCCAGCTCCGTGGTGGGCGTGCCGGGGTCTTCCAGCGTCCATCCATCGAAATCAATCGGGCGCAGGTTGGCGCCGAAATCGAAATGACCGATGCCCGCCATGTAGTGCCGGGCAAACGCGTCCTGCCGGTGGATCTCCAGAAAGCGCCTGTGCTGACGTAGGAGCGACGCGGCGTGTTGCAGCGGTGATCGGAAGGGAACCACGAATCGCGCCTCGGGAAACGTCCGTGCGAGCCAGGCGATGCGGGCGATGTTCGCGTTGTTCTTCGACACGTAGCGACGTGGTCGGCCAACGCCGTTGCCCGCGTCGGTGTTGGTGCTGGCGGCGATGAGTTTGCGGACATGCCGCGGGAAAAATTCAGCGAACTCCGGGTGAGCTTCATCCGCCATCCACGGCCGAATGCGTGCCGGCTCGTAATGTTCCGGCCAGAAGTTGAGCCACAACATTTCCTCCAAGGCTTCCGGGCTGTCGGCGCTCACCAGCAGGCCATCGCCGTGGGCGCGTTCACGGGGCGCATCGGCAACGCGGAAAAAACGTGAGAACCGCTCCCACCACAGGGGCGTTAGCACGAAGGGCATGCGGCGGTAAGTGTGCGCGATGAACTCCTGGCGTTGTGCGCAGAGGTTGAGGAGCAGCGTCGTGCCGGCGCGAGGTAGTGAGGTTATAAATACAGGATGCCCGGTGCGGACACGCGCAAGCCGGCGCCGGTAACCGCGGTCTTCCCAGCCGGAGAGCGCGATCTGGACCGGACCGCCGGCGAAGGCGAGGTGGTGCAGCCAGCGGTCCACCGTCGAGTAGCGATTCTCGAATACGTTGGAGGCGGCCGACACGTCGCTCCGGCGGTAGCGGCACGCCAGCAGTGCGAGGACGCTGGCGACGGCACCTGCGCCGAGAAAGGGCGCCGAGAGCGTAATCGCCAGCACCCGGGCCTCCGATACCGCGCCGAGCCGGTCCGCGAGCCGGAGCGCGACCAGCGGAAGGCACACCGCCGCCAAGCCACCGACGACCAGGATGCCGAAGAGTTTGAACAATCGGAAGGCTTGTCGCCGCAACGCAGTCTCCTTGGCGTCGTCGTCGCGCATGCGGTCGCCGATGATGACGAGTGACTCCTCCGCGAGGACGAGCACGGTGCGGCTATGCGTGACCAGGCCGAAGCACTTGGCCAGGAGTGCCACGGACACGGCGAGCAGGAGCGTGGCGAACCAGTCGATCATCGTCTCGGGGTGCGGCCGGGCCAGTCGGTGCCGGGCGTGAGAGCGCGGGCGCGCCATTTCCGTCGAAGGCGTCGGATGGGATACCAAATAAAGGCGAAGAAGGTGACGATGAAGCTGACACCCAGCGCCAGGAGTGCGCCTATCGCGGAGAGTCCGGTCCCGGGGCCGATGTAAGCAGTGATTATCGAGGCGAACGGAGTATTAAGTGTGAGCGAGGTCATGGGTGTTTTGGGGTGGGTGCTGGGGCAGTTATCGGGCGACGGGTTGAGACGATGGCTTCGTGTGTTCCGAAGCGTTGGCGGGTGGTGGTGCGCACGCGGCGCGTCGGGCCGCGAAGAACTCGGCGGTGAAGCTGACGGGAAGCCGCGTGCCCTCGGAAACGGCGCCCGCCCAGCCGTCTTCCAGGAGGTTGGCGAACTGCCACACGGGATGTCCGGCGGCATCGACTTCGAACACGCGACCGCGGGTGGTTTCGACGAGGAGCAGGTTGCCGTTGGGCAACCATTGGTGGTTGCCCATGAACTCGGTGTAGAAGGGCTGCGCGGGTGTGCCGGTGAAGGCGACGCGGCGTTCGCCGGTCACGGCGTTCTCGATGACAACGCGACTCTGGATGCCTTCGGCGCGCAGCCCGATGTGGTTGTTGTCGAGGACGGAGAAGGTGTTTCCGTCGATGAAGTCGGGGTCGTGTTGACGCACGAAGCCGCCGATTGAGAGGTAGCGCACGGTGCGTTTCGCGAGATCGAAAACGACGACGGCGTTGATGCCGCGGATCGAGACCATGACGTCGCCGGGTTGGAAGCGGCCGGGTTTCATCGTGGCGGGGAACACCTCGACATCGTTGACGTGCAAGGTGTCGCCGCCCGTGTCGGGGTAGTCGGGGTGCACGGAACTCATCATGAGCAGCCCGGTGAGATTGTTCTCCCGCAGCAGATCGAAGATCGAAACCTCTTGGAGTAGTTTTCCCTCGGTGGAGATTTCGGCGATGGTGTATTCCTCGAACGGCGGGTGATACGCGGGGAGGCCGGGCAGCGGGTCTTTGCGCGTATGGCGAATGCTCGTCCAGATGTGCCCGTGGTCGTCGAGGCAGAGCGAGTGGTGCGTGCGTTGTGCGAGGCGCCAGAGGACGTGGCCGCAGGCGTCGAGCCTCACCATGCCGCAGGCGTCGTGCTGCAGGACGACGCTCCCGTCGTTGAGCAACAACACGCCATGCACGATGGCGCCGGGCCGCGATTTGGGGCGGAGGTCTTCGTCGAGGTGGTCGGCGTTGGGCCAGAGATCAAACCAGTCAACGCGCCACTGGTTGATCACGTTACCATTGCTCTCGATGACTTGGATGAACTGGTGTCCATCGGAGCCGACGAAGGCCACGAGGGTCGGGCCAGGCTGGACGGCGGCGGGCTGGGCCACGGTTATGCGTTCCCTCGCCGGTGCCGCTACATAATACCACGGGCGGATGCCCAGCAGCCGGTCGTGGGCCGCCTGCACGCCCGGTTTGGCGGCGAGGACCAACGGGTGCGGAAACCAGCCTTGGCGGCGCGAGAGGTATCCATAGGCAACGCCTAGCGAGAGGATCGACAGGAAGAAGGCGATCCGAGGGGCTAGATCGGGGAGCGGCTTGAGCATCGGGGCGGCGAGTGACGAAGTGCGCGCGATTTCCTGATGAACTCGCGGACAGTCGCTGCTCGGTGAATGGGCGGGACTGGCGTTCGGCCGATCGGTTCCTTTTCGGGTAGGGGAAACGGGGGCGATCCGGAGAGGTGATTCAGCCTGAGTCGTTACGGCTTTCGCCCCATTTCGAGGTGCCTCGTCGCGTGCGATGGTGAGCCCGAGGATGTTTTCATGAACGAACAAAAACTAGCGCATGGCTTGGGGTGGCTCAGCATCGGGTTGGGTGTCGCCACGCTGGTGGCACCCCGGCGACTGGCGCGGGCGATGGGCGTGAAAAACGAACACGATGTCCTTCAACTGGTGGGCGTGCGCGAGATCATCACCGGCATCGGTATCCTGACCGAATCCCGGCCCGCGGGCTGGTTGTGGGGACGCGTCGCCGGTGACGCCATGGACCTGGCGTTGCTCAGTCGCGCATCCATCACCGGCGATCACCGCACGCGCGCGCGGATCGCGATGGTTGCCGTGGGCGGAATCGCCCTGGTGGACGTGGCCGCAAGCGTGCAACACAGCACCGGCGATCACCGCAGCACGAGCCGGAATCTGTTAACCGGGGCCGGCTTGAACCCGCCCGCCGAACGCCCGGTGGTTGCGACCATCACCATCAACAAACCGGCTGGAGAACTCTACGCCTTCTGGCGCAACTTCGAGAACCTTCCGCGTTTCATGAGCCACTTGCTCGCGGTCACCGACACGGGTGACGGTCATTCGCATTGGCTGGCGAAAGGGCCCGCCGGCACCACGGTCGAGTGGGACGCAGAGATCGTCGAGGACCGGCCGGACGAACTGGTTTCGTGGCGTTCGCTGCCCGGCTCCACTGTGCAGAATTCCGGCACCGTGCGCTTCGAGCCGGCGACCGGTGGGCGCGGCACCGTGGTGCATGTTGAGCTTCACTACCGCCCGCCCGGAGGCGTGGTGGGCGCGACCCTCGCCAAGCTTTTTGGCGAAGCCCCGGAGAAACAAATTCCGGTGGACCTGATGCGCGTGAAACAGCTTTTGGAAACGGGCGAAATTGCCAGCACCACGGGTCAGTCCGCCGGACGCGTCCACAGCACCTCTCGAAAATACGACGACTGGCTCCGCACCTGAGGCAGATCGCCGCGTGCTCACGTTTTCCTGTTCGCACGCGATACCCTCCCGAATCGGTTACTCGTTACTCTCCCGAATCGCCTGCAAGCAGGCTCCTACATTCAACCTCTCGGCAAAGGACAATCCAATGAAGGCGAACTGCTGGTATGGTAAGCACGACATGCGCGTGGTGGACGTGCCCGACCCCAAGATTATCAACCCGCGCGATGCGATCATTCGCATCACGTCCACGGCGATCTGCGGCTCCGATCTGCATCTCTACGATGGCTTCATCCCCACCATGGAAAAGGGAGACATCATCGGCCACGAGTTCATGGGCGAGGTGGTTGAAGTGGGACCCGGCGTTAAAAACCTCCAGGCGGGCGACCGCATTGTCGTGCCGTTTCCGATCGCGTGCGGCTCCTGCTATTTCTGCAGCCAGTCGCTGTTTTCCCTATGCGAAAACTCTAATCCCAACGCGCCCATCGCCAGGAAGGTTTTCGGCCAGTCGCCCGCTGGCATCTATGGTTACTCTCACATGATGGGCGGCTACGCGGGCGGGCAGGCGGAGTATGCGCGCGTGCCTTACGCGGACGTGGATCACCTCAAAATCCCGGAGGAGCTCACGGATGAACAGGTGCTTTTCCTGTCGGATATTTTCCCCACCGGATACATGGCGGCGGAAGCCTGCAACATTCAGCCGGGCGACACGGTCGCGGTGTGGGGCTGCGGGCCAGTCGGTCAGTTCGCGATCAAAAGCGCCTACCTGCTCGGTGCCGAACGCGTGATCGCGATCGACCGCTTTCCGGAACGTCTCCGCATGGCGCACGAACAAGGCGGTGCCGAAATCATCAACTACGAAGAGATGAACACCTATGACGCGTTGATGGAAAAGACCGGTGGACGCGGCCCCGACGGCTGCATCGACGCGGTGGGCATGGAAGCGCACGGTGCCACGCTCGAATATGCGTATGATCGCGCGAAGCAGGCCATGATGCTTGAGCCCGACCGACCCATCGCGTTGCGCGAGGCCATCCGCGCCTGTCGGAAGGGCGGCACCGTTTCTATCGCGGGTGTTTATGGCGGCATGGGCGATAAGATCCCGCTGGGCGCGCTCATGAACAAAGGCCTGACGATCAAGACCGGCCAGACCCACGTGCAGCGTTACATGCAACCGCTGCTTGAGCGGGTAAAGCAGGGCGAGATCGACCCGAGCTTCGTCATCACCCACGAGATGAGTTTGGAAGACGCGCCGAAAGCCTACGAGCTGTTCAAAAACAAGGAGCAGGAGTGCATCAAGGTCGTGCTGAAGCCTCACTCGAAGCGGCGGGTGCCCGTCGCATAACCCGCATCAGGAAAAATCCGGATTACGGCAGCCGATTAACATTAGGGATTGATCAGCGGCGTGGCGCTGGGGCTAGATGGAGCCATGTCATTGCTTCGCCCCATCGTTGCTGCCCTCATGATCTTTGTGCTCGGTGTCAGTCCCGAGCTTTTGGCCGCTAGCAAGCAGCCCAAGGCGAAGATCACGGAGCAACCCGTCGGAAGCACGGTGGAGTTGGGCGATACGGTGGAGCTTCACGTGGCTTACACCTCGACCACTGCGGCCACCTGCCAATGGCGGCATAAGAAAGTGCCGCTGGCCGGTGCTACGGATGTTTCCTATGTGATCGACTCGGTTCTTCCGGAAGACGCGGGCACCTACGATGTGGTGATCACCAACAGCGGCGGCGCAACCACGTCGCGGACCGTGGTGCTGGCCGTCAATCTCGCGCCCGCCTCCCTTCCGGTGGATGCGGTCCTCGATGGCAGCCTCACGATGCGTGTGGGTGGAGACACGGTGCCGTCGGACAAGGCATATGTCGTCACTGGCGCAACGACGCTGCAGGACCCCGAGGCTCCGCTGGATACGTATTCGTTTACCTACACTCGCCAGGCGAAGAACAAGGCCAAGCTGGTGATTACCGGCAATTTTTATGCCGAGGATTACGACGACGATGTCGCGGCCCAGGAAACCTATACGCTGACGTTTACCGGCGTGTCGTCTGACGGCGAACTGTTGGCCACGGCTTCAGGCCGAGGGTCGTTTGAGTTACCGGAGGGGCAAAGTCCGTCGAAACTGAATTTCACGGCCAAGGGCACGATCGCGATCCAGATGGTTGAATCGAGTGCGCCTGCGTCGGGCTCGCTGAGCCTTAGAGGAGGGACGCTCACGCTTTCTGAAAGTGACCGCGGAGCCACAAACGTGATGGGCGGCTCGCTCAGTCTCACCGGTTCGAATACCTACACTGGCGCAACCACTATCAATACGGGAACTCTTACACTGGGAAGCACCGGAGTGATCACGAATGATCTCGGAACCGGGAGTCTGATCTTGGGAAGCACGTCGAGTGATTCGTTAGGTATCGGTGGGGTGATTTACGGCATCACGTCATTAAACAGCACGATCCAGGACGCATCATTTACGTTCACGGGTGGCACGCTTGATCTGTCTACGATCAATTTTTCCACTGGCACACTGACCCTTGTCACGGCGATCGATCAATCGGTGATGTTGATCACTGTTTCCGATCAAAGCATTCAAGCGCCCAGCCAATAACTGAGCGGGCGAGATCATTTGGAATCCGCCGGGTTGGGGCGGGGGCGGGTCAGCCCTTCGCCGGTTTCAGCTTAAGAACGCCGCGGATCGTCTCCAACGCGGCGGCTTC
The DNA here is from genome assembly GCA_967755175.1 of uncultured Opitutaceae bacterium. GTDB lineage: Bacteria > Verrucomicrobiota > Verrucomicrobiia > Opitutales > Opitutaceae > Rariglobus. The sequence continues at coordinate 29,145 of CBRAFO010000028.1, read as the reverse complement.
GGTGAACGGTTTTTTGAGCATTGCGTTCACGCCCAACGCGGTGATTTGCGGCAGGACTTTGTGATCCGTGGCCGAGGTTAACATGATCACTGGGATCGCGCTGAGCTGAGGATTCGACTTCAGCATCGTGAGCATCTCAACGCCGTCCATCGTGGGCATGCTGACGTCAATGAGCAGCAAGTCGGGTAAGCTGCGCTCCATCGCGAAAAGTCCCGTGAAGCCATTGGTCGCCTCGCCGACCACACAAGCGAAGGGGGCGAGGACTTTTTTGATGATCAGCCGCACGGCTTTGGAATCATCGATAACTAGAATTTGGGAAGGCATGGCGCGGTGAAGTGGACGAAGAGTCGGCACGCATGAGCGGCCAGTCTCCGGGATTTGGCAAAGAGTTTGTTCGGATATGCCTCTCCGAATGTAGCTGCTCGCAGGCGATTCGTGAGGTGAACGACGACGGGGGACTCTCATCGCCTGCTTGCAGGCTACATTTCGATCCGCTTAGTCGAACCGACCGATTGCGACCGCCGGATCAAAGGCCGCACCCTCGACGAGGTGCCGCACCCATTGCTGTGCCAGCCAAGGTGCGAGCAACGCGCCCTTCGAGCCGAGGCCGTTGATCACGCCCAGTCGCGGCTCGCGCGGATCACGCCCCGCCAAGGGACGCCGGTCAGGCGCCGTCACGCGCACGCCCGATTCTTGCGCGGTCACGGTGAACGTCCGTTCGCCCAACAGCTCACGCGCACTGCGTTCCAGTTCGGCGCGTGCCGCCCGCGTCACGGGCTCGCCCTCGCGCGCATAGGTCGCGCCCACACGCGCCTCGCCTGAGGACGTGGGCAACACCCAATGGCCTCGGCTCAAAATCACGTCCGGCGCCAGCCCATCGACGGCCACGCGCAGGAGATCTCCGTTCGCACGCACACACCGCATGCCGGCCCAAGCGCGCCCGTGGTCGTCGTCCGCGCCAGTGCACGCGATCACCCTTTCGTAGGCTGCCAACGCCCCCGTGATGCTCACACGCGTTTCGCGCAACGTCCCCATCGCCAACCAACGCGCGCGCGCCGCCGTGATCACCGCCGCCGTGTCCACGCGCAACGCACCTTCGATCCAAAAGCCTTGGTCATCGCCGGTGCCCGCATAAGGAGCCAGTTCTCCCCGCTCTAGTTTTTCGGCAAACACCCGGCGATCCGACGCGTCGCGAAACAAACGCCGCACGCGCATCTCCCGCATCAATGGCACACCGAGCACGGCCTCCAGTTCGCGATAGGTCTCCCACGCCAGCGGACGCAGCTCATCGATCATCCAACTCTTCACGATGCGTTGTCCGGTGATTGGATTGATGATCCCGGCGCCCACGCGTGACGAGGCGTCGGCATGCCCGGCATCAACGATATCGAACGCGATTCCGGCCTGCTCGCACGCGTGGCCAAGGAGCGTGCCGGCGAGGCCTTGCCCCACAATCAACAGCGGCGGACGCATAATGATGATATTTATGATAACGAGACCGGCCTCGTCAGCTATTTCACCGCGGCAAGCGCGGCACCCACGATGCCTGCTTGGTTGAGAAAAGCCGCCGGCACGATCGGCGTGCGCAGTTTCAGATACTTGAACCACTTCTTGTGATCCGCGCTGATGCCGCCGCCCACGATGATGAGCTCAGGCCAGAGAATCGCCTCAAGCTGGTTGAGGTAATTGGAGACGTGGTGCGCCCACTTTTTATAGGACTCCCCTTTGCGTTCGCGGGCGGCTGCCGAAACGAAACGCTCCGCGTCTTTTCCCTTAAACTTCAGATGGCCGAGTTCGCTGTTCGGAAACAGCTGACCGTTGGTGAAAAGCGCGCTGCCCACACCGGTCCCGAAAGTCAGTAAAAGCACGGTGCCCGTAAGGCCTTTGCCCGCCCCGAAACGCACCTCGGCCACGCCGGCCGCATCCGCATCGTTGACCAAGCTCACCGGCATACCGGCGACCTTGCTGAACAGCTTGCCCGCATCGAGATCGATGAAGTCTTTATGGAGATTCGCCGACGTGCGGATCACGTTGCCATGGACTACGCCCGGAAAGCCGATGCCGATGGGACCGTTCCAGTTGAAATGAGCGGCGAGCTGCTTGACCGCCGCCGCCATTTCGTTTGGCGAAAGCTCCTCGGGAGTCGGGATGCGATGGCGCTCTCCGAGCAGCTTTCCGGTGACGGTGTCCACGGGCGCGCCCTTCAGTGCCGACCCACCGATATCAATGCCGAGGATGATCATGGGGTAATTAGATCACTTAGCTTTTATTTGCAGCCGCAGTCGTGACTGCCGCAACCGCCTGCACCGCCTTGGTGAGCGTGCCCGTGAGTCACTTCCTCTTCCGTCGCCGCGCGCACCGACACGACTTCGACCTCAAACACCAGATCGACGCCCGCCAACGGATGATTCGCATCGAGCAACACCTCGTCGCCATCGACTTCCACCACGCGAACGATGGGCGCGAATTGATCCTCGCCCGCGCGAAACTGGTCGCCCGGCTTCAAATCGCCTTCGACCGGAAGAAGCGCTTTGAGCACGCGCTGCACCTGCGATTCGTCGTGGTTGCCGTAGGCCTTCTCGGCCGGAACGTTGACGGTCTGCTTCACTCCCGGCGCCACGCCGTGCAACGCCTCGTCGAGCCCGTCGATGATCTGCCCCGCGCCCTCCAAGTAGCTGATGGCTTCGCCGCCCGCGGACGTGTCCAACAGGCGGCCCTGCGGATCGCGCAGTGTATAGTGAAAAGTAACGACGTTGCGGCTCATGTGATAAAGCGCCCAATCACGAACCGGCTCCGTCCGCTGGCAAGGTCGAAAGCTCCCCTGCCTCGCTCCGCACTGGGAAAACCAGCCGGAGCGCTCACGTCTCATGCCTCGTCAGCAGCACCATCACGCCCACGGCTCGCTATCGCGATAGCTGCGCCGAACGACGCACGAGCTGGATGAACTCCGCTCGATAACCGCCCGCGTCGTCCCCCAAACCGGCCTCCGCCCAGGCGAGCACTTGCTCGATAGTCGCCGTGCCCTTGTGCGGTGAATCGCGCAGGAGCATTCCCCATGCTGCCACCGCCGCCGCGAACTGGAACTCTCTGCCGGCTTGATCGAAGCGCTGACCTCCATCGATTAACGGGAACTCCTGCTTCGCACTCACGTCGCCCTCGGGCTCCTTGTAGCGAATCTTTACCGTGAGCAATTCACTGGAATCCGTCCGCTGAACATCCAGCTTTCGGCTTCCGGACTTCGGCTTCTGATATTTCAAAGGGTCAACTACAGGACGAGGCGGCGCGCCTTCGTCCCCTGTGTTAACCGGCACAACTTCATAGAGGGCGGTGACCGTGTGGCCTGCGCCGACATCACCGGCGTCCACCGCGTCGTTATTGAAGTCTTCCTTGGCGAGCAGGCGGTTTTCGTAACCGATCAATCGATACGAGGCGACGCGTGCCGGGTTGAACTCGACCTGCACCTTCACGTCTTTGGCGATGGTCGCGAGTGTGCCCTCGGTCTGCTCAACGAACACCTTTTCGGCCTCGCGGCGCGTGTCGATGTAGCCATAGGTGCCGTTGCCCTTGTCGGCGAGCGACTCGAGTGTGTTGTCCTTGAGGTTGTCCATGCCGAAACCGAACACGCTGAGGAAGACGCGGCTCTTGGCCTTCTCCTCGATGAGCCGGACCAGTTCGTTGCGGTCGGTCACGCCCACATTGAAATCGCCATCAGTGCAGAGGATCACGCGGTTGATCCCGCCGGTGGCGAAGTTGGCTTTGGCAATATCGTAGGCGAGGTGAATACCCATCGCGCCATTGGTCGAACCGGTTGCGCGCAGATCGTCGAGCGCAGCGAGGATTTCGCGCTTCTGCGATGCAGGTGTCGAAGGCAGCGCGAGACCGGAGCTGCCCGCATAGGTGACAATGGCCACGCGATCATCGGGCCGCAGACGCTCCACCAGCAGGCGCAGGGATTCCTTCACCAGCAGGAGTTTGTTGTCCGACTCCATCGAGCCGGACACATCAAGGAGGAACACGAGGTTGGCGGCCGGCCGCGTAGCAGCGGTGAGTTCACGGCCCTTGAGTCCGATGCGAACGAGGCGATGAGCCGGTGCCCACGGAGCGGAGGCGACTTCGAGCTGCGTGGAAAACGGCACAACTTTACCCGCATACCCAACGCCCAACGGCGGGATCATCGGAGGCGCGTAACGATACGGAAAATAGTTAATGAGTTCCTCTACGCGCACGGCATCGGCCGGTGGCAAGCAGCCACTGGTGATGAACCGGCGGACGTTCGCGTAGCTCGCGGTGTCCACGTCGATGGAAAAGGTCGAGAGCGGCTCGGCGGCGACGGTGCGGTAAGCGTTGTCGGACCGGAAGGCGTAGGACTCCGTGCTGCCGGCGCGAAGCCCGTCGAGGTCTTTACCGGCAGGGGAGTCCTGACGTGAAACCGACGCCGAAGAGCTTAAGGACCACTCCATTTTTGCAACCGGCGTGGGGGTCGGCATCGTCGTTGCGACAGCGGCCGATTGGCGCATGTCGAAGCGCACGCCCCCCGCCTCGTTCCCGACGGAAGGACGAGGCGCGGACCTCATCTTCGTCAGTCTTTTCGTGAGATCGCCCTTTGCCTTCGGCCCCGCGACCAGCTCTATGATCGCAGGCGCATCACGTTTCACCGCAGGTGTCGGTTTTTCCAAGCCCGTCTGCGTATGCACCACCGCCAGCACCGCGAAACCGGCGGCGGCGAGTCCGCCCGCGAGATAATAAAAACCGGGTAGCTTCGCGATCAGCCCACCGAGGCCGTGTCCGATTGATGGAGACGGTGCCGGAAAGTCACCGCCGCCACTCCCACCGGCAGGTGCGGCAGGCGCATCACCCATAGGCGCGATGGGTGGTTCGTTGATGAACATCGCGGTCAGTTGTCCGCCAAATCCACGCAGCTCCGCCACGGTGGTTTGCAAAGCGGGATCGGCCTGCACGGCAGCTTCGATGCGGGCGAGTTCGTCGCCCTCCAATTCACCAAAGGCGTAGGCGGTGATGCGGGGGTCGGCGGGGAAAATCATTTCGTGAGAGTCGTGAGTATTCATGGGCGGGCTCCTCAGGGTTGCTGGGCGGCGAACTCGGCCTTCAGCCGTTGAACCGCCGTGTGGATGAGGACGCCGACATTCGAGACCGAGTGCTCGGTGATGCGGCTGATTTCTTTGTAGCTGAATCCGTTTTGGAATTTCAGGCGGATGACTTCCTGCTGGTTGGGCGGCAGGCAGCCGATGAGACGCAGGAGCGCCGCGTGAGTCTCAGAGGCTTCGAGTGCGCGTCCCGGCCGGGGTTCGGCGGTAGTCACGCGTTCGGCCTCGCCCTCGGCGAAGCGTTTCATGCGACCCTCCTTGCGCAACACGTCGAGCGCACGGTGGCGGCAAACGGTGAATAACCACTCGGCCAGATGGCCGTCCACCTCGGCGCGGGGCTGCGCCATGAGTTTGACGAACGCGTCTTGCACGACGTCACGCGCCCGGTCGGTGTCGCCGCCGAGCAGACGGGTGGTGTAGCGCAACAGCGACGCTTGATGCGCCGCGACTGCGGTGGGAACGAGTTCTCCTGCGTCTTCATGGGCGGCCGCCGGGTTCATGGATGGGTCTTCACCGGGATGACGCACGAAGGCGCAGGTTCTTAGGAAAAATCTTTGGCCTACAGACGAGCGCAGCGCATGTCAGGCAGCTCGACCACGCCGAGCCCGCGACACGTTTGCGAGGCGAGGCTAGGCGCCCTCAGCGCTTCTTTACGACGCGCGTTTTGCAGAAGAAGTCGTGCAATCCGCGTTTCTCGTCGTCGAAGGCCACGATCAGCCAGCCGATGCACAACGTCGGCATGCCCGCGATAATCTTCACGAGGCAACGAGCCACGATACGCGAGACGCCGAGCGGCTCGCCATCGGTCCGCACCACGCGCAGCCCGACGAGGAGCTTGCCCGGCGTGGCGGAAAACCGGCGCAGGAAAATCACATCATAGACGACCGCCCAGAGTAAGCCGACCAGCAGGGTCACCGGATAGGCTTTCGTCATGATGGCCAAATGCTCCGGCGTGGGCTTGTAAGTCATCCAGCTACCGGCAGCGGCAAAGGCCTCTTGGACTTCCTTCATTTCCGGGAAAACCAATAGAATTATGACACTCGATAGGATTTCCCACACAAAGAACCAGATAACCAGATCTACCAAGAACGCCCCGGCGCGCCGCCAGAACCCACCGTAGATCATCGTCTCCGGTGCGGCCGACTCCTCGCCGAATGACGAGCCGGAACCGGACGGCCGCCGGGTGCTCGTGAACGGCTTCATTTCCTCCTCAGCCAATGCCTCCGACGCAGGCTCCCGCTCCGGCAGCGGCGGCGGGGCTTCGGCAAACATCGCCGGATCACGTTCCTTCACCTCGGCGAAGGTCTTCCATTGATCCATGCCCTGACGCCACAACAACGTGTCGCCCTTGATCGTGCCGGCTTGCACCAGACGTTCCAACTCGGCGTGAGGCACCGGCCCGAGGCGCTGCTCATCGATCGCATAATACCATTGCATGCCACGTGAGAAACCTCCGCGTGCCACCACTGGCAACGAAATAGAAGGCGAGGCCCGCACTCCGGAAATGTCCGATCTCGTCTGCGCATCTTTCCCCGACCACCCGCAGCAGCCGACCCCCGGCGTAGCACGATGCGTGCGGCAGCGTTACCCGTAAGGCGGGCGCTTGCACCGGGCAAGGAGGCCGGCTTCGCTCCGGCCATCATGTCATTGCGCATCTTCGTCATGTTTGCGGTCATCGTGTCGTCCTTCACCGGTTGCCTGAAACGCGAGACGCCCGTCGAGGCCGCCCGCCACACGAAGACGCTCCTCCTCGGCAACGGTGCCGAACCCTCCGACCTCGACCCGCACATCGCCGTCGCCTACACCGACTACAACATCCTCATCGCGCTCTTCGAGGGGTTGACGGTCATCGACGAGGCCACGTCCAAGCCCCTCCCCGGCGCAGCTGATCACTGGGATATTTCGCCGGACGGACTTGTTTATACGTTCCATCTGCGCGACAACGGCCTCTGGTCCAACGGCGATCCGGTCACCGCGCAGGATTTCGTTTTCTCCATCGAACGCATTCTCTCGCCCAAGCTCGGCTCCGAATACGCCTACATGCTCGACGTGCTCAAAGGCGCGGCCGACTACACCGCCGGCACGCTCACGGATTTCGCGCAGGTCGGCGCCAAGGCGATCGATGCCCACACGCTTCAGCTCACGCTGGAGCGCCCCACGCCCTATCTGCTTTCGCTCACCGCCCATCAGTCCTGGTTTCCCGTCCATCCCGCCTCGGTGCTGAAATACGGCGAAGCGCACGCCCGCGGCACCGGCTGGACCCGTCCCGGAAACCTTGTGGGCAACGGCGCGTTCACCCTCGCCGAGTGGCGGCCCGACCAACACATCCTCGTTAAGAAAAACCTCCGTTACTACGGTGCCGCTCAAAACCACCTCGACGCGGTGAAGTTCTTCCCGGTCGCCGACGCCGGGGTGGACGAACACGCCTTCCGCGCCGGCCAAGTCCATATCACCTACGACGTGTTGCCCGACCGCCTGGACGCGTGGCGTCGCGAAGCTCCGGCCAAGCTCCGCGTCGATCCGTTCCTGGAAACGTTCTACGTGCGTTTCAACACCACCAAGCCTCCGTTCAACGACCAACGCGTGCGTCGCGCCCTCTCGCTCGCCATTGATCGAGATGCCATCGCCGGCCCTGTGATGCGCGGCAGCCGCAGCCCCGCCCGCTCCCTCGTCCCGCCCGCCACCGCCGGCTACACCTCGACCGCCAGCGTGCCCACCGATTTCGAGGCCGCCCGCCGACTGCTCGCCGACGCCGGCTTTCCCGGAGGCAAGGGCTTCCCGAAATTTGAGATCAAGATGAACGCCGACCCGGTTAACACCAAGGTCTTCGAAGCCATCCAGCAAATGTGGCGCCGTGAACTCGGCATCGAGTGCACCCTCGCGACCATGGATTTCCGGGTTTACCTCGACACGATGCACACCCTCGCCTTCGACGTGCTGCGCTCGCGTTGGGTAGGCGATTTCAACGACCCCGCGACCTTCACCGACCTCCTCACCTCGACCAGCGGCAACAATAACACCGGCTGGAAAAACCCCACCTACGACCGCCTGATCGCCTCCGCCGCCCGCGAACTCGACACCGAACGCCGCTTCGCCCTGCTCCGCCAAGCCGAAGCCCTCGTGTTGGAGGAAGCGCCCATCACCCCGGTTTTCTACGGCGCGCGGACCTATCTTATCCACCCCGACGTCAAAGGCTGGGTCCCGTCTCTCCTCGGCATCCACCGTTATCAAGCGATCCAACTCGCCCCCTGAGCCGCGCTCCCACCGCCGACCCAAGCCGGTTTGTCACTTAATAAGTGACAAACCGGCTTGGGGTTCGCGCCTCGTCTTTCCGAAGAAAGTGTTGCCGGCGCCCCCGCCGGCAAAGGACGGCCTCGCGCAAGTTAACTGACCATCGCAGCCCTTAGCCCTCGGGATTCTCGACCGACCCAAGGGTGTGTCCGATGCGTCCCCCGGAGCCTCCCAAGAATCTCTCCCGCGGTGGGCACCGCCGCCCCCTTGCCGGCCGGGGACGGGGCAACACTTTATTCCGGCACTCTTCAGCCACTCAGGAACATCCGGAATCATTCGCTGACCGTGCACGGCCATGGGGCATGAATTCCATTCACGCGTTGGCACGCAAACTGCGACTGGCCTTGTGCTACGCCGGCCTCCCGCGTAAATCCCTCCGCATGCGTATTCTCGCCTCCCTCTTCGCCCTTACCCTTGGTTCGACCTCCGCTCTGGCCGGCGGCGTCGAAGTCGTGCGTCTCCTGCCCGAATACATGAAGGCAGATTCCTTCGTCCGCGTTTCAGAATACTTCAACGGCCAGGAAAACACCCGCGGTGCCACGATCGTGCGCACCCAGCCGAAGTCGCGCGAAGGCTTCTACTTCAACCTCCGCACCAAGAGCGAAACCGCCATCGATCTTGCCTGGGTTGAGCTGCAAATCATCACCCCCAAATCCCCGGAACCCCGCACCGAGAGCTTTGCCATTTCCCTCCCGCGCGGCAGCCACCTCATCCGGTTCGGACTCACCGGCACCGACTGGCCCGATCCCAAAGCCATGCCCGTCGCCTGGAAACTTCGTGTGCTGGGCGTGGACGGCGCGGAACTTGCAAGCGAGCAAAGCTTCCTTTGGTCCAAACCCGACGCCCCCACCGCCAAAAAAGCGGACTGACCTCTCTTCTCTCACTCTCCCATGCCCGACCTCTTCGCGAACTACGACCACGGTAAATTTTATGACGAGATGTTTGCCGCCCCCGGCAAAGCACGTCCCCACTACCGGCGGTTGTATGAGCGATTCGGGCTGATGGAAAACATGGCGGAGCTGATGGACCGTCAGCGCACCGCCGACCAGACGTTTATCGACCGCGGCGTCACGTTCACCGTCTACTCCGACAACGCCGGCACGGAGAAGATTTTCCCCTTCGATCTCCTCCCGCGCATCATCCCTTCCCACGAGTGGGCGCACCTCGAACGCGGCCTCGTCCAGCGCATGCAGGCGCTGAACCTTTTCCTCGCCGATATCTACGGCCCGCAACGGATCGTAAAAGAGGGCATCATCCCTCGCGAGATGGTCGAGACCTCGAAAAACTTCCGCAAGGAACTCGTTGGCTGCAAAGTCGCCAAGGACCGCTACGTCCACATCAACGGCTCCGACATGATCCGCGATGAGGCCGGCCTGTATTCCGTCCTTGAGGACAACCTGCGCACTCCGTCCGGCGTCAGTTACGTGCTCGAAAACCGCCAGGTCATGAAACGCGTTTTTCCGACCATGCTGCGCGACTACCGCGTGCGCCCGGTCGAGAACTACACCAACGACCTGCTCAACCTCCTGCTCTACCTCGCGCCCGCCCACGTGCCCGAACCCACGGTCGTGCTGCTCACGCCCGGCGTGTTCAACTCCGCTTATTTCGAGCACAGCTTCCTCGCCCGCCAGATGGGCATCGAGATCGTCGAAGGCAGCGACCTCGTGGTCGAAAACGACAAGGTTTACATGCGCCGGATCGACGGCCTTGCGCCCGTCCATGTTATCTACCGCCGCATCGACGACGACTTCCTCGACCCCACCGTTTTCCGCAAGGACTCGCTCCTCGGCGTGCCGGGACTTTTCGAAGCTTACCGCAAAGGCAACGTCGCCCTCTGCAACCCGATCGGCACCGGCGTAGCCGACGACAAGGCCATGTATTATTACGTGCCGAAGATGATCAAATTTTACCTCGGTGAGGAAGCGATCCTCCCGAACGTGGAAACGTATCTCTCCGGCAACGACGGCGAACTCGACTACATCCTCGCCAACCTGCCCAAGCTCGTCGTCAAAAGCGTCAACGAAGCCGGCGGCTACGGCATGCTGGTCGGCCCGCACAGCACGCAGGCGCAAATCGAGGAATTCCGCGCCAAGATTATCGCCCATCCGCGCAACTTTATCGCGCAGCCCACCATCGGCCTCTCGCGCTGCCCGAGCGTGATGGAAGGCGGCACGATCGAAGGCAGACACATCGATTTCCGCCCCTACATCCTCAACGGCGAGACGATCAAAATCATGCCCGGCGGCCTCACTCGCGTGGCGCTCCGCAAAGGCAGCCTGGTCGTCAACAGCTCGCAAGGCGGCGGCTCGAAGGACACCTGGGTTCTCAACGACGACATCACCAACCCGCCCGTGCCGATGCCGGAGAAGATTATCGTGTGAACGCGCCGCGCGCTCACACGAAATGACCAATGCTCAATGTCCAATGACCAATGAGTAAGCAGTCCGGTAAATCCCTCGCCGATTTTGACCTCGAAGAACGGACTGCGGTGTTCGGCGAAAACGCCATCGCGTTTTGTTTGGGACTCCCGACAAACCCAATCACGTCGCCCCTCATCACTCAGTTTGTAAAATCAGCCACAAGCATAGGGGCAATTATGGCGAAGCAGATGAAGCCGAATCCAAGCCTGATTTCCGCCACAAAATCGCCATCTGCCGCAAGGAGTCCCAAGAAACCAAACACTGGTGCCGCATGATAGCCAAGGCTCAGCCAACCGACGCAGAGCCCTTGCGAATCCTTTGGCAGGAAGCCCGCGAGCTTCATCTCATTTTCTGCAAAATCATCCGCACCACCGACGCCAACCTCCGTCGCGAGCGCACCACTAAAAATGTCCCGCAGCCTAAATAACCCGCAACCACGTCCATCCGACATTGGTCATTGGACATTGGTCATTGGTCATTCCCCCCTTCACCATGCTCTCCCGCGTTGCTAACCTCGTCTATTGGATGGCCCGCCAACTTGAGCGTGCCGAAAACACCGCGCGCATCGTCGATGTGAACGCGCAGCTCGTCCTCGACCTCCAGTCGCGGCAAGCCGCCGACGACCCCAAGTCTTGGGAACCCCTCGTCTACGTCACCGGCGACGAAGAGAAATTCTTCGAGCTCTACGGTGAAAACGTGACTGAACGCGCCGTCACCGAGTTCATGCTCTTCGACCGCCGCAACCCCAGTTCGCTGATCTCCTGTATCGGCCTCGCTCGTGAAAACGCCCGCTGCATCCGCGACCAGCTGTCCAGCGAAGTGTGGGAGACGTTGAACACGTTCTACCTCAAACTCAAAAGCGACGACTACACCCGTTACGCCCAACTCGGGTCGGCGGAATATCTCAGCCGCATCAAGATGCAGATCCAGCTTTTCTACGGAGTGGCCGCATCGATGATCCCGCGCACCAGTCTTTGGTGGTTTTTCCTGCTCGGACGCTACCTCGAACGAGCGGACAACACCTCACGCATCCTCGACGTGAAGTATTACATGCTCCTCCCCGATCTTCACGCCGTCGGCTCTGCACTCGACATGGTTCAATGGGCGTCGGTGCTCCGCTCGTGCTCGGCCTTCGAAGCGTTCCGCCGCTCCCGCCGCGGCCAGCTCACGCTGGAGCGCGTGGTCGATTACTTGCTCCGCGACGATGTCTTCCCCCGCAGCATCCTCTTCTCCGTGGCCGAAGCCGAACAGGCCCTCGGTCATATCACCTCCACGGCGGTTCATCTGGAAGACACCGCCCCGGCGCGCCTCCTCCGCGAACTCCGTGCCGAACTGGAGATGATCGATGTCCCCGCGGTGATTGCCGACGGACTCCACGAGTTCCTCGACGACATTCAGACCAAGATTTCCGACATCCACCAAGCGCTCCAAGCCACCTTCGTGGATTACGACACCGCCAGCGCCCAAGTGCTGGCGTAAGCAGCCACCAACCGAGTCGTAACAGTCCATCGAGATCGCGGATCGAATGTAGGAGCCTGCTTGCAGGCGATGAGCGGCGTTCGACGGCGTTAAGCGCGGGTGCGCGGCTCCCGAATCGCCTGCGAGCAGGCTCCTACATTTCGGCATGCGTCCGGGCACCAAAGGCGCTACATGTGCACCCTTCGCATGCCCACCGCCCGCTCATCGTCCGCCGCATCCTCCCCGAACTGGTCCCCTTGGGTGACGCTCTCCGCCTCCCCCCGCCTGAACGCCTCCACGCTCGCCGAGCTGGTTGACGGTGGTCAGGCCTTCCGCTGGCAACGTGAACCCGACGACACCTGGCTCGGCATTTGGTCAGACAACATCGTCCGCCTGCGACTGAATGCCGCCGGCGAGCTTCAATGGTCCGCACCCACGGCCTTGGAATCACGCGTGCGCGCGGCGCTCCCCGTGTATCTATTTGGCCACGACGCTACGGCGGCGACTCACGACCTGCCTTGGCGCAGCGACGCTCACCTCGCCCGCTGCCTGGCTGCATTTCCCGGACTGACCATCCTCCGCCAACCCTTTGGCGAGACCCTGCTCGGCTTCCTTTGCAGCGCGACGAAGCAGATCGTGCAGATCAAACAAATGATCGCCCTCCTCGCCTCCCGCCACGGCGCTCCGATCCTCTCCACCCCACACGCCTCACGCACCCCGAGCACCCCGCTCAACTCACCCACCTCGTCCCGGAAGGCTTGTAACTTAATAAGTGACAAACCGGCCTTGGCGGCGGGCATCTCGATGGAAAGCGCCTGGCCGAATCGGCTGCCGACGTGGGAGGAACTGGCTGCGGTGCCCGAGGCGGAGTTGCGGGCGTGCCTGCTTGGATTCCGGGCGCGCTACATTCACCAGACGGCGCAATTCCTCGCGGCCCATCCCGGCTGGCTCGATGAAACCGAACGCCTGTCCTACGTCGAAGCCAAGGCGCGTCTTTGCGAACTGCCCGGCGTCGGCGAAAAAGTCGCCGACTGCGTGCTGCTCTTCGGCGCCGGTCGGCTGGAAGCGTTTCCCGTCGATACATGGATCATCAAAGCTATGGCCCGCCGCTATGCACTCGATGGCTGGACGCCTGCGCAAGTCGCCCATTTCGGTCGCGTCCACTTCGGCGCACACGCCGGCCTGGCCCAGCAATACCTCTTCGCCTACGAACGCGCCCAAGGCAGAACCGTCATGGAGTCTCAGGGCTCGACGGCATGATGCGCCCCCTCGCCCTCTTCTTTGCCCGGGGTTCTCACCTCCGATAAACCGGCTCAGGCGGTTGCGAAAGCATCTGGCTGCCGACATCGTTGCGTTTCCTATTCCGATGAAACGCTTCCTCTTTTTGACCGCCTTCCTCTCCATGTTTTCATTCTCCTCCGCCTCCGCTGAACCCCTCAAAGTCGGAGATCCGGCTCCGCAAGTCACCGCCACGACCGAAACCGGCGCCGGATTGAACTTTGCCGACGCTTACCAGAAGAGTCCTTACACGCTGGTGTTTTTCTACCCCAAGGCGTTCACCCCGGGTTGCACCACACAAAACTGCTCCTTGCGCGATGACTATGAGGCACTCGCAAAACAAGGCGTGTCCATCATCGGCGTAAGCACCGACAGCGTGGAAACTCAGCGGAAGTTTAAGGAGGAATACCACCTGCCTTACACGTTGATTGCCGATACCGACAAGAAGGTCATCAAGGCCTTCGGCCAAAGCAGTATCCTCTTCGCCAGCCGTCAGGCCTACCTCATCAAGGATGGCAAGATCGTCTACGCCGACCTCAAGGGTTCCACCAAACAACAGTCTGACGACATCCTTAAGTTCCTCGACGCGAAGTAAGCTCCGGCGAATCAGCTAAATCCAGTAAGGCGACTGAGGTCCGTGTTCCTCACAACTCGTCGTCGTGCACCGGTCGCAGCAGCCCTGCCGCCGGGTCGAGCCGCGCCCGATCCAGCCAGTCCACTAACAGCGGTTCCTTCGCGATCAAGTCGGTCGGCAGCGGAGCCGCCAGCAGGTCGATCGCACGTAGCGCGCCATCCGCCGCACGCACCAGGTTTTTCGAATGCAGATCGGCCACCAACCACGGGCGGCCATCGACGAAATAAAGCCGTGGGTGATCGCGATGTGCCCGCAGAAAGCGCGACGGAATCGGAATCAGCGCCGGCGGCTGCACGCCCGAGGTGTCCGCCCCTTCCGCCAACAGCGAACCGAGCGTCTGCTTCGTCACGAGCACGCCTTCGTTCTTCGTCACGCCGATGACTTCCGTGGGCATGCCGTCGAGGCGCACGATCAGGTCAAATTTTTCCAACATCGCCCGGTAACTGCCGTCTGCGGCGTCGGCCAACAGCGCAATCTCTTCCCCGCGTCGAAACTCAAACGTGCCGCCAATACGCCCGTCCGTGCGCGGCATGAAGAATTTGTAGATCGAATGATCCTCGGCTTCGAACGCCGTCGCTTCCACGCCACTGCTGATGGGGCGCAGCCGCGGACCGCAATCTGCGAGCAAATCCTCGACCTCCGCCGGGAAGCCAAAGTCCTCCAGCGAGATAATGGGAAGCAACGCGCGAAACGCCTGCGCCGCCTCGTCGAGTTCGTGCCAGAGCGGGTCGGCGCCCGCGAGCAGGCCTATTTCGTCGGCATCCCAGAGGACGAGATCGTCGTCTGGATCCGTGCCGATGCCGACGCGCGCCGCTGCCGTGCGGAAACGAGCGAGCGCTTCCAGTCTTCGCCGGTGATCGTGTTGAAGCGCACGTCGCTCTTCGTCGGACGGGAGCCGTCCGCCTTGGATGCAGGAGGGTTTTCCGGTGAAGAGGTCTGTTTGCATGCGTCGCTCATGGCGGGCGAAAAGTCATTCGCGCCCGCCCCGAACGCAACCGGAAGTTCCTCGGACTTGCCAACACGTTATTCACCGACGCGATAACGTGATTTTTCTCCACGCAACGCATCACGTCTTCGCGGCAACATGAGCGGGCTCCAGATCTGATATCGCTGGCCCATTCAAGACCTTGCCGAACGCATCGAACCGCGAGCCATGCACGGGGCAGTCCCAGGTTTTTTCCCCTTGGTTCCAACTCACGATTCCACCGAGGTGCGGACACACCGCCGAACACTCGTGGAGCTGTCCGTCCTCGTCCCGATACACCGCGATCTTGTTGGCACCGCTGCGGATAATCGCGCCGCTGCCCGGCGGCACGGACGCCTCCGCTTCGGCTTCGCCCGGCGTGAGCCATTTGGCGTATTGCAGCGCCATGCTCACTCCGTCTTTAACGAACTCGCCGAGATCCCGCACGCCCGAGCTGCGCGCCGGTTCGTAAAGGCGCGCCCAACGGTTTTCACGTCCGACGATCAAGTCCGTGATGAGGATGCCAGCGATCGTTCCGTGGGTCATACCCTGTCCCGAGTCGCCGGTCGCGATGTAAACATTTTCCCGGTCCATGGGGTTGCGCCCGATGAAGCCGAGCGAATCAACCGGCTCCAACACCTGCCCGGACCAGCGGAACACCACGTCTTCGGTCGGAAAGCGTTCGCGAGTCCATCGCTCGAGCCGCTGATAACGCACGTCGGCATCGTTCGCCTGGCCCGTGCGATGATCCTCTCCACCGACGATCAGCACGTCGTGCTCATCGTTTGCGCCCGCCGTGAGGCGAACGTAGTGGTAGGGATCAGCCGTGTCCCAATACAACGCGGTCGGCACCGAGCCACGCCGCACGCGGCAGCCGATCACGTAGGTGCGATAGGCCGCCTGCTTCGTGTGAATCACCACGCGGTCGTTGATCGGCGAATTCGTCGCCACCACCACGGCGCGTGCGGTGATCACATTGCCCAACGCAGTGCGAACGCAGGCGTTATCTCCTCCTTCCATGTTCACCACATGCGTGTGGGAAAATATCCGGCCGCCGCGTTGCACGATCACGTTGGCCAGCGCCGACAGATATTTCAGCGGGTGAAACTGCGCTTGATTCGGAAAACGCAGCGCCGGCCCGGTGTTGAAGATTGGCAGCGGCGCATGATCGACGAGCGACGCGGACGCCAGCCCGGCCCGGCGCGCCGCCGCCAGTTCGGCTTCGAGCAGTTGGATTGAGCCGCGGTGCGCCTCGAACAGATAGCCGTCCACGCGCATAAAGCCGCAGTCGATCGCCTCCTCTCGCACAATGCGCTCGATCCGATCGATGGCCGCCGCGTGGCTTTCGGCGGCGAGCCTGGAGCCCTCGATGCCGTGCATCTTTTCCAACTCGACGAACCGATCATCCATCGCGCTCGCGAGGTGTGCGGTGGTTCGCTCGGTTTCCCCGGAGATGATCGGGCCGCTGTCCACCACGATAACCGACTTGCCCTCGCGCCCGAGGATATACGCGGTGCTTAATCCCGCGATCCCCGCGCCCACGATGACGACGTCGGCCGAGGCGTTTTGCGCGAGAGGAGCGAAGTCCGGGCGCGTCGCCGTCGCCATCCAGACCGATTGAGTGTTTCCGGAGTGTTCCATGAGAATTCGGTGGGGTTATGAAAAAGCGCAGAGTCAGCGCACCGACACCGCGCCTATCACCTCGATTGAACCTTCGTTAAGCCAACGGTTCCGCACGTCACCCGCTGGTCGAAAAAACCACCAGAGGCCGAAAGGGAAAATGCCGGCCACAAGCACCCCCACCGACCCAAGCGAGCCACTCGGCAAGAGCCGCGTCTACGTTTTCACAAACCCAGCAGCGAGCCGTTGCGCTTGAGCCAACGCTCGGCCTCGCGCCAACCTGGGCAGACCTCCTCCACGCGCGCCCAGAAACGATCCGAGTGGTTCATCTCCTTCAGGTGCATCAGCTCGTGGTGGATAATGTAGTCGCGCACAAAGTCGGGCGTCTGGATGAGCCGCCAGTTAAGCGAGATGCCGCCGTCCGCCGAACAGGAGCCCCAGCGCGTGCGCTGGTTGCGCACCGAGACCGCGCTGACTGACATGCCGGTGATCGCCGCCAGTTCCCACGTGCGCGCCGGCAGCTCCGCCTTGGCCAGTCGCAGAAAATGCGCCTCCAATGTCGGGCGCAGGTCGCCATCCAGCTTGAGCACGCGAAACACATCCGCCGCGATGCACACCTGCGGACGCTCGCCCTCGCTGGCCTTGCGCACCGCGGAGAGTTCGCCGCGCCACAACACATGCGTGCCCAGGGTCCACACGGCGGCACCGCGCGGCTTGCTCTTCTGGCGCTCACGAGCCCGCTCGAGCCAGTCGCGGTGTTCCTCGACGAACGCCCGCGCCTCGCGCTCGCTGCCCCGTAGTGGAATAACGGCGACAGCGGTGCCGTCCTTCTTGAGCGTGAGCCGGTAGCGGGTGGCTTTGGCACTACGCTCGAAAACGATGTCCGGCTTTTCCTGCGGCGCCTCCACGCCAGTATCGGCGCGGGAGCTGCCAAAAAAATCAAAGAAACTGGGTTGGTCGGCCTCGCTCACGTTTGAGCCGCGAGTAAACGCATCCGCGCGTCCGGCACCAGACCGATGTTTGCGCAAGCCAGATGCTCGCTACCCACTACGCGCTACTTCATTAGATCTTCACCAGCTTCCACTGGAAGCGGCCGCCCTCGACCGTGAGCCACGCGAAACTACAGCCCCTGCCTCTCGGCTGCGAAATACATCCCGGGCTCAACCAACGCACACCACGCACATCCACCTCGTCGCGTGGCACATGGAGATGACCATGTAACAACACCCGCGCCCCCGCCGGCGCACGCTGCGGCGGGATGTGCACGAGGTGAAAGTTCACGCCCTCGCGCTCCAAGTTGAGCGTGAGCGGCCACGCCGGCCAGTGGTCGCAATTGCCGCGCACCACCCGCACGGGCACGCCGAGAAGCTCAAATTCTACCAACGTCTCCGGCTCACCCACATCGCCGAGATGCCAGATCTCGTCCGCCCCTCGCAGGCGCTCCGGCAAACCGGCCGGATAAGAGCCGTGGGTGTCGGAGATAACCGCAATGCGCATGTGAGCCAAGTTGAGTAAGTTGCCCTCCCCTGTCATCCGCTTTCCAGCAGATATTTAACCTGTAACGACGTGCGAGCGACACGGTCTAATCCGCCCAAAGCATCGGGCCCGAATGAGCTTCGGCCTCCAAGCCCTCATGCCGTTTCTTATTCTCTGCATAAAAACCGTGCCTTGACACCGGCATTCTGGTCCGACACTTCAGTCGCCTCTTAACCAGTTCAAAGCCTATGATGCCCACATTCCGCCCGCACCGCAAAAAGCGCGCCCGCAAGATCGGTTTCTTTGCCCGTAAAGCTACCGTTGGTGGCCGCAAGGTCCTCGCTAACCGCCGCCGTAAAGGCCGTAAGCGGTTGACCGTCGTCTAAGCACGCGGCCGCTTTGCGCCGCTGCACTTTTCCCGCCTGACATGCGATTTCGCGCCGAGCAACACCTGCGGCGCCAGTTGGATTTCGACCATGTTCGCACCCACGGGCGCCGCCACGATTGCGGCGCCTTTATGCTGTGGTATGCCCGACAGGCGCCGCCCGCTCCCGTAGCGGCGGCGAGCGAGGGCAACCCGACGCTCGCTCCGGAAGTCGGAACCGCCTTGCCGACGAGCGATATAAAAATAGCTCCCGCCCGCTTGGGTGTGGTCGCCTCTCGTTCAGCGATTGGCAATGCCGTCCAACGCGCCCGGGCGAAACGGCGCCTTCGCGAGATATTTCGGCACCAACAGCAACGCGTGCCCGCCGGTTACGATGTGCTCCTCGTCGCCCGCAGTTCGCTCAATCGGCTTGAGTATCAAGAGATCGAACGAAGATTCTCAGACGCCTGTCTCAAGATTTTCCCGTCTGCCAAAGCCTGATGCCCACGCACCCTTCAAAGCCGTTCACCTTCATCCTGCGCCTCCCGGCGAGGGCGTTGCTCGGCCTCGTGTGGGTTTATCAGCATACACTTTCGCCGGCGATTCCGGCGGTTTTCGGCCAGGCGTGCGCCTGCCGCTTTCATCCGACCTGCTCCCATTATGCGGCCGAAGCGGTCCGCACTCATGGTGCAGTGCGCGGAATCTGGCTCTCGGCTCGCCGCTTGCTACGGTGCACGCCTCTCCACCCGGGAGGAATTGATCCCGTGCCTGCACCACGTCGCGCCCACCGCCCGGTCTGCATGCGCGGCTGATTTCCCCCTTTTTTCGCCTTTTCCCACAGCCGTTCGCCCACACTTCACTTTTCATGGACAAAAAGAACACGACCATCGGTGTCATCCTGTTGATCATCGGTTTTGCCGCCTTCTACCTCGCACCGCGCCCTCAGCCCGCCACACCTGCGGAGACGCAGTCTGTGGCTGGCGCCGCCACTCAGGTGGTCGGAGGTCAGCCCGGCACGCCCGCCGCCACCAATATCAACGCCGTCCCCACGGCCACCCCGTCGAACGCCACGTTTGCCCCGTTGGCCAACGAGAGCGCTGACGCCACCATCACCACGCTGGCCAACGACTACGTTGAGCTGCGCCTCACCGATTTCGGCGGCGCGATCCGCGATGTCGCGTTCAAGAAATACGCCGCCGTCAAAGGCGAGCCCGAGCCGTTCGTGTTCAACCGTCTCCACGCCGAGCCGATCCTCGCGTTGGACGATTTCCCGGGCATCAACCACTCCACGCGTTTCACCTTGGTCAGCGCTACCGCGACCGAGGTTGTTTACCGCGCCGTCGCCGAAAACAACATCGAGGTCACCCGCCGTTACGTGATCCACGCCCCCGGCGACACCACGGGCGATCCGTATCGCATCCATCACGAGACCACCT
This sequence comes from uncultured Opitutaceae bacterium, assembly GCA_967755175.1. Classification (GTDB taxonomy): domain Bacteria; phylum Verrucomicrobiota; class Verrucomicrobiia; order Opitutales; family Opitutaceae; genus Rariglobus. The sequence goes on along the minus strand of CBRAFO010000028.1, from coordinate 9,099 downwards.
TCCGCAATCTGACCGCGCAAACCACCGTGCTCCCGCGTGCCGCCGTCAACCTCGGCACCGCGAACCTCATTGATCGCAACGATCAAGGACGGCACCTCAACCTCGCCACTTACGATGGCGAAGACGCGCACTTCATCGACCGCTCCGCACTCCAAGGCGGTGGATTGCTCAGCAGCGTTGGTGTTGGCAATCGTTCCGACCTCCCCGCCCTCGAACGCACCCAAAACACTGTCTGGGCGGGTGTGCAAAATCAGTTCTTCACCAGCATCTTTACGCCCGAAAAGCCCGGCGTCGGCGTTCTCACGCGCCGCATTGAGTTGCCGCCCCTGCCCGGCTCCACCACCTCGAGCATCGGTTTGACCGGCAGTGCGCGCTTCGAATTGCCCTCCCTCGCCCCCGCTGCATCCACGACCCTTGCCGGCGAACTCTATGTCGGCCCGAAGGAATACACCCGCCTCGATAAGTTCAGCCAGCGCGAAGACCTGGTGATGCAGTTCAGCCAAGGCATGGGTAAGATCTTCCTGAGCGGCATCGTTTCCCCGACCCTGAATAAGTTGATGAAATGGAGCTACAGCTTCATCGGCAACTGGGGCGTCGCCATCGTCGTGATGACGCTCCTCCTCAAGTTCGTCTCGCTCCCCTTCACCCTCGCCGCGTCGAAGTCCGCCAAGCGCATGCAGAAGCTCCAGCCGCTCATGCAGGCCGTCCGCGAGAAATACAAAGACAACCCCCAGAAGCTCAACCAAGCCACCATGGAGCTCTTCAAAGAGCACAAGGTTAACCCGGCCGGCGGTTGTATCCCAATTCTCATCACGATCCCGCTCTTCATCGGCTTCTTCACGATGCTCCAAGGCACCGCCGAGCTGCGTTTCCAGAGTTTCCTCTGGGCGAAGGATCTCTCCGCACCTGACACGGTGGCGCACATTTTCGGGCTGCCGTTGAACATCATGCCGCTGCTCATGGGCGTCACCATGTTCTTCCAGATGCGCCTCACTCCGTCGCCCACGACGGACAACATGCAGGCGAAGATCTTCAAGTTCATGCCGTTCTTCTTCACGGCAATCTGCTACAACTTCTCCTGCGCGCTCGCCCTCTACTCGACGATCAACGGCCTCTTCACCATCTGCCAGCAGCTCGTGGTGAACAAATACACGAAGACCGATCCCACCCCCACCCCGCTCGGCGTTCCCAGCGGCACCGGCAAGGGTGGCAAGAAGCTCAAGAACGTCACGCCGCAGAAGTGATCTCAGTTGAAAGTTGAGAGCTGAGAGTTGAGAGACCAGCCAACCCGAGTTGGCTGGTCTTTCCGTTTTCCGGACTCTCAACCCTCAACTCTCATCCTTCAACTTTCCGCAAAATGGCCGGCCATAACAAGTGGTCCAAAGTTAAACGCCAGAAGGCCGTCACCGACGGCCGGAAGGGCAAAGTTTTCTCCCGCCTCTCGCGTGAAATCACCATCGCCGCCAAAGCCGGCGGTGGTGATCCCGAGGGCAACCTGCGTCTCCGCACGCTCCTTTCAAAAGCCCGTGAGGCCAACATGCCGGTCGATAACGTTGACCGCGCCATCAAGAAGGGCACCGGCGAACTCCCGGGCGTCAGCTACGAAGACGTTACCTACGAAGCCTACGGTCCGGGCGGCGTGGCGTTCATCGTCAAGGTCACGACCGACAACAAAAACCGCACCGCCGCAGACCTGCGCAGCGTGTTCACCAAACACGGCGGCAACCTCGCCGGCACGGGTGCGGTGATGTTTCAGTTTCTCAACGCGGGCCAATTTCTCATCGCAAAAGACGCGGCCACGGAAGATCGCCTGATGGAAGTTACGCTCGAAGCCGGTGCCGACGACGTCATCACGACCGACGAAGGCTACGAAGTTCGCTGCGCCGTCCACGCCTTCGACAAAGTCCTCCACGCCCTCGAAACCGCCGGTATAAAAACCGAGAGCGCCGAAGCCGCCTACATCCCGACGACTACCGTGCCGGTGAACACCCGCACCGCCGAAACCCTGGCCGCATTGCACGACCTCCTCGATAGCTTGGACGACGTGCAACAGGTGTTCTCGAACGAAGAGTCGCCTTAAGGCGACCAACAATAGAGCCAAACTAGAAAAGGAGACGCGGCAGCCTGCCGCGTCAGTTTGGTCCCTCGACCCACGGCAACGTGTGCGTTTTCGGAAACGCGGTAAGCCGCCGCGTTTCCCTGCGGCTACCGCGCTTACTTGCCGAACAGTCCCTTGATCGCGTTCGCCGCCCCGGCCGCCTTGGTCGGGTCAATGCCGTAGGCGTTCAGGACGCCATTAAGCAGGCCCTTCTGGTCATGCGTGAGATCGCCCTTGCTCAACACGCTCGCCCCTTGCGACGCCAGAGCCGCGTAGTCCGGCTTCTGCAACGCCCCCAGCACGCCGGAGATCTTGGCCAGGTCGAAACCCTGCTTCAGCGCCCACGCGCTCACCACCTGCGTAGCCTTGCCAGCCATTCCCTCGGCGCCCGGGGTGCCCTTGGCGGCCTTGGTCAAACCAGCCAATGACGACAGCGCCGCGCTGGCTTGGTTGCCTGCCAACGCCGCCTTCACGGCGTTGATCTTTTCCGTCAAGGCCGGGGATGACTTGGACGTCATCTCCCCGAGCGCGGTTAACGCTTGCGACGCCACGGCCGAAAGCTGCGAGACGGAGGTCGTCTGGAGGTCAGGGACCGTCACGGGGGCGGCCACCTTGGCCGCCGGGGTCGTATTCTCGGCGTGGGCAACAACCGGAGCCACCAGCGCCACGCCTGCGAACATCAAAAACGAAGAGGAAAGTTTCATCGCCTGACTCGACTAAGAAAACGGGGCCAATGCAATCGCAGCCACATTCAGCGCTTCCGCTATCTGCCCTCGATCACGACGCTGTGTTCAGAAGCCGAGCAGCGCACGGTCAGGAGTTTCCACGCACGTCACACTCGGCGCGCATCAGGCGGGCGAGAGCCAGGTTGTCGGGATCGCCGGACGCGGTGAGCGCGTCGAAGACTCCTTGCTGGTCCGCCGACGACCGGTTTTGCCCGAGTTTAAATTTGCCCTCAATGCGAGTGAGCGGGATCTCGAAGGCGACGATGGCCCGCATGAGCTTGTCGCGAAACTCGCCGGGGAGTTCGCCCGACCACATCGAATCATAGGCCAACACGGTCTCGCTCAACAACGCGACCGCGCGCTCATGATCGTCTATGATCACCGGCACACCATACGCATGGACCGTGGCGTAATTCCACGTCGGGACCGCCGGCTGCGTCTGATACCATAAGGGAGAGATATAGCCGTGCGGCCCGTGAAAGATCGCCAGCACCTCGCGGCCGGCGACGAAGTGCTGCCACTGGGCGTTGGCTCGGGCCATGTGGGCGACCAGCGTGCCGTGCGGCCCCAGCTCGGGGCGAAACAACATCGGCAGGTGGCTGGCGAACGGCGCGGTGCCGTCGTGCGTGACGAGCGTGGCGAAGCTGTGGTCGCGGATGAAGGCGGCGAGCTTCGCGGAGTCGTCAACCTGAAATGAGGCGGGAATATACATCGTGTTACGCAGCTTAGATTTTCCGATAGGCCAAAATCCAATAGTAATCCAACACGGTAATCTCGATCGACGACGCACTGCCGACCACCGCTGCTTTCAACTCCTCTGGCGACGGGAAATTCTTCAATACCTCGTGAGTGCTGCCGTCTCCCAGCGTCCGAAGTTGAAACGAATCGCCGTTCTCGTCGGTGCGGCTGATCGGAGTGCTGCTTCCCGGGACGTAACGATTGTCGATGAAGACGACGAGCGCTCCCGGTTTCAGCTGACGATGAAACCCGGCCAAGAAATCACCCAGCCTGCGTTTTGGGATATGCGACCACCAAAAGCCCGAGAACCCCGCGCTGAATGAACCGTTAAAATCCGGCAACGCATAGGAGTCGGCCAGGTGAAACTCCACCTCCGTCCCTGTGGGTTGCCGGCTCCGTGCGATGGCCAGCACTTCCTCATTGATATCTACTGCGGTTACGGACCGAGCGGATGGCGCGATATACTGGGTCCAGTAACCCGTGCCGCATGAGACCTCGAGAACCGCCAGGTCCCGAAACTGGGTTTGGCACAGCTGGCGGAGTTTTTGAATGTCGGCCTGCCGCTCCGGCAAATCGTAGATGCGGTCATGTTCGGCGGCGCGCTTGGCGTAATAGGCGATCATTTCGGTGCTCATGTTCTTCGATCCCATCACCCAGCCAGGTTGCGCTTTTGGAGGAAAATTTTGGCGTGTCCGGCGGGATAGTCCTCCAGACGGCCGAAAACGGAGTAGCCCAGGCGCTCGTAAAACGGAGCCGCCTGAAAGCTAAACGTATCCAGATGCGCATGCTCGCAGCCGCGAAGCCGTGCCTCGCGCTCGGCGGCGAGCACCAGCCGGCTGCCCAAGCCTTGGTGACGCAGCGACTCGGCCACCCATAGATATTTTATCGTCAGCCAATTCCAGTGGGTGAAGCCCGTCAGACCGGCCACCAGTTCGCCATCACGACGCGCGAACACCGCCAGCTCACGACCGGACGCGGGCCCGACCTGCGCCTCGTTAAAACCGGCGAGGTTTCTAAAGAGCCGCGCGGTGTCTTCGGCGGAAGGCCGGTCGGAAATCTCGATCTCGGGAGGTGTCATCCGTGGTTGTTCGGTCATGGCGTGCAGCGCCGTGCGCCGGAGTTATTTCTCCCGTTGATCGAGCAGCTTATCAACCCGCTCCGCGAGCGGAATGAAGCGACGCACCAGCTCCGCGACCTCGTCCTCCACACGCGGCGAATCCAACTCGATCCAGCCCTGCATTAACGTCTGCGGCCCGTAGTCCGTCGAGACGTGCGGCCAGTCGCGGATCGACTCGGCGGCGGCCGATCGGAAGGCCGCAGCGAATTCCCGGCTCTGAATCGAATACCCCTCAAGCGAACGTAGCTTCAACGCGTGGAGATTGTAGAACGCGCGGCGTTGCTTGAGCCCCGTCGCATCGACCCACACCGAAAAGAAAATGCCGATCTCACTCGGCCCGGCGACAGGCGGCTGATTGGCCCAGCGGCGTTTTTGGAGTTTGAGCACCGCCGACTCGTGCCAGCAGCCGACGTGCGCCTCGATCTGCCGGGCAACGAGCAGCGGTCGCACGCGAGCGGCGACCCGGGCGAACATTTCCAGATAGGAATTCATCGGGTCATCACTCCTTCTTTTTACCCCAGCGCCACGCAGGCTTTTCGCCCTTGAGCCAGCAGACGAAGCACAAGGCCAGTGTCAGTCCGCTCGTATATAAAACAAAAGCCGGCTTTCCGGGCAGAAGCCAAATCGCTCCGCCCGCCAGCAACACTCCGTAAATCCCCATCACCACCCAACCCTGCCAACAAATCGGCGGCCCCCAGCCATAGCCGTAAGTTTTCGCCGGGAACCAGATGGTGCGTTTGTCGGAGCTCATCGTTGGGGAGTAGGAATTTTTGTCGCTGTTCACTTGATGAAATACCCAGCCGCCCGCCACATGCCATCGTTCTCCTGCACGAACGTGACGGTTTCCACTGCGGATTTGCAGTCGGCGAATGACGCGCTGAACCGCATCACCACATACTTGCCGGCCGGAGCACCGGGCCAAGACTCGGTCGTCTGGCAGACCTCCGCGACGCGAAACACTCGCTCGCCGAGCGGACCGCGCACGCCCTCCAGCGCGATCACCCATTTCTCCTGCGTCATGACGTCGCGGAAGACCTTGGCGGCGTTCGTCCAGCTCCAGCCGTAATGACCTTCGTCGATGGACATCAGCCATGCGCGCGCCGCCGCGACGGCCGCCTGTTGCTCCTCGGTGCGCGGACGGATCCAGTAACCGATCATCCGCCAGCGACCGTCTTTTTCCCGCGCAAACACGACGGTCTCCGACGCCGACTTCAGTCCGGGAAAAGTGCTGTCGAGCTCCGCGAGCCAATACGACCCGTCCGGCATTCCGGGAAACACCTTGGTTTGTTGCGTGCTCGTAAACGTGCGGGAAATCACCTCACCGAGCGGGCGGCGGATCTTCTCGGATTTCTCCACCCACTCCCCCCGTGAGCCTGCATGACGAAAACGCTCCCCCGCCGCGTCCCAGCTTTCGGCATAGCGGCCGGCATCCATCAGCGGCAACCAAGCCTGCAAGGCGGTCAGCCCCTCTTGATCGACCTGCTCCTCGCTCGTCATTTTTTTAAAACGAAGCAGAAGCACCCGGCGAATGCCCGGGGACGTTTGGCCAAGCTCGATGGCCGAAACTACGCCCAACGCCACGCGGTCTTCCGCCGCCACATCTCGCGATTTGCCCGGAGCTTGATTGGCCTTCGAACCCTCATCAATCGTCGCCGTGACCGAGTAATGCACCCGGCCCTCTTCCAGTTTTGCCTTCCCGTGCACCAACGCTCCGGGCGCGGGTGCGATGATCGTAGGTGCTCTCATATCCTCGACCGAACTGGCCACTTTGATCACCAGGGGCGCACCGTCTGGCCCGAAACTCCGCCCCGACATGGGATAAAGTTTCACCTCCGGCGTGCGCGTCAGCACAGCGGGATTAAGGTTTTCCGAAGTGAACTTGAAGTCCGCCGGAACGTCCGCCGCCCATGTCTCAGTCACGAGCCCGTCCGCCGGCCTAAGGACGGGGACATCCTTCACCCCACTCGGCGCATCGTCGGCCGACGACTGAAGCGGGACATGCTTGAACATCGCCATGCGGATCGGGCGCTTGCGACAGACGAACTTCGCGACCTGGTCCAAAGGCACGTCGAAGGTAAAGGTTTGGGTCGTTACGCAGTCACCGATATTCGAAAATACGCTGGGCCGCGGGAGCGTGCGTCCGTCCTTGGTGATCGCGAGAATGCCGATGGCGGTGTCACCGACATCTTTCGCCGAGTCATACTCAATGGCGACGAACGCCTTGCCGTTGGCATCCTGACCGCTGTCGGCGACCACGATGCCGGGGGCCAGCGGCATTCGGCGATGGGTGTCCGCCACGGATATATCTTCCTGAGACGCCCACGGTCCCACGCCATAACGAAACTGGATGTCCACGGTGGCGGGAAGTTTTTCAGATGGTCCCGCACTGCGCATATAGAGAACCCAACCACGATTTCCATCGACGGTCGTTTCACCCGAGACGGCCGCTGCATAGAAGCCAGCCGGGAGAACATCGATCAATCGGCCTTGGTCGTCCCATAGTCGAACATCGGCGAAACTCTGGATGTTGATTTGGGGGTGGGAAAACCACAGGCAAAGCATGCGCTGGCTGGACTGTGGTCCGTCCCAGCCGGGCACAGGCAGGCTGTCCGGCAGATGGGCGAGATCATGGTCCACCTTTTCGCCGTTGGGTCGCCACGCCTGCCAGTGAGGATTTGTCTGCACCTCATCCTGCCAGGCCAGATATTCCAGCCGGGGCGACTCGGACGTGTTCTCCGCAATCACGGAATTCACAAGGGGGGCCGAGGGAGAGAGCCCGCCCGTCACCAGCTTGTAGCGGAGCTTCACCTGTTTGTCGCCGTCCGCTTTCCCCTGGATCTGCAAAACGCCCCGCGCGCCCTCGCGTGTCCGGAACACGTAGGTGGCGTTTTCATCCGACTTCAACTTGGTATAGCGCGGCGGCTTCGCGTTGACCGCGTCAAGCAAAGCCACGACCTGCGCGGCCGTGAGGCGATCCCAGTCCTCCGGAGCCTGCTCGAACACGTGCATCCCCAAGGAGCAGGTTTCCGAAGGAGACATGATCGCATCCAGCCCTTTGCCTTCCGCCCATGCAAACCCCTCGATGATGGCCTCGGCTAGATCGTTGGTGTTTTTCAGCGCCTCGGGCATTTCGACAAACAGTCCGGAGTTGGCGTCCTTCGGGGAAATCCGCCCGGTGTCCAGATCGAGCGCGCCGTCCATCATGCGCTCGATCACCGGACCGAAAGCCTGGTTTTTTTTCGCTTCGATAGGCGCCCCCGTGGCAACCGGTGGAATCTCAAACTCCACTTCATTGCTGGCGTTTTCACCCCGGCTAAACATCGACTGCGGAGACAGCGGACTGACGTAATCCGAATTTTTGACCACATAGGCGGCGCGGTATTTTCCGGGCAACCACGCGACCGGCACGCCCTCCTCCACCGGATCGAGGTCAAACTGGCGAACCGCATACGGCTCATGGGGCGTGCGCAGCGGATAATCGACGCCGTTGATCCGCAGGAAAAAACGATCCTTCGTCTCCACGGACGCGAAGTTCTTCACCCGCCAGGAACTGGCCGGCCATTCGACGTGAAACCGAGGCCGCTCGTTCGCGCGGCGGCTGGATTCGACCACGAGTTTCGGGTCAAGCGGCCAGCCATCCGCCTGCCGCTGACGCTCATCCGCCACCGCGCGAAACTGTGCGTTTCGCACAAGCGCGCGAACGACCCCCAGAGCCATCATGATCACCAAAACTGAAGCGGTTACCCACAATACGACGCGCCCGAGCCGCTCCCGCCGGGCAAGCGCCCCAAAAACCAGCGCTAGCAGCCCGGTCATCGCCGCAAACACCAGACCGAGCCCCTCGCCCCGATGGTCCGAAATCGCAAAAAATACAGGCGTGCTCACCAAGCCCGCCACAAGACACCCCAAAGGGACGTAAGCCATGCCCCGCGCAGGCGCCTGCGCCTCCTTACCGGAAATAGAACTTTTCCAAGCTAACGGTCGGCTGGCAGTTGCTTCCGCCCCAACTCCGAACGGCCAAGTATGGCGCAATTTCAATTTAATCAGTGAGGCCGCAAGACCCGTCGCCCCAATCACCACCACCCATATGCCGCCGGCGGAATTCAGAAGCAGCCCCATGAGCAGCGCGATGCAACATAACCCAGCGGCGATATAAGTCGTGATCGCCGACGGTCGTATTTGCGCAGTCCTCGGCGAAACGGAAGACGCCTGCGCGGAATGAGATTCCCCGGCAATCGTCTCCACCTGCGTCTTCAGCTCGCTCGCCTGACTGTAGCGCAGCGCGGGCTCTTTCTCCAACGCACGCAGCACCACCTCGTCGAGTCGCACGTCGATCTGCACTTTCTTCGACGGCAGCGGGAATTTGCCCAGCGGCAGCTCGCCCGTGAGCAACTCATAGAAGACCACGCCCAGCGAAAAAA
>CBRAFO010000027.1:0-38009 GCA_967755175.1 uncultured Opitutaceae bacterium | reverse complement strand
GGGCGCGCAGCGTCATCGTCCACCGCGCCGACAAAATCGACGGTCCCTACGAGGGGCGCGTCGTGTTCGATGATCGCGGCATCGCCCAGGGCGGCCTCGTCGACACTCCCGAAGGCAAATGGTATGCCTACCTTTTTAAAGACAACGAATCCGTCGGTCGCATCCCCTACCTCGTGCCCGTGACGTGGAAGGACGGCTGGCCCGTTCTCGGCGAAAACGGCAAGGCGCCCATGACGCTCGACATCCCCGCCGGCGGACAGGGCGCCTCCGGTGCCTCCGGCATCGTCGCCTCCGACGAATTCAGCCGCCGGTCCGGCGACCCACAACTGCCGCTCGCCTGGCAGTGGAATCACAATCCCGAGCCTCGGTTCTGGTCGCTCACCGCGCGCCCGGGCTACCTGAGCATCATCACCAATCGGGTCGTTTCCACCCTGGAAGAGGCCAGGAATACCCTCACGCAGCGCACCTTTGGCCCGCGCAGTTCCGCCACGACCAGCATCGACGTGAGCGGCATGAAAGACGGCGACTATGCCGGCATCGCCGCTTTTCAGAAACGCTATGGTTTTGTGGGCGTAAAGATGAGTGGAAGCACTCGCTCTCTCGTCATGGTGAGCGCCGACTCCGACACTCCCGAGGAAATCGCATCAGTCCCCCTCTCCGGCAAAACCGTTCACCTCAAGGTCGAATGCGAATTCGCGCCCGCGCCTGAACTCGCGCGCTTCTCCTACAGCCTCGACGGCAAATCATGGACCCCTATCGGTCGCCCCTCGGCCCTTAAATACACCGTTCCGCACTTCATGGGTTATCGCTTCGCCCTCTTCTATTATTCGACCAAGACCGCCGGCGGCCGGGTGGACTTTGACTACTACCGGGTCGGGCCAGGCGGCGACTCCCGCTGATATTGGGACACAGAGCACCGAGTCCCAAACCAGAGTTCACAGAGTGCGGCCCTCCGAACCTTCCGGGCTCTGTGAACTCGGATCGGAACTTCGGCCCGGCTCTGTGACAAATCCGGAAATAACTCGGTAACGCCGTTTCGGATGTAGGGCCCGACCTTGTGTCGGGCCGTTGGGAGTAAGCAGGGGTAAAGACTGCGCGGCCTCACGCAAGGTGAGGCCCTACAGTGACCGGAGAGCTTCGGCCCGGCTCTGTGACAAATCCGGAAATAACTCGGTAACGCCGTTTCGGATGTAGGGCCCGACCTTGTGTCGGGCCGTTGGGCGTAAGTAGGAGTAAAGACTGCGCGGCCTCACGCAAGGTGAGGCCCTACAGTGACCGGAGAGCAGCCGAATTATGGGAGAGAGCGGGTGGGGGAGTGGAGGCGACTTGGCCTATTCAATCGAGAGCGTCATTCGCCACCAAGATCCGCTCGCCCCCGCTCTACTCGACATCCGTGCGGAAGGGTGTGGCGGGGAGTCCGGCGCGGTTGAACAAACTGCCCTCTGGAACGTTGGCCCAGCCGTAGCGCACCGCGACGGGGCTCGTGACTTCGGCGGACCGCACGACGACAGTCGCACCGGCGATGTGCGCCTGCGCGGGGTGGAAGATCTTGTCCGCTCCGGCGATGGTGAAGCCGGTCAACTCGCCCGTCTTCGCGACGAGTCCGCCGCCCCCATGAGTGAACTGCACAACCGCGACCCCGTCCCCGATCTCCAGCGAGTGGAAAACCGGGCCGGAGTATTCGATGCGTTCGCCATAGGCCAGCGCCCGCGCCGCCAACGCCAGCCGCGCACCGACGGGCTGCTTGTTCGCGGGGTGGATGTCGGCGGCGTCGCCACAGTCGGTCGTCACCACCATCGCGGTGTTTTTCACGTGTTGCCAGGTGAGCAGCTGGGCCTCCCGGATCTCCGGTGTCATGTCTCGGTGGGGCGCGATTTGCACAAACAGGAACGGGAAATGGCCTTGTCCCCAGGCGCGCCGCCAGTCGGCGATCATCGCGGGAAACAGGGTCCGATACTGCCGCTCGCGGCCGACATTGGTCTCGCCTTGATACCAGATGACGCCGCGCAAGGCATACGGGAGCAGGGGCGAGATCATGCCGTTGTAGAGCACCGTTGATCGGCCGGGATTTTCGCCGAAATCGGCGGGGGGCCAACCGCACTGCGCCATCGTGGCGGTCGGCTTGTAGCGCCAGGCGCCGGACAGCGGAAGGGAAACCCTCCGTCCACCGGCGTTGATTTCCAAGCGCATCTCGTCCTCGCCGCCATGCAGGCCGCCACCGCCGGCGGCATCCAGCACGCGCACCGCGATCGAGTTGGCGCCGCGCTTCAGCAGATGAGCCGGGATGCGGTAGATGCGTGGCAGCTTCGCGCCGTTGGTCGCGCCCACGCGTTCACCGTTGATCCAGGTGGTGTCCATGTCGTCGATCGCACCGAGGTGCAGCACGGCGTCGTCCCCCTCCCAGTTCGCCGGCAATTCGAATGCGCGCCGAAACCAGACGATGGCGTCGTAGTCGGGATAGGCGGCTTTCCCCAGATGGGCCGGCAGGGTCATCTCGGTCCAGTCGCTCGTGTCCAGATCCGCCGCAGCACTCCACGCCGGGCCTGGCTTGGAGCCGGGGTCCACGGCCTTGAACCAGGCGATTCGGGTGCTCTGCATCTTGCGCCGCTCCCGGTCGGGATCGGCGGCGAAGTGTTTCACCTCTTCGATCGCATCGGCGAAATCGGGGATCACCCGCAAACCCGACTCGCTGGTCCATGCCTCCGCCGGGGTGCCGCCCCAAGCGCTGTGAATGATGCCCACCGGCACCTTCCGCGCGGCCAGGAGATCCCGGGCGAAAAAGTAGCCGACAGCGCTAAAGTTTTCCACCGTATGGGGAGTGCACACGGTCCACTCGCCCTCCACGGTTTCGCAGGGAGTGAACGATTTTTTCTGCCGCACGTGGAACTGGCGGATTTCCGGGTGCCAGGCCGCGGCGGCCTCCCGTTTCCAATTCACGATGGCCGGTTGCCCGTCGCGCGGGCCGAGCTGGCGCTCCATGTTGGATTGTCCGCCTGCCACCCAGACCTCGCCGACAAGGATGTTGCCGATCTCCCGGGTGGTGTCGCCGCTGCGCGCGGTCAGGGTGCGCGGCGTGACGCTCGGCGGCATCGGCTCCAGCCAGACCTTCCAGACGCCTTCGGAGGCGATGGTCGAAACGTTCTGATCGGCGAACTCCACGGTGATGGTTTCGCCGTCCGCAGCCGTGCCCCAGACGGGCACGGGGGCGTCGCATTGCAGGACGGCGTTGTCTTGAAACAACGGGTTCAATTCCAAGGTCGAGACGGCGGCGGTGTCCAAAAAGCCCTCGGACACCATGGGGGCTGCGGAAAATGCGGAACCAAGGGTATGCTCCATGAGCCGGTATATCGCCGAGGACCTGCGCGTGGTTAAGCGCGTCCGGCCCGTCATGGTTCAGGTAATTGCGTTGGGCTTTTCGATAACTCCGAACCGGTCTCCCCAGTGAACCCCTGAAACCAGGAGGGTCTTCGTTCTTTGGTGATGAGCACCGGGGATTTATGCGTGAAGCGACCCGCCTCGAACCGTGAATCTGAACGAAGTGAGAAGCGGGAGAATTGATTTCCCGTTAAATCCTCTTCACCGCAATTACGCAAAAGCTGCCATTTTTCGGCATTACCCCTCGCTCCCCCCTGCAATCGAAAAATCCCCGTCCGTATCCCGCCGCCATCCTCTGGGCCGTCGAGATTATGCCTCCCAAACGCTTTCCAACCCCGCGGGCTAACGCAGGCACGAACACCGTCGTCCCTCCAAGGACATCGGCAGTCCGTGCCGAACCTCAAGCGAAAGACAAAAACATGAACAGATTACTCCCCCCCGTGATCATCAAGATCGCGTGTTTGCTTATGCCCTTGTGTCTGCTGATCGCTACGCCTGCCGAATCGGCGACAAACTGGAACTGGGTCCAGACCGGTGGTGGCTGTTATACGGCCGACGTCGTTTTCAGCGAGGTCCAACAGGGGTTGGCCTATGCAAGATGCGACGTAGGCGGTGCCTACCGCTGGGACAATACCACCAGCCAGTGGGTGACCCTGCTGGATTCCACCAGCTGGACGGAATCCCACCTCAGTGGTGTGCTTTCGGTGGCGGCAAGCCCGCAGAATGCCAACAAGGTGGCTCTTGCCTGCGGCCTCTACACCAACGCGTGGGATCCGCTGAACGGCGTCATCCTGACTTCAGGCAATCGGGGTGTCACCTGGACGAAGACCGTGATGCCGTTCAAAATCGGCGGGAACATGCCGGGCCGGAGTATGGGGGAGCGACTGGCCTACGATCCGAATAACGACAGCATTATGTTCTATGCCGCATCCGACGGGAACGGCCTCTGGAAGAGTTCCAACGGCGGGATCAACTGGGCGCAGGTCACCGCCTTCCCGAACCCCGGGAATTGGTCTCCTGCCGCAACGGATTCCAATGATATTTTCAATCGCACTCCGGGCGTCGTCTGGGTCGCTTTTGACAAGCGCACCGGGACGCAGGGGAACGCAACCCAGACCCTCTATGTGGGTGTTGCCGATAAGAACAATGCCATCTACGTCAGCACCAACGGTGGAACTTCCTGGTCACGCCTGGCAGGACAGCCCACGGGCTTCCTCTGCCACCGCGGGATTGTAGAGCCCAGCCTGGGCTATCTCTACACGACTTGGAATGATTCCGGCGGCCCGTTTGACGGTGGTAAAGGCGATGTTTGGAAATACTCGATCGCTTCGGCGACTTGGACGCGCATCAGTCCGGTGCCATCCTCGGATTCCAGCTTGGGGTGGGGATATGACGGAATCGCGATTGACCGATCAAATCCGTCAACCCTCATGGTGGGAACGCAGAGCTCTTATTGGCCCGACGGGGCTTTGTGGAGGAGTGTTGATGGGGGTGTCACGTGGAGCAAATCGTGGGAATTTACCAACAACGGTGCCAGCCGGTCTTTCAGGGCGGTCATGGATGTTTCCGCCGCCCCTTGGATGGCAAACCCTGGGACGTATACAGCGCCGCTATATAACATCCAGCTTGGAGCCGCGGTAGCTGGAATATCGATTGATCCCTTCAACTCGAACAACGTCTTCGTCTGCAGTGGCTGGGGCGGTTTATGGCGGAGCACGAACCTTACCAGCTGGGTGCCGGGAGGCAGCGGAACCTGCACCTTGACCGTCGGCTCGCGCGGAATTCAAGGGAATGCTATAACCGACATGATAAGTCCTCCTTCCGGAGCACTTCTGCTGACGACGATGCTGGATTTAGGAGGCTTTCGTCATGCGGATCTTACCACCGTTCCGTCCACCCGCCACCCCGCGATGTGGTTCGACAATTCCAGTATTGATTTCGCTGAGAACAATCCCAACCAGATCGTGCGGGTGGGGAAGGGCCAGGCCGACAATGGAGATCCCGGGCGCTGCATCGCCATTTCCAGTGATAATGGCATCAGTTGGACGGAGCCGAATCAGCCGGCGAACACGGTTCGCGGCGGCACTGTCGCCAGCAGCTGTAGCGGCACCACGAACCTGGTCTGGGCTCCCCTAGGGGATGTCTCGGTGCCTGTTTCATATTCAACAAACAGCGGAAACAGTTGGTCTTCGTCGACGGGGATACCGTCGGGTGCGCAGGTTAGGGCGGATCGTGTGACCTCAGGCAAGTTCTATGGATTCCTCTCTGGAAATTTTTATGTTTCGACAAATATGGGGGTGAATTTTGCTTCCACCGCCTCCGGGCTTCCGACTTGGGGAGACATGCGGCCCGTATTTGGAAGAGCGGGTGACATCTGGCTGGCGGGGAGAACCGACGGCCTCTGGCACTCCACCAATTCCGGGAGCAGTTGGACCAAACTATCGAACGTTGCGGAGTCCTGGACCATCGGCTTCGGCAAGGCCGCGCCCGGGCAAAGTTATCCTGCTGTCTATATGAGCGGTCTCATAGGTTCCATTTATGGAATTTACCGATCCGATGACGGAGGCGCCAACTGGACGCTGATGACCGATAGTGCCCGCTCATATGGAGCGCTGAATGGCTCGCTCACCGCGGACAGGAACCTCTACGGCCGTTGCTACTCCAGCACGGGATTTGGCGGTGTGATCTATTCGACGATCACTTCAGCCAATGCACCGGTGGCCAATGGCACCTACCGCATCACCTCCAGGCTCAGTGGGAAAGCACTAGACGCCAACGGAACCGGTGATGGCACACAGATCATCCAGTGGCCCTATTGGGGCGGACCGATGCAACAATGGACGGTTACCGACACCGGCAATGGCCAATACAGCATCGTTGGAGTTGAAAGTGGAAAGGCACTCGACGTTGAATTTGGAGGGACCAACGACGGGGCCAAGGTGCAGCTCTACAGTAACTGGGGAGGAAACATGCAGAAATTCACGTTCACTCCTACTGACAGCGGCTACTTCCGAATTACTCCCGTCAGTTCGCCAAACTCCTGCCTGGACGTCACCAACATCTCCACCGCGGATGGAGCAACGATCCAGCAATGGACCTACTGGGGCGGTTCCGGCCAGCAATGGAGCATTCAAAACCCGTAAACATGACCGTCACTCCAGTCGCCTTGAGCTGCGTTGAACGTATGTGACATCGCCCCGGGGTCGCGTCGCCAGGCGCGTCCCCGGGGCTTTCCCTCTTTGCCGACTCTACGGCGACACGCTAAAATCTCTCCCCGGCAAAACTCCCGCTCATCTCACGCTTCGCCCCCATTTTCCCGCATCGCATTTCCATGAAGAAAACAACCCGCTCCGCTCTCGTTCTCTTGTCCGCGTTGGCGTCGCTGCCCGCGGCGTCATTCGCGCTCAACCCGGTTATTCAAACGATGTATACCGCCGATCCGGCCCCTGTGGTCCATGACGGCACGCTCTACCTGTTTTCCGGCCACGACGAAGACGCCGGGGAGGCCGGCAACTTCAACCTGAAGGACTGGGTGCTCTCCTCCACGACGGACATGGTGAACTGGACCCAGCACGGCGTGGTGGCCACGCTTCACGATTTCGAATGGGCTGGGTCGGGGTGGGGCGGCGGATTTGAAAATGGCGCCTGGGCATCGCAGTGCATTGAGCGGGATGGGAAATGGTATATGTATTGCCCGCTGCAAGGACGCGGCATCGGCGTGCTGGTGGCCGATAATCCCCTCGGGCCTTACACTGATCCTATCAAAAAAGCGCTGATCTCCGGTCACTACGACAGCATCGATCCGACCGTTTATATCGACGACAAGGGCCAGGCCTATCTCGCCTGGGGCAATCCCAATCTGTGGTCGGTGAAGCTGAACAAGGACATGATTTCCTACGACACCAGCGTCGGGGAGAATGGCATCATTCGCCATCCGATGACCGTCAAAGCCCTGGGCGAGCGCACCCCTCCGAACAAAGACCGCGGCACGTCCTACGAAGAGGCACCCTGGCTCTATAAGCACAAAAATCTCTACTACCTGTTTTTTGCCGGCGGTCCCATCGCTGAGCATCTCGCCTACTCCACCGGCCCCACACCCGAAGGTCCGTGGACCTACGGTGGCGTCATGATGACCCCGCCAAAAAACTCCTTCACCATCCACGCGGGCGTGGTGGATTACAAGGGCAAGACCTACCTCTTCTACCACAACGGCGTGCTTCCGGGAGGCGACGGCTTCAAGCGTTCCGTGTGCATCGAGGAGTTGAAGTTCAGCCCGGATGGCTCGGTCCCGATGGTGCAGCCGACCGATGAAGGTCCGGCGGCGGTCGGCACCCTCGATCCCTACAAGCGAGTGGAAGCCGAGACTATCGCCTGGTCTTCCGGTGTCAAAATCGAGCCCAGCAGTGCCGGCGGCCAAGCTGTGCGAAACATCCACGACGGGGACTACATCCGGGTAAATAACGTCAATTTCGGCGCGACCGGCGCGCGCGCCTTCATGGCCAGCCTCTCCAGCACGGCCACAGGGCAGGGGGCCACCGGGGCGAAGATCGAGCTTCGTCTGGGCAAGCTCGACGGCCAGTTGATCGGCACCCTGCCGGTCTCGGGAACCGGCGGCGAATGGAAGCAGCAGTTTGCCCGGATTTCCGGAGCCTCCGGCACCCACGATCTCTTCTTCGTGTTCCGCGGCGCGGCCGGCGAAGACCTGTTCAAGTTCGATTACTGGCAATTTTCCCAGCGCGACCTGCCCGCGAACAAGTTGGTCAACTAAAGCGAAGTCCACGCGCTCAAGCACCGGTTCCGAGTTCCGGCCCGGTGCTTTTTCTTCGCATGAACAACCTGTTTTCCCGTCAGCACACGAGGCTGATGCTTCCCCTAAGCATCGCTCACGGCTCTGCTACGCAAGACAGGCTCCCGTGAAGCGATAGCCGGCACTCTTTCCCCATGATCTCTTTGCGCATTTTCCTCACGGCGAGCATTTCCTTGCTCAGCGCTCTGGGAGCGGCATCTGCACAAACCGCAGAGCCGGTCCTTGGTCCGGGCGTTCCCGCTTTCAGGGTGCGTCCTGGCTACAGGGTCACTCTGGTCGCGGAAAATATCGGTGAGGTGAGATTTCTGGAATTCGGCAACAACAGCACGCTGTATGTCTCCCAGCCGCGTAGTGGCGCGATCATTACCCTGCGGGAACGTGACGGCGTATGGACAAAAATCGCCGACTTTATCACCGAGAAGCCGACGGCGCACGGGATGCATTTTTACGACGGCTGGCTTTGGTTTACCCAAAGCGGCGCGGTCTGGAAGGCGCGCGATACCGATGGTGACGGTAAGGCCGACGAGCTGGTGCAAGTCGCAGCCGATCTGCCCTCCGGCGGCGGACACTGGTGGCGCTCGATTCTAGTGACGCCTTCCGGGTTCTATACATCGATCGGAGATGCGGAGAACGCCAGCGACCCGATGGGAACCGACCGCCAGAAGATCTGGAAGTTCAACTTCGATGGTAGCGGCAAGCGGTTGTTTGCGTCCGGATTGCGCAATACGGAAAAATTGCGCCTACGCCCCGGCACTGACGAGGTTTGGGGCTCCGATCACGGTTCTGACATGTTTGGAGGCTCGTTCGGCGAGACAACCGGAAATCAGCCGATTACCGACCACATCCCACCGGAGGAATTCAATCACTACGTGGAAGGCGGCTTCTACGGGCATCCCTTCATTGTCGGGGATCACCTGCCGCGGCAGGAATTTAGGAATCGGCCCGATCTGCTCGAGCTGGCAGCCAAAACCATCGCACCCGCCTGGTCATTGGGTGCGCATTGGGCGGTGAATGGCTGGACATTCATCCAAAGCGAGGCGCTCGGCCTGCGCGGCGATGCCGTGATGGCCGCTCACGGGTCTTGGAATTCGAGGAAGAAAGTGGGCTATCGCGTCGAACGGATCCTGTTCGATTCGATCACCGGCCAACCCATGGGCAACCAGATGCTTGTTTCGCTGCTGGATGAAACGGGCCAAGTGCTCGGGCGGCCCTGCGACGTGGTCGAGACGCCGGACGGCTCCCTTCTGTTTTCCGACGACGCCAGGGGGCGCATCTACCGTATCACCGCAGCCACTGATCAAAAGCGGTCAGAGACAGCGCCCGCTCAAGGGGCCGCTCCCCCCGCGCCGGTTCCCGTGACATCGCCAGCTCAGACTCCTGTTCCGACGGCTGCGCAGCCGTCGCCGACGATTGCCCTCGCATCGCCCGTTTTCAGGGCACTCGATTATTTTCAGAACCAGTGTGCCCGCTGCCATGGCAATTACGGAAGCGCCTACCAGCCGGGCGCGAAGGCGAATATGAGCGATGCCTCCCTGCGCCAGAAGGTGCGGTCCATGGCGGAGGGCCCGGGGCAGGCATCTTTGACCGACGAAGCCCAACTGGATCTCGTTCTCGCCTTCGAATGCGCGTTGCGTGATGCCCAGCCATTCGCAGCCGTCTCTGCCTGGACCAAAGAGGGCTGGCTCATCGGTGAAGCGTTGCCAGGCTCGAAGGTCTGGATCGAAAACGGCGGACGGACGTTGGAGGTCCCGATGGCAGGACACTCGTGGCAGGTGCAGTTGCCTCTGAATACCACCGCCACAACGGCGCAGCTGCACATCCAAAGAGATGGCCAGAAAATTGTAATTTCTCTCAAAGAAAAAATGCCGAAGGCGGCCCCGTGAATCTCGAAAAGCCGAAGAGGAGAACCGGTCATCCCCACCTCCCTTTGCGCCTCCCAATATGAATACCAATAATATGTTTGTTTCAGTGGTTCTATCTTTGTTTGTGGTGGCAGCTACGGCTGCTCCGCTTTCCGCCCAAGCCGCGGGAGCCACCGGCAAAGACGGCGTCACCGCCAAGAAGGCGTTTAACGTGAACGTGCCGTCGCTCGGCCATCCGTTGAAACGCGAGAGTTACAACCCGGTTCTGAAGCGCGATGCCGAGGGCAATCTGCTCTTCACGGCCGATCCCACCGCGCTCGTGGATGGCGATACGCTCTACGTTTATGCCGGGCGCGACGAGGCGGCCATCGGTCACTGGTTCAGCATGAACGAGTGGGTCTGCTACTCGACCAAGGACATGGTGGATTGGAAATACGAAGGCGTCGTTTTGAAGGTCACCGATTTTGCCTGGGCCGCGCCGGGGACGGCGTGGGCTTGCCAGGTGGTTAAGCGGCAGGGGAAGTATTTTCTATATTCCACGGCAGGACGTCCGGGTGGCCACGGTTACAGCGTAGGTGTGGCGGTGTCGGATCGACCAACCGGGCCGTTTGTCGATGCGATCGGCGGTCCGCTGTTTGATAACGCGATTACCACAGGCGGTCCCGAGGACAGCATTGAGGATATAGACCCGACCGTCTTCGTGGACGACGATGGTCAGGCCTACCTTTATTGGGGTAATCGCACGTTGCACTACGCCTTGCTCAACAAAGATATGATTTCGTTAAAGGACCTGAACGGAGACGGGAAGATAACCGAAGGCGCGGACATTTTCTCGAAGATCGAAATCAAGGATCGTCCCGCCGGATGTGGATTTGGGGAAGCCCCCTGGCTATATAAAGCGAAAGGAAAATATTACCTCGTGGACGCCATGAGCATGCCCCAGCAAGTGGCTTACGCGATGTCCGACAGTCCGCGTGGTCCTTGGCAATATAAGGGTGTTATCCTAAACGAGAATCGTCGCCCTGACGGAAGCCAGGGTGATTTCAATTCCGACACGAGCCATCCGGCGGTCATTGAGTTCAAGGGGCAGTGGTATGTGTTTTACCACAACGCCGCCCAGCCGACGGGCGGCCAGACACGGCGCTCGGTTTGCGTGGAGAAGATGAGCTACAACGCCGATG
This sequence comes from uncultured Opitutaceae bacterium, assembly GCA_967755175.1. GTDB lineage: Bacteria > Verrucomicrobiota > Verrucomicrobiia > Opitutales > Opitutaceae > Rariglobus. The sequence continues at coordinate 26,784 of CBRAFO010000027.1, read as the reverse complement.
GAACCATCGCGCGATCATTCATCACATCGACCGGACCGGTTGGAGGAGCCGTTCGTATTCAGTCGGGCCGTCAGGCGGATCACTATGTTACCTTCCTTGGTTTCGACGTGAAGTTGGACACCTTGCCGGCGGATGACCGAGCCTTCCGCTGGGACGTCACCCAGGGTTTGGCCGACGAGGCCACGCTCGGCACGGTGTCGATGCAGTCGGTGACCTATCCGGGCTATTATCTCACTGTGAAGGGCGATGCCGTCGCCTTGGAAAAGAACGACGCCAGCGTGGACTTCCTCCGGCGTGCGACCTTTAAAACAATTCCGGTGCCGTCGGACAAAAAGCTGACGGCTTTCCAGTCGCTCGCCGATCCGACCCGTTATCTCCGGTGCTCGTCGGTGACGGGCAAACTGACGGCCGAGATTATCACTTCGGCCACCAACAGCGCCGACAAGAGCGATGCCACGTTCAAGTTCATAAGCGACGCTGACGCCTACTGAAGCGTCGGTAGCCCCCATGTCCACGGCTCAGCAGTATCAAAAAATAAATGCGTGATTCATCCACACTCTTCCTCTTCGCAGCCGCTACTATGATCCGACGAATCCTTTCCCTCCTACTGACCCTCGTCCTCGCCTCCGTCGCGACTCAGCCCCTTCCGGCGGCCCCGGCGAATCCCGCCCATAATCCCATTATCCGGGCCGATGTCCCGGACATGTCGATGATCCGCGTAGGGAAAACCTACTACATGAGCAGCACCACGATGCACATGAGCCCGGGTCTCCCGATCATGAAGTCGGCGGATCTGGTCAACTGGCGCCTGGTCTCCTACGCCTATGAAACCCTCGCCGACAACGACGCCCTCAACCTCGAAAACGGCCAAAGCGCCTACAGTAAAGGCTCCTGGGCCAGCAGCCTGCGTTACCACGACGGCGTGTTCCATGTCTCGACTTTCTCCTACAACACCGACCGCACCCATATCTACACTACGCGCGATCCGGAGCGCGGCCCGTGGAAAGAAACGAATTTCCAGCCCTTGCTGCATGACGGCAGCCTGTTTTTCGATGACGACGGTCGCGTTTACATGGTTTCCGGGGGCGGTCGCATCAGGCTCGTCGAGCTGAAACCCGATCTCTCCGGAATCAAGCCCGGCGGCGTGGACAAGGTTCTCATCGAAAACGTCAACACCGTCTTCGGCTCCGACCTGGGCGGGCTCAACGGCGAGGGCTCGCAGCTTTTCAAGGTCAACGGGCGCTACTACCTCTTCAACATCGCCTCGCCCAAGAGCCGTTGGGCGCCCAGCGTCATCGTCAACCGCGCCGACAAAATCGACGGTCCCTACGAGGCTCGCGTCGTGCTCGATGATCAAGGTGTCGCCCAGGGCGGCCTCATCGACACCCCGGAAGGCAAATGGTATGCCTACCTTTTCAAGGGCAACGGCGCCGTCGGTCGCATCCCGTATCTCGTGCCCGTGACTTGGAAGGATGGCTGGCCCGTTCTCGGCGAAGACGGCAAGGTGCCCATGACGCTCGACATCCCCGCCGGTGGACAGGGCGCCTCCGGTGCCTCCGGCATCGTCGCATCCGACGAATTCAGCCGCAAGCCCGGCGACCCCAAGCTGCCTCTCGCCTGGCAATGGAATCACAATCCCGTGCCTAGCCACTGGTCGCTCACCGCGCGCCCGGGCTATCTGAGCATCGTCACCAATCGGGTCGTTTCCGCTCTGCCCGAGGCCAGGAATACCCTCACCCAGCGCACCTTTGGCCCGAGCAGTTCCGCCGCCACCAGCATCGACGTGAGCGGCATGAAAGACGGCGACTATGCCGGCCTCGCCGTGTTTCAGAAACTCTATGGGTTTGTGGGCGTAAAGATGAGCGGCGGCACCCGATCGCTCGTCATGGTGAGCGCCGACTCCGGCAATCCCGAGGAAATCGCCTCCGTTCCTCTCTCCGGCAAAACCGTTCACCTCAAGGTCGAATGCGAATTCGAGCCCGCGCCTGAATTCGCCCGCTTCTCCTACAGCATCGATGGCAAATCCTGGACCCCCCTCGGTCGTCCCTCGCGTCTCACCTATACCTTCCCAACGCACTTCATGGGTTATCGCTACGCCCTCTTCTATTATTCGACCAAGACCGCCGGAGGCCGTGTGGATTTTGACTATTACCGGATCGGGCAGGGGACGAAAGAGGGTGGCTGACAAACAACCTGACCCATTCTCCCCGCTCCGCGGTGCACCACAATAGCGAGGGTGTGTCTGGTTTATTTACCAGCACACCCTAACAAAGTCTCATTCAACTAATCCATGTGACGCCTGTGCGTTAGGGTGTGTTTGCTGCGAAAACGCCCCGCGGTTCATTGGATCGTGACAGTGTTCATCGACTTCGCGGGCACATCGAGTTTCACGCGCGCTCCCGCGACCTCCAGCTCAGCGGAAACCGGTTGTTCCGCGTCGTTGACGAAGACGATCACCTGGTCGCCGGCGGGATTGCTGAACGGCACGATATTCTTAAACGAGCCGCCGCTGATATCGATGCGCTTGGCGCCGGGCTGCACGAGCGCGGAGAAATGCTTCATCGCAAAAAACTCCGGGTTATAGACCACCTTTTGGTTGCGACGCATCACGGTGATCAGGCTGTTTTGACGCCAATCCCAAGTGCTGCGGCCGGTCTCGTTGAGGATCATGTTCCAGAAGAAATATCCGTTGGCGAAATGAGACGTGTCCTCGATGACTCGCCGGAACGTGGTCAGCCCCTCGGCCCATCTGTTCTGGCCCTTGTTACACTCGGTCTCGGTCTGCACGAGTTTCTGCTCCGGGTATTTTTCGTGAGTCCGGGCAAACACATCGCGTCCCTCATATTGGAGGCCGACGCCGGTGATCATCTTCCGCGTGGCGGGGTCGCCCAAGGTCGCATCCACAAACTCATTGGCGGGCGTGACGATCGTGCCCAGCCAGACCTCGACGTTCAACTTGTCGGCCTTGAAGCGAGGGACGAGGTAATCGCGCACGAACACGTTCATGGCCGCCGGCGAAACCGCGCACTGGGGGTAAACGTTGTCGTTATAGTTCGGCTCGTTCTGCGGCATCACCGCATAGAGGTTGATGCCCTCTTGGCGGTAGGCCTTCACATACTTGGAAAAATAGAGCGCGTAAGCCGTCAGCGTCTCCGGGTCCTGCTTCAGCTCGCCGCCCTTGTAGGGACCGGAAGTCTTCATCCACGACGGCGGCGTCCAAGGCACGCCCCAGATACCGAGCTTGGGCTGGTATTTCATGGCCGCCTTGATGAGCGGGATCAGCTCGCCGAGGTGCTTAAGCGACACGGTCTAAGCGTGCGCCGTCGCCGTCGTCCCGGTGTTTACGAGGCCGATGCGCATGGCTGCACGAAGGCGATCCAACCCAACCACGTGTGGACGGTGGACTTCAAAGGCTGGTTTACGCTCGGCAACGGACAGCGCTGCGATCCGCTCACCGTCCGCGATCATTACAGCCATTACGTGCTGTGCACCGACGGACCGAGCGAAGGGGGCGGGTTGTTACATAGATACATTGCGGATTTTGGTGACTGGCTAAATCCCCGATGATCCGGAGAAGCGGCGTGATTTATAGGTCCAAGTTATAAACGCGTGGACCGTTGAATGTCCGCCCCCGCCAAACCGCAGTGGCACCGGCCGGAACGCGCAGGGTCATGTGGGTGGGCGTGAGCGCGATCTCGATGTCGCCCTGCGGAGTCGGCACGGTGGCGCACGCCCACTGGAGCGAACCTAGCCGCGGCTCCACCGTGAAACGCGACCAGCCGTCGGCGACCGGGCGGAGGCCGAAAATCTCCGCGGGCAAAAACGCCGCCGGTCCCGCGCTCCAGGCGTGGCAGAGGCTCTTTGCATAGGGCCGTTTGTAGAACCCATAGGCGTCGTCGCCCTTTTGTTTCACATCGAGGGCTTCCCAGAATGTGGTGGCTCCACGGTCGATCATGCCACCCCAGTAGGCGTTTACCTGCTTGATGAGGGCGTCGGCCTCCCCCAACCGCGCCAAGGCGATATTCTCGAATCCGGCCACGTAGGGTGTGCCGACGGGCTTGAGCTGGTCGCTCAACAACGCGGCGCGAAGGGCGGCATGCTGCTCCGGCTTGGCCAGCCCGGAGACAACCGAAAAAATAGCCGCGTGCCGCGACGGGCCGGAGGTGCCGTCGGGCTTGCCCCGCCATGAACCGGTCGTCTCATCCCAGGCGCGAAGTCGCAGGGTTTTTTCGAGAACCTCGGCGCGGCTCCTCCAGTGCGCGGCGGTCTCCTGGTCACCCAAGCGATCTGCGAGCTTGGCACCACTGGTCTGCGCCCACCACCAGATGATTTGCAGGGCCGTCTGTTTGTCCTCGGACACCCAGTCGATGAAGACCCAATCCTTGGGTCCGGTAACGTAGAGGCCGTCCGGATCGCACTTGGACTCCAGCCGTGCGACCGTGTCCTTGATCCGCCCCCACTCACGGCGGAGGTGGGCCTCGTCGCCGTAATAGAGCTGATAATACTCCTGCGCCACGATCCACCACATCGAGTAATCAACGATCCCGTTGAGGTGGGTCTGTCCGATGCCGGCGCGACCGAGTGAGACCAGACTGCGGCGAACGATCTCGCCATCGCCAAAGGTGTAGGCGTTGGCTATCAGACTCATCGCCAGGTCGCCGACCCACGGCAGGCGGTCGCGTTTGACGCCATCGATCAGAAAATCGTGGCGGCAAAGCCGGAGCGTGTAGGCGCTGGTCATCCAGATGCGTGTGAGGCGTTCGTCCGAGCAGGCAAAGGCGCCGCGATAGTGAGCGGGGTTGAACAACGCCTGACATTTGACGTCTGACGGTTGGCCGCCGGTGATTCGGAAATAGCGGAAGGCGAGCGGATGTTCGCTCGTCCAGGTCCCGTCGCCATTGGCTTTGAGCGCGGGTGATTGTTCGAAATGGCGGGGATCGGAGTTTTTCGCCTCGGCCGGCGATTCGCCCACGAAGAGCGACGGCTGGCCGGAGCAGGCGAAGGAGATGCGCCCGAACAGCTCGCGCCCCATGTCGAACAGATCGCCCTCGCGGCCGGCTGGCTTAAGGACGACTTCGGACAACTCCACGCGATGAGGCGGCACGCCGGAAAGCGTCTGGGGGAAGGCCTGTGGTTCCTCGAAGTTGACGCCATCGGCAGCCCAACGCCACGGAGCAACGCCCGTCGCGCAAGGTCCGTCCTCGATCACGAGCGCGGGCGGTTCGCCCCGGGTCGAGAGCGCCACTTGCAACGTTTGGTCGCCGCCGGGCAGGTTGTTCGGCAACGCGACGCGGTGCACAGACTCGGAAGCATCGCCGCGGTAGAGTTCACGCCCCCCGGCCAAGCGGACCACGACATCGCCGACCGCCCGTAGCACGAGCGACTCCGGAAGCCGTTGTTTAGCATCGAGCGTTAAACAGAAAGTCCCCTTGGATGATGGCGTATGATAGGTGCCGGGATAACCGATCTTCAGCTTCGCGGCGTTCGACTGCTCACGCAGCACGTGCAGCCGCCAGCACTCCAATTCCGCCTCGCCGTAGAGCCAAGGGGCCGCGTTGGTTTTGATATCCGGCGCGGGACTCGCCTGTAACGGATCGTAAGCCGGATCGATCACCGCGAAACGCGATTTCTCATGGGCGACCGAAAGCGGAGCCGGCTGGGCGAACGCCAGCACCGCAGTCGCGGTGGCGCCGCACGTCAACATGCTGCTTTTGAGCATACGCCTTATGGGTTTCGCTATCATTTCAAGATCTAGGGTGTGTCTGGTAAATAAACCAGACCATCGCTGGAACTCTGCGAGTGAGGGAGAAAAGGCGCTGGGCCGGTGTTGACCTCGGCGGCACGGGCCGCTGGCCCGCCTCCGCCTCGGTCGCCTTGGCCGAGCACCCTTTCTCCCTCACGCTGGCCCGGTCTATTTACCAGACACACCCTAGGGAGCGGTTCGGCTTGGGGTCAAATCGTAGGGGGACTGGCTGGGTTTTTTGTGGGTGAGGCAGCCAGTTTGCTGGCGCGCTCGGAGCGCGTGCATGCACGCAGCCTACCGACGAGCAGTCTGTATGATTTTCGGATTGGTCACAGAGCCGAGCCGGAGTTCCAATCCGAGTTCACAGAGCCCGGAGGTTCGGAGGGCCGCACTCTGTGGGCTCTGGGTTGGAACTCTGTGCTCTCTGTGGCGAAAAACTCATTTCGGAAAGAGTGAAGGTATCCCGAAATTTTGGGTGACCTCCGTCTCTGTGGCGCTCGGTGCCTCCTCCTTCCGTCTCTGCGTCACGCCTCCGATTCCGCTCACATCGCGCTAAGCCCTGTGTGAGGCAGAGGCGGGCGAAGAGGCGGGCGGCGGCGATTCGGCCGAAGCTATTTCAGGCGCAGAAACAGCCTCGGCTCCGTGGTGGGAAACGACCACGAGACGCGCTCGCTCAGTCCCGCGGCGTCCAGTGGCAGAACCTGGGAAACGCCGGTCGCCGGCTGCCAGTCTTTAAGGTTGGTGGAGAGCTCCAGCGTCAGGGGAGTGGGGACTCCCGCGCGCCGGACGTAGGTCAACGCCAGCGCGCCGTTCGCGAGTTGCAGGGAGCACCACGGGGCGCCGTCGTTTTCGACCGCGTTTCCTAACAGAAACCACTCGATCCGGTTCGGAACACCGTCGTGGTCGGGGTCGGCGCCAAGACCGCTGATGCCATCGTTGGCCAATTCGGACGCGGTGAACTGGGATTGCCGCCAGCTTTCCCAATCCAGCGTGGTCCAGTCTTTCGCATCGGCCCCGCCGACGAGAGCGATATCGTCCACGTAGAAGGTGGAAATCGCCGAGCCGCTGGAGTTCTGGATCAACAGTCCGTCGAAGTCCCACACGTTGACCAGGGCCAGTTGGGACAAGGGAATCACCACGCGCGTCCACTGGCCGGCCAGTGGCGACGGAATCGGTTTGACCACCTGGGCGTTCCCGTTGCGGAGGCCGACGACTTGGAGCGATTGTCCTCCGCTCTGCCCGCCGTGGATCCAGAAGGCCACCGCGGAGTATCCGGCGGTGGACTGCATCTCCGGCCGCCGCAGAAAGAGGGCCGCCCAACCGTCCTCCGTGACCGAGATGGCAGAAGTTCCGCGCCGCACGGGAGACGCGGACGCCGTGTTCACCGTCGCCCAGCTCCAGTTCTGCCAGCCATCGGCCAGCGAGTCCTGATAGATCATCTTGGTGACTTGCGGATCGGTGTGAATGTCGCCGTAGAGAATGCCCCGACCTCCGGCGGCAATGTAGACACGGCCGTAGATTTTCGGGTCGCCGATGACTTGCTGGATGTTTCCGTATTGATGCTGGTCATCGTTGATACGGGTCCAGTTCGTGCCCTGATCTTCCGAACGATAGAAACCCCAGACTCCGCCGATCTTGCCATGCATATAAACGACCGGATGCCCGGTGCCGGTGGCGGTGCGACCGAACCCGACCGTTTGCGCCGCCTGCACTCCGGGCACTTTTGAAAAGCTCGCGCCGGAATTCGTGGTGCGCCACAGCCCGTCGGAAACCGCCACCCACAAACTCCCTTCCTGACCATAGGCGGGACGCATGCTGTCGCCCCACGCGCTGATCGTGGACCCGAGATTGAAACTCGCGCCGCCGTCCGTGCTGACGAACACCCCACCTGTGTTCCGGTAGTAGAGGTAAAATTTGTTCGGGTTCACGCGATCCGAGAAGCAAACCGGCTCGATCCACGATAGCGTCGGAGTGAGGTTGCTGCCGGCGCACGGTGTCCAGGTGACGCCACGGTTGGTCGAATAGTAAGGCGCGGAGCCTGAAATGGTCCAAACGAGCCGATTGCCGTCGGCGGAAATGGCCACGTAGCCGGGGCCGCTATCCGTCTGCGCGGGCGGCGGAGTCGTGGGGAACAGCGACCAGGTGCGTCCGTAGTCGGTCGAAATATAGCCGCCGCGCTCCCCGTCAAAAGTGTTATAGGTGCGCACGACGACGTTCGGACTCAGTTCGGCGAAATCGATGCCATAATTATTGGCCCCACTCGGGTTGTGATAATCCGCGAGGGCGGGCGAAGCATCGAGATTGTAATGGGAAAAGCCTCCCATATCGCCCAGCACGCTCCACAACTGCGGCCCGCTGGGCGGACTCGCCAGATTGACCCCGATACTGGTAAAGGCGGTTTCCTCAATGCCCGTGGAACGGAACTGCCAGGCCGGCGTCGCGGCGGTAAAATTGTAACTGGAAAAGATGCCGCCGCCGGTCACGTAGTAAACGCGGTCGGGATTGTAGGGATCGATTTTAATGTCGAACATCCATCCCTGAACGACGTTGCCATTTGCTCCCACCCAAGGGGCGCTCGAAGTATCCACCGTGCCATTGTAAACCGCCGTCCAGTTCGTCCCTCCATCGGTGCTGCGGTAAATGTCACTCGTCGGCCACCAGCGGTTCGCCGTGGTGACGACGATGCGGTTCGGGTTCTGCCGATCCACGGATACGGCGCCATAACCTCCCTGGCCGGTGGGCGGCGTCACATCGGTGGAGGCCAGCGTGGTGAGATTGAACTTTCGCACCACCCCGGTGCTGACGCCACCCGGCCCGGCCGCGTCGCAAAACGTGATATACATATTGCCCAAGCCGTCCTGAGCGGCACGCAACGGCATGCAGTTGGTCGGCACGCCAGTGGTCGCGATGCCGGTCCACGTCAGCCCGCCATCCGTGCTGCGGAACAGATTCGTTCCCGTTTGCGAAACGCCGACCCAGATCACGGGCGTGGCGCTGCCGGGCGTGCCGCTGTTCTTGATGAATTCTATAAATGAAATCCCGACGCCGTTGATCGTGGTGTTGACCGGAAAACTGTTAACCTTCGCCCAGTTCGTCGCGTAGTTGACGCTTTTCCACAGACCATCTTCCCGCGTGCCGTAAAAGATCGTGCTGCCCAGATTGGGGTCCACGCCGAAACGCTCACCGGTGCCGCGGCCCTCGTCGTTGGCCCGAATCACAAACGGGGAATTGATCCGCGTGAAAGTCGCCCCGCGATCGGTCGAGATCATGATCTCGTTGCGATCTCCCAGCCAGCCGCAGGAGAGATAAAGCCGATTGGGATCTTGGGCGTCCAATCCGATGCCCTCCGTGCCGACCAAGCCCCATTCGTTGTTCGGGTAGCCGATGAAATCCAACAGCGGAATCCAAGTGTCGTTGGTCGGATTCCAACGATACGAACCACCGACGTCCGTGCGGCAATACATCAATCCCGGCTCGGAGGGATGGAACAAGATGCCCGTCACAAATCCGCCGCCGTGGATTTTGACGGGGTTCCAGTCGTAGGTCAGGGCTTCAACCGCAGGCGCCCCCAAAAGTGCGACCAGCATCACGAGGAATGAACGGAGCATGTTGATCAGACGCCATTCTCTGCCGCACTTTTTGGGTTTGGATGAATTCATTGGTTTAAAGCACTTGGTCGATTCTTCCGGTCGGTTGTGAGATTGCTGCGGACGCCGGCCCTAAGCCGTATCCAAACGGCACGACGTCCGCAGCTTTCCCTCATTCCTTTATGCCGTGTCTCACGGTGTGGCGGTGACGTTGCTGATCGTGCTTGTGCAGAGCGTGCCGTTGTTGTGGCTCGTTACCGCCAGCCCTATCGTCGCGTTGCTCGCCATGGTGATGGTCTGGGTCGAGCCGACCTGCGTCCAGCTGGTCCCGTTGGACGAATAATACGCCGCGAACGAGTTTCCGGTGCGCACCAACCGCACATAGCGAGGTGCGGTCACGCCCCCGATCCCCGTGTTAACGGTCGAGCCGCCCGTGCTGGTTCTCCACTGGAAGCTCACCCCGCTGCCCGGAGTGATGAATACAGCAACAGAGATGGCTCCGGCCGCCGTGCTCTCGCGGATCATGACGCCTGCCTTGGCCCACGAATTGGTATTTTGAACCGACGTGACTTGGGCAACCATTTCACAGTCGCCGCTGGACGGCTGATACACGTAGCGGAACTGGTCCGCTCCGTTCCAGATGTCCGCGCCGGAGCCGGTCACGGTGAAGGTTCCGCCGCTGGCGCTCGCGCTGCCGGTCGCCCCCACCGCGCCGATGTCCGCCGTCGACCACGTCGTGGCGCTGGCCTGGCTGGAATTCACGCCATTGCCGGATCCATTCAAGGAACTGACGACGTAGTAATAAGTCGTGCCGTTGACGAGGCCGGTGTCGGTGAAACTCGTGCCGGTGACGGTGGTGACTGTCGTGTAAGGCCCGCCGCTGACGGTCGACCGTTGGACGGTGTATCCGGTGGCTCCTGACACGGCGTTCCATGAGAGCGTGGTCTGCGCGAGACCCGACGCGGCGGTCAGGTTCGTCGGTGCGGGCAGCGTCGCGAGGATAAAGCCCAGGTCGTCGTAGCGCACAAAGTTATTTTGCGAGAGCGCAAAGCGCACGATGGGGTTGGCCACAGTGCCTGAGAGCCCGTGGAAATAGACATTGTCCGCATTCGCTCCCGATGTGCTGGCAGTGGTGTTATTTTGATAGGTGACGGTCAGCACGGGAAGGCGACTCGCATCATTCCGGTCCGTGTTGAAGATGCCGACGGTAAGCAGGGGTTTATCGGGAATGAAGGTTCGGGTCGCGCCAGTGCCGGCGAGGCCCAATACGAAATTCCCGGAAGTGGCTTCGCTTGGGACGGAAGCTTGGTTGATACCGGCGCCGCCGGTGCCTTCGTCCAAAGTCAGAGTCAGGGTATTAGTCAGGGAAGCGCCATACTTCAGCGGGATGGTCTGTCCGGAAACAGCCGTGAAGGAGGGCCCGTCAAAATTCCACACACCTCCGGTATTGTTGGTAAATGCGGTTGCGAGGTTTGAGGCAAACGTCGCATAGGTCATGGAATTGCCCGTGGCTTCGAGAATCGGTTTATTGTTCCCGTTGAGGATACCCGTCGCGTTGAAGGCGATGTCGCCGTAGATCAGGCCGCGTCCGTTGAAATAACAGCGGCCGTAAATTTTCGGGTCGCCGGTGATTTGGGATACAATGCCGTATTGGTGCTGGTTATCGTTGAGGCGGATCCAACTCGCGCCCGTATCCTCGGAGCGGTAGATACCCCAGACATTGTTGACTTGCCCGCTCATGTAGAGGACCGGATATCCGCTGCCACTCGCCGTGCGACCGAAGCCGATGCTCTGGGCAGTCTGGATGCCGCTCATTTTGGTGAAACTCACGCCGGAGTCGGTCGAGTGCCAGAGACCTGCTCGGTTAGCGTCGTAGTCGATGCACGAAATCCAGATGTCACCTTCCCGGCCAAAAACGGTGCGCATGGCTTTATCCACGTTGATGGTGTTCGGGGCTCCAGGGCTGACCGTTGCTCCCGCGACAAAACTCGCGCCGCCGTCCGTGCTGCGGTAAACCACTCCCGTGGAGGTGACGTAGAGATAGAACTTGTTGCTGTTGACCCGGTCGGAAAAAAGCAGCGGCAGCTCCCATGAATAGGTCGGCGTGAGGTTGCCGACACACGGGGTCCAGGTCGCGCCATTGTCGGTTGAATACGAAGGGGCTGAACCCGTTGACGTCCAGACCAGCCGTTGGCCGTTTGCGGAAATCGCAATCACGCCAGGGTCGTTGTCCGCAGCGGGGGGATGCGTGGGGAACTCCATCCATGTGTTTCCGCCATCGGTCGAACGCCCGCCCCTCGCAGGCGAGTTATCCGGCATTTTACCATAATGAGTGCGGACGACGATGGCAGGGTTCTGCTCCGCGAAATCCACGCTCGTATGGCTGCCATAGCCAGGCGAAAGGCGGTCTTCTTTTGTGGGGGAAAAATCGGGGTCGTAGACCGCGAACCCGCCGATGTCGCCAAACGCGCAGTAAAACAGAGGGCCGCTGGGCGGACTGCAGAGCGCGCCGCCGCCGTGCCACAAACCCATTTCCTCGATGCCGTCCGAGCGGAACTGCCACGTTGGCGTTGTCGCCGTCAGATTGTAACTCGACCAAACACCACCACCGCCGATGTGATAGACGCGGTCAGAGTTGAACGGATCAATTTTGATGTCGCCAATCCAAGTGGGCACGGAAGGTGTCGCCTTATCGCCGCTAACCCAGGGCGCGCTCGATCCGTCGATGATCGGCGTGCTGCCATAACACGCGGTCCAAGTCGTGCCGCCGTCCGTGCTTCGATAGACTTCATCGTGCGGTGACCAGCGGTTCATTGTGCAAACGACGAGGGTGGTGGGATGCTGCTTGTCCACGGAAACGCCTCCGAAGCCGCCCTGGCCCGTCGGCGGCGTCGCATTCGTTGAAGCGAGCGTGGTGAGATTGATTTTACGAACCGTCCCGGCGCCTACGTCGTTCGGTCCCGCTGCATCGTTGAAAGCGACATACATGTTTCCAAGGCCGTCCTGGGAGGCACGGTGCGGCATGTAGCTGGAAGTCGCGCCGCTGGACACCACCGACCAGCTGGCTCCGCCATCCGTGCTGCGGTATAAATTGCTGCCTGCCTGGGACACCCCCACCCAGATCTCGGGTGTGGCGCTGCCGTTGACGCCGCTGCTCTTAATGAACTCCACGAACACGACGCCGACTTGGTTCGTCGTGGTGTTGACGGGGAAACTTGTAACCTTGGACCAACTCGCGCCGTAATCCACGCTCTTCCACAAACCATCATAGCGCGTGCCATTGAACAAGGTGCTGCCGAGATTGGGATCAACCGCGAGCCGCTCGCCATTGCTTCGGCCCTCGTCGTTGGCTTTCATCGTGAACGGTGCCGTGACGCGCGTGAAACTCGCGCCTTGGTTTGTGGAACTCCAAACTTCGTTCGGACGGCTATTACCTAACCAGCCGCACGTCATGTAAAGCCGGTTGGCGTCCTGCGGATCAAGGGCGATGCTTTCAACACCGAAGAGGCCATATTCCTCGTTCGTAGGACCGAGGAAATCTTGCAACGGGACCCAAGAATTATTCGTGGGATTCCACCGGTAAGCTCCGCCCACGTCCGTGCGGCAATACATCACTCCAGGCACGTTCGGATGCGGCACGATGCCCGTGACGAATCCACCGCCCTTGATCACAACCTCTTTCAAAACATAGGATTGAGCTTCAACTGGAGGGGCCGCCAAAAGGACGAGCCAGATCAGGAGAAACGAATGGAGTGTAGTGATCAGGCGGAATGCGCTCCCGCACTTTTTGAGTTTGAACGAAGCCAGGTCGTTATACGACTTGGCGATGGGGTGGTTTCGGAGACGAGGTATAGTAGACATGGGTATTTTTGTTCAGGGGTGAGAAAGCTAAAAATGGGGTCGGGTCTGGCGCGCCGTTCTTCTGGGTGCGGCCGAGCCGGGCGCGGAACATCACGGCGGCGTTGGCCTAGGTGTCGGTCTTGGTGCGGCTGGTGACGCGGGCGACGATGCCGGCATCGCTGATGTCGCGCCCGTTCCAGCCGTCGGCAGGCTGGTCGTGGATGGAGGAGCGTCGGCGGGATCGCCGTAAATAATGCCGCGACCGCTGGTGCCGAAATACACCCGACCGAAGCGGCGCGGGTCACCGATGAGATGGTCGATGTAGCCGAAGTTATGGGCATCGTCGCTGATGCGCTCCCAGGTGCGGGCGGTGTCAGTGGAGCGCCAGAGCGCGTCGATGCCGCCAATGCGGCCCCAGAGGTAAATCGTCGGGTAGTAGGCACCGTCGGCGGCGCGGCCAAAGCCGAGGCGGTAGGCGCGCTGGACGCCGTGGACCGAGGCGAACGACGTGCCGGCGTCGGTGGAGCGGTGCAGGCCCTGGTCCCAGGCGGCGAGCCAGAGGTCGCCTTCCCTGCCCGGGGCGGCGACGAGGACGGGGATGTGGACGGTGGCGGGAGGAATGGCTGCGGTGGGGAGGCCGGAGGCGGCGGTGGTGAAACTCGCGCCGCCGTCGGTCGAGCGATGGAGGATGCCGGTCTTGGAATCGTAGATGTAGAATCGGAGGGGCTCGACGGGGTCGGCGACAGGGGCGTGGGAACCGGCGGGCACGCTGCCGGTGGCCGGGGACCAAGAGGCGCCGGCGTTGGTGGAGAGGTGGGGGACGAGGCCGATTTGGTTCCAGACGAAGCGGGTGCCGTCGGCGTTGACCGCGATGGAGCCGGGGTTGGCCGTGGTGGATGGCGAGGTGGCAAAGTCCGTCCAGGTGGCGGCGCCATCGGTGGAGTAGGCGCCGCGGGGTGCGCCGGGGTGGCCGCCGAAGGTGCGAGCCATGATTCCGGGGGCGAGGGAGGCGGCGGCGAGGGAGCGGTTGCTACCGTGGCGGGGGGAGTGGCGAGCGGACGGGGGCGGGCCGGTGACATCGTCGTGGCGGAAGCCGTCGAAATCGCCGATCACGCTGACAAGGGCCGGGCCGCTGGAGGGGGAGACGAGGCCGGTGGGCACCGTTTCTTCAAGGCCGGCATTGTGGAAGGCCCAGGTGGGCGCGGTCGCGGTGAAGTTGGTGGTTTGATAAACGCCGTAGCCGGTCACGAAGAGCGCCCGATCGGCGTTGGCCGGGTCGATTTCGACATCGCCGATCCAGTGGGGGTTGAGGGATGCGGCCCAAGGTGCGGACGAGTGGTCTCGCGTGCCGGAGTGGAGGCGGGACGACCAGGTGGCGCCGCCATCGGTCGAGCGGTAGATCTCTTCGCCCGGCGACGGCCCCCAGCGGCCGAGGGTGCTGACGGCGATCACGGCCGGGTTTTGCGCGGAGACGCTGACGCCGCCGAAGCCGCCCTGCTGGGCCGGAGGCGCGGGCGTGGGGGTGACATTCGTCCAAGCTCCCGAGGAGGTGTCGTAACGCCAGACCGCTCCGGTGGTGACGCCATTGGGCCCGAGGGCGTTGCCGTAGGTGATGAAGAGGCGTCCGGTGGCGTCGTAGGCGAGAGCGCCGTGCTGGGGGATGGGTTGGGTGGAGCCCGTGTCTCCACTGGACAAAACGAGCGCGGTGGGCTGGCCGGGGAGCGCGGACCAGGTGGTGCCGGCATCGGTCGAGCGGAAGACGCTCGGGCTGCCGGGGGTGGTCACCGCGACGCCGGCGTAAATCGTTTGGGAGGGGGAGCCGGCGGTGCCGCTGCGGCGATCAAACAGAACCCAAGTGACATTGCCGGCGGGAAACGCGGTGAGCCGCGTGAAGCTGGCACCGTGGTCGGTCGAGCGCCAGAGGCCGGCGTCGGGCGTGCCGAGCAGGAGGACGGAGCCGAGGTGGGGATCGACGACGAGGTTTTCGCCGGTGTTTCGTCCATCGGAATTGCCGTCGAGTTGGAAGGGCAGCGTCGTGCGCGCCCAGGTGGCGCCGCGATCAGTGGAGCGCAGAAGGGTCGCCTGGGGCGCCCAAGGGGCGACATATTGGCCGCAGGCGAGGTAGAGGCGGTCAGGCTCGTTTGGGTCGAGCGCGAGAGAGGCGACGCCCAGTTCCATGAAGGCGTTGTCGAGGCCGCCGATGGAGTCGTTGAGCGGAATCCAGCGGCTGTTGGCGGTGTCGTAGCGATAAGCTCCGCCGACGTCGGTGCGGGCATAGAGCAGGCCCGGTTCGGTCGGGTGAAACTCGAGTCCGCTCACGAAGCCTCCGCCGTGGATCGGCACGTTTTCCCAGCGATACGAAGCGGCGGAGGCGACGGTCGGAAAGCCGACGCCGATGATCGCCAAGATCCAGAGGACAGCGGCGGAGATTGTGGAGGGAGTAGCCATGGATTCGCTGCCGGACCGCGTGCGGGGCCGGCGGCGGCGAGCGGGAAGCAGAGGGAAGCAGAAAGCTCTGTTGGATTTGAAAGGGAGCGGGTCTTTTGCGGCGAGTGGACGGGGCGGGACAACATCGGCTCATCGCGATTGTGGCAGGATTGGGGCAGGGGTAACCATTCTCCGGCGAACAGTTGAAAAGTCGGAAAACAGGGGCTGGCCTAGAATCTGAGGGAAATATGCCTCCGGTGCGCCACGCGGGCGTGCCTGACATGGTTCAAGTGGGCGCATCAGGCGCAGCGCAGACGGCGTTTCCGCCCCGACCATGAGGTTCAACGGGCGCGGAGGCGGTAGGGAGTAGTCATGGATTTCGCCAGCGGCCCGCGGAGACGATGTCGGAACCGGTGGCGCGCGCCCCTGCGGTGATCAGACCGCCGGGGCCGGCATGGGGATGAACGAAAAACGCGCGGATAAATTTCGGCGCCGGAAGGTTCCTCAAGCGCGTGTGGTCCGCGCTGAATCGGTCGGGCGGAATCAGGATTGAACCTTAAGGGCGAAGGCGATCTTGCCGTTGAATTTTTTCGGCAGAGAAACGTGCAGGCCGTCGGCGTCGCGCGTGAATTTCATTTTGCCCCCGCCGACGAGCTCGACGCTGCCAATCTTGCCCGGCCACTGCGGCGAATCGGTCGCCAGGGATTTGACCGTGAACTTGCCGTCCTTGGGAAGCTCTAGCGCGATGGCGTAAAGCGTCTTGCCGTCCTTCGATTGGGTGAACCGGATGTCTTCGGAGGTGAAGGGCTTGTCGGAGACGTCTTTCTGTCCGTCGAACTGGCCTTTCTCGGCCACTTGGGTCGAAGGACCTTCGCCATAGATTTTCCACGGGCGGGTCGCGTAGATCGCCTCGCCGTTCACTTTCAGCCACGCGCCGATTTCCTTGACGATTTCGATTTCCAATTCATCCGGCTGGCCGTCCCGGCGAAGCGGCACGCTCAGCATGAGATTGCCGTTTTTGCTCACGATGTCGGCCAGCATCCGAACCACGGATGATGCGGGTTTGTAGCCCTTCCCGTTATAAATTCCCCGGTCGTAGTGCCACGAGCCGATGCAGGTGTCGGTCTGCCACGGTTGCGGCAGGATGTCGTGCGCCTTGCCGCGTTCGATGTCATAGACCATCGCGAGGCGTTGTTTTTCGGAGAGCCACTTGCCGTTCATCACCGCTTCGGTGCGGCCCTTCTTGTCGAGACGGGTGTTGTAGAAATGCGCGGCGAGTTTGAGGCCGACTTCGTCGGTGACTCCGTGGAGCGGCAGCACGGAATCGTCGAAGTAGATCTGATCCGGTTTATAGTCGTCCCACAGCTGCTGCGTGCGTTTGAAGAATTTTTCCATGTAGGCCGCATCCGGAACCGTGGTGTCCTTGGCATTCCAATCCCACCAGTCCCAGTTGCCTTGATTTCCGGGAGCGTGGTTTTGCGCGTAGAGATCCTGCGGATCGAGGCCGTCCCACCACTGGCCCTTGCCGTCGGCCTTGGTCAACTTGCCGTCGTAGGGCACGCCGGCAAGCGGGCCCGTCTTGTCCGCCTCTTGCGACGTTTGATACCAGGACCACGCGTGCGAAGCGTGAACGCTTACGCCGAAGCGCAGGCCGTTCGCCTTCGCGGCCTTCGCCCAGCCGCCGATCAGATCTTTCTTCGGACCGAGCGCGACGGAGTTCCACGGCTGATACTTTGAGTTGTAGAGGTCGAAATTGTCGTGGTGATTGGCCAGAGCCATGAAGATCTTCGCACCGTTTTCCTTGTAGAATTTCACCAGGGTGTCGGGATCGAAACGCTCCGCCTTCCATGCGTGGATCACATCCTTGAATCCCACCTTTGAGGGATGGCCGTATTCGGCGACGTGGGTGTTATAATGGACGCCGCCTTGTTCATACATGCCGCGCGCATACCAGTCGCCGTGCTCCGGCTGGCATTGCGGTCCCCAGTGCGCCCAGATGCCGAACTTCGCATCGCGATACCAGTCAGGTGCCGTTTGGTAAGCGGTGAGTGAATCCCAGTCCGGCTTGAACGGACCCTCCGCGATGGGCGGCAGTTGCAGAGGTTGAGGTTCAGCCGCCGCCTCCGGCGCGGCAAATGAACAGCTCAGCGTCAACAAACCTAATGTAAGTTTTTTTGGTATCATGGCGTGGAAATTATAGAGAGGACTTTTGAGTTCGAGGAGGGTGATGGAGTGCGGGGCGATCTCGTGGGTGAAGGTCGGCGCGAGGTCGGAGAGCTTGGTGAGGACCGGAACCACGTTGACCGACTCCGCGAGGGTATTGGTGGCGGCGGGTGCGGCGGCGATCTTGAGGTTCAACGGGCGCGAAGGCGGTAGAGCCCGGCGCCGTGCGAGGGGATGGTCACCGGCCGCGCCGCGGAACACGAAGAAGAGGGGCGCGCCTCAGGGCATGCTCGTGAATTTGTAGAGCACGATCCCATGGGCGGGGATCGTAAGCGGCAGGGACTCGCGGTCCGTATCCACTGTCGCCACGTCCATTTGACGCCATAAATCGCGAGCTTGCTGACGTCCTTTCAGGCCGAGCGGCGCAAAGGCGTCGTAACGTATCACCGCAGGGCGACGGCCAAAGTTGCAGAAGCCAACCGCGCGAGAACCGTCCTCGAGCTCCTTCACATAGACTCGAATATCACCGAGGGTGTGCATGCAAGTGGCCTGACGCCCCAAGGCATCCTGGTTTATCGCGATGACCTCGTCGTTGGTGAGGAGATTGAGCGTGAAGTCGTCGAGTTTTTCCATGTCGCAGCCGATCAGCAGCGGCGCGGAAAAGAGGCTCCACAGGCTCATGTGGAGATATTGCTCATCGGGGGTCAACCGGGTGGGATGGGGATTGCCCCAGCCCACGTGCCCGAGGATCAGCATGTCCGGGTCGTTCCAGTGGCCCGGTCCCGCGTGGGCGGCGGATTTGTCCTGCGCCAATGCAATGCCCCGCATGCTATTCCACGTGTCGGTAATATCATCGGTCGTGCGCCAGCAGTTGCCGTTGACGGAAGCGCCCCAACTGGCGACGTCGGACATGCCGTATTGGCAAAGGCTATACACGATGTCGCGCGACTGCGCACGCAGCAGGGTCCCCATCAGGAGATAGGGAGCGATCGCGAACTCGCGATCACGCCCGCCCCGGCCGGGGTTGAACGAAGGAGCTTTCTTCGGATCAAGCTTCTGGCCCGCCTCGACGGCGCCATAGCTGCACCAGTCGTATTTGAGGTAGTCGATCCCCCACTTGGCGTAAGTCTCGGCATCCTGCCTTTCGTAGCCATAACTGCCGGCGCAACCTCCGCAGGTCCAGGGGCCGGGCGAGGAATAGATGCCCACCTTGAGGCCGAGGTCGTGAATCTGGTCCACCAAGCCCTTCATGTCGGGAAAGCGCTGATTGGTCACGATCACGCCTCGCTCACCGCGAAAATCCCCCTTGAGCGTGGGATCGTCGGAATCGCGGTGGTTTTGCCAGAAATCGTCGATGTTAACGTAGCTCCAACCGTGATTGACGAGGCCGCTGCGCACGAGGACTTCGGCGGCGCGCTTTACCCTGTCGGCGGAAACCTCTCCGGCGAAACAGTTCCAGCTGTTCCATCCCATCGGCGGCGTGAGCGAGATCTGGTCGCCGCACACGATACGAAACCGCTTGCTCGCGTTTCCTTTGGCGTTCTCCGCGCGCAAAGTCACCTCATAGGTGCCGGGCTTCGTCACGCGACCGGTGATACGACCGCTGGCACCGTCGATCTTGAGGCCGTCCGGCAAACCATCGGCCGAGAATTGAATCGGTCGATCTCCCGTGGCGGGCACCGTGTAGAGGAACGGCGAACCGGGACGAACGCCAAAAATAGTCGGACCATTGATTCGGGGAGTTGCCGGCGAAGGCGGCGTAAGAACGTAGGGAGTCACGACAGGTATCCCGACCGCGTGGAGGCGTGCCTCCTTGGGCGCACTAAACCGGGCCTCGGCCCAGTCCGCATGGTCGAAGTCGATGCCATTTCCGCCGTCGGAAACCTGCAATTCGAGGAGTTTCACCCCGGCGAGGTCCACGTGACAGTCTCGGGCGATATCCCCGGCTTTCATGACGCCGCTGCGCCAAAGCTCCCGGCTGTCGCCTATCACGATAAACTCAACGCTGGATACGTGTCCCTTGACCTCGTCATCGACGCCGACCTGCGCGGCAAACTCATAGGCGCCTCCATCCAGTTGGATTTGCACCGAACTTTCGGCATGGGTGCCGACACCGCGTCCGTAATCACGTCCCGCAATCCTGAGTGGCTTGCCATCAACGGACGCGTTTTTGCGGGCCGTTCCCCAGCCTTGGGTGACTTGGGAAATATCCAGTTCGTCGAGCCAAACGGTGGCGCCGTCCTGAACCACAGGGGCCGGATCGGCGGTATGCATCGTTTGAACAACCGGGTTGAGCGCGAATGACGCCGCGGGCAGCGAGGCCAACACGGCCAAGAGAACGAGAGCGGAGCGGGTTGTTTTTTTCATGGAATCGGGGGGGAGGTCACTGGGTTCGCGCAAGGTCAGTTGAGGGGCGCGGCGAGCGCGAGGCACAGGAGCGGGGACTTCATTTGCTGGGCTGCGGCGAGAGAACGGCGGGGGCGGGTTGTGAAGGGGTAGCCATGGATTTCGCCGCCGGACCGCGTATGGGCCCGGCGGCGGCGAGGAGGGCGGCGAGCAACGCCGCCGTTTTCGTCTCTCTATTTGACCGTGGTGAATTTGTAGAGCACCACGCCGTGCGCCGGGATCGTGAGCGGGAGGGAATCCTTCGCGGTGTTCACTGCGGCCAGGTTTTTCTGCCTCCAGAGATCGCGGGGGGTCTGCTTGCCGGCGAGGCCGAGTTTTGTGAAATCTTTGAACGACAATTCCATCGGATTCACGCCGCGGTTGAAGAAGCCGACGGTGCGGCTGCCGTCCTCCAGTTCGCGGGCGTAAACGCGCAGGTCGCCGTCATTGATGACGCACGTTGCCTGTTTTCCGAGCGGATCCTGGTCAACGGCGAGGACTTCGTCGTTCGTGAGCAGCGAGAGCGTGAAGTCGTCGAACTTGGTCATGTCGCAGCCGATGAGCAGCGGCGCGGAGAGCAGGCACCACAAACTGATGTGCGTGTATTGCTCGTCCGGCGTGAGCCGGGTCGGATGCGGCTTGCCCCAGCCGACGTGGCCAACGATGAGCATGTCGGGATCGTTCCAGTTGCCGGGCTTGGAAAACGGCGCGGCCTGGTTCTGCTGGTCAAAACCGATACTGCTCATGCTCTCCCACGTGTCCACGATGTCCCAGGTCGTGCGCCAGCAATTGCCATCGACCGATGCACCCCATTTCCAGACCTCGGACATGCCGTATTGGCACACGCTGAAAACGATGTCGCGCTTCTGCTCGCGCAAAAATTTACCCATCAGGCGAAACGGATGAGTCGCGACCTCGACATCGCTATTGCCCTTCTTGCCTGCATCCCACGACGAAACGTTTTTGTCCGTGGCCGCCATCCCATCGGCGATGCTGCCGTAGCTGCACCAGTCGTATTTGAAGTAATCAAAACCCCACTTCGCATACGTCTGCGCGTCCTGCTGTTCATGGTCGTAGCTGCCCGTGTGACCGCCGCAGGTCCACGGACCGGGCGAAGAATACAAACCAATCTTCAAGCCCAGACCGTGAACGTAATCCACCAGACCTTTCATGTCGGGAAAGCGCGCGTTCGGCACGATGAAACCGTCCTTGTCGCGAAACGGCCCTTGCACCGTCGGGTCCTGCGAGTCGCGATTGTTCTGCCAGCCGTCATCGATGTTGACGTAAGTCCAGCCGTGGTTGGCGAGGCCGCTCTTGACCAGCACATCGGCGGCAGCTTTCACCCTGTCGGCGGAAACCTCTCCGGCGAAACAGTTCCAACTGTTCCAGCCCATCGGCGGCGTAAGCGCGATCTGGTCACCGCAGACGATGCGGAATTTTTTCTCCACCGAGCCGAGGGAATTTTTCGCGCGCAGCATAACGATGTGCTCACCTTTCGTTGCGAGCGCGCCGGTGATGCGACCTGTGGCCGGATCGAGTTTCAGTCCCTTGGGCAGATTCTGCGCTGAGAAACTCATCGGGCGGTCGCCGGTCGCGGCAATGGTGAACAGGAACGGCGACCCGGGCCGCACGCCGAAGACGGATGCGCCGTTGATGCGCGGCGTGGCCGGTGCGGGCGGGGTGAGAATATAGGGTTCGGCCGATGGGGCGGCAGCCGGGGCGACATCCGGGGCGGCTATTGAGTCGGCTGCAACCATGGCTATCGACAACAGGGAGAGAGCGATTCGATTCATGGCGGGGAAGTGAATGCGTAGGTTCATGGTGGGGAAATTAGTGTGTATTCAAAGTTTGGACGGCAACCGACGCCGGAGCCGGTTCGACCGTCTCGACGTCGATGAAGACGTTCTCCGGTCGCGCATCGGGCTTCCGGGTTTTTATCTCGATGTTCTTGAACGCCACGCCGCGGACGTGACGCGCATAGATGCCGTAGGCGGGCAGCGTCTTTCCAAACATCCCGTTTTCGGGGTAGGCATTTTCTTTTTCCGGCAACTGGACCGTCGCGTCCTTGGCTGTTCCGCCACCCGGCACCTCGATCTGGATGTTCTCCAAAAGCAGGGTCTCGACCGGATAGCCGGGAACTCCGTTGATAAGAATACCGCTCGTTGCGCTGTTGGTGGCGCTTACGTTTTTGATCGTCACGCCGGCAAGTTTTCCGGGGGTCGTTTTGGGCAGGTCGCCGTCGCGGAAGGTCTTGAGGCGCGCGCCACGGCGGATGCTGACGGGCGTGCCCACGCGGTCCATCGTGATGTCGCTGATGGTCACATCGCGCAGGTCGCCGCCGTCGACGGTGTAAAGGGCGATGCCGGCCATCCCCGTATTGGTGACACGGCAGTCGGAGACAGAGATGTTTTCAAAGCCACCGATGGACTCCGTGCCGAGCTTGATGGCATTGCACCAGGTGGAGAGCGTGAGGTTCGTCGCCGTGATATTCCGGGTCGGGACGAGGCTCGTGGATTTCAGGCAAAACGCGTCGTCACCGCTCTCAATGTCGCAGCCGGTGATGCGCGCGTCCTGACAGGAATCGAGGTCAATGCCGTCGGCGTTGTTTACCCCCGCGTTCTGGGTGCGGATGGTCACGCCCTCGACCAGGATTTCTTTGCTCTGGAAAAAATTCAGCGTCCACGCTCCCGGATGGGTGAGGTGAACATCCCTGACCTTCACACCGGTGCATCGCACCCAGCGCACCAGGAAGGGCCGTTTCTTGTAAGGACTCTGCCTCGCCCGCAACTCCCGGCCTTGTCCGTCGATGGTGCCCTCTCCCTCGATACCCACGTTCTCCGCATCCACGGCGACGACGAGCGCATAGCCCATCGGATCTCCGAGGCCATCCAGGAAGGGATCAAGATTGCGGTAGTCGGCGATATCGGTGCTGCCGAGCAGCGTCGCGTCTTTCGCCAGGCGCAGCGTGACGTTGCTTTTGATTTGAATCGTGCCGGTCAGATAGCGGCCCGCCGGGAAGTGAATCGTGCCGCCACCGCCGGCGGCGCAGTCATCGATGACTTTCTGAATACTCGCGGTGTTGAGCGTCACGCCATCACCGATCACGCCGGCCTTGGTTGCATCGATCACTGTGCTCGCGGCGGCGCCGTAGATCGGCGATTGTCCTGGCGTGAGCGCAGTCGGCTTAGGCGTGGGCGCGTTGACGGTTTGGATGAGAAGATTGTCGAACCACGGCGTGCTGAGCTTTTTCTGCTCGCCGTTGCCCGCGAGCAGGCCGGCCATGCCGCGGGAGTAAAGATTGTCCGTCACGCTTAGGACCGGCTTGTCGTCCAAGAGCGCCGTGATCGAGGAGCCCTCAAAGCGGAGCTTTAAATTGTGCCATTGGCCGGGCGCGATGCCGGGAACGCGAACCGTGCCGAGCACCTTTTCGCCGCCTTCGCCCTCGTCCTTGCCCGCTTTGATGAGCGCCTGCTGCTCGGCGTCGCCGGTGAGTTTATTTTTATCCACCCTCCCTCGAATGACGACCAACCGACACTCGCCGTCGGCCGAGAGTTGCAGGAAGTAGCCTTTCGGGGTGACGCCGTAGCCGGTGCCGACATGATTGATGCGCCCCATCACACCCGCCGAGTCGCCTGGGTTCAGGCACACATCGACGCCGACCTCGTAGTCCTTCCATTGGTCATCGCCAAGGATCGTGTAAGGCAGCCAATCGGGCCCCCATGAGATCGCGCGAACAGGCATGGCCTGACGCAGGCATTTCCCCGTTCCATCCGGCCGATCGGCGATCTCGAAAACGCCGTAGATGTCGGCCGTGTAGCGCGGCAGCCAGCCCCAAGCCTTGGGCGCCGTGTATTCCTCGAACGTCTCGTGGTAAGGAAACGGGAACGGCTTCGCGGCGGGTATATTCGCGAATGAACCCTTCTGCTGCCCCGTCGTGGTGGAGAGCGAATAGATCGTATTCGGCTCAAGCGTGATCGTGAACGCGTTGCCGCCGGGCGTGATGGCCGGTTGCTGGACGAATTGCGCCTTCTCGTCACTGCGCCAGACACACAACGGTTTCGCGGGCAGGCCGCCACCGATCTGGAAGCGCACCTGCTGGGGCTCCTTCGCGCCCTTCGTCTCAAGAATGATGCTGTAGCCGTCGCCGGTCGGAGACTTGAAGGTCACGACTGTGCCGCCGCCGTCGAGCGGGCCGCACCCGCTTTCGAGATAATGCCAGCCGATCTTCGTGAACTGGCCGTAGTGCGCGTAGCCCCACAGCGCCTCGCGGACTTGATAATTCCCGCTCCACGGCGACCACGCGAGGAGCGTCGCAGGGTCTTCCGCATACGGCTCCATTGGGTAAACGCCGGCGATGTCATACCAATTCACGATCCGGGTCGCGCCACTGCGGATGTGATTTTCGTTGAATGCCTTCACGACGCTGATCGCGCAGTCAAAGCCCTTCAAATAGACATGCTCCTCGGTGTTCCAGATCGGCTTGCCCATTTTGGCGGCCAGCTCACGCACCTCGGCCGAAGGGGGGTTCTCCGCCAGCGTGTGCGCGGCGAGGATGGCAATGGCGTCGCGCGCTTTCTCGTCGTCGGCCAGGTTCTTTACGAAATCGAATTTGTCCTTCCACCAGTTGTCGAAGGCGTGGATTTTGATCTGGTTGAAGCCATTCGCGTCGAGGCTCGCGCGGAGCTGCTTTGCGAAGTCGAGGCTCACGCCCGCTTCGTTGCGGCAGCCGAGGGCATCGAACTCCAGTCCGTAAACACTGCGCAGCCCTTGCAGCCACTTCACGTAGTAATCGGCGGCGTCCTGCGACCAAAAGTTGCCGTTGCCCACCCAGCCGGGCGCGCTCCAGGCCGCGCCGTCGAGCGAGAGGTCGGGATTACGCTCCTTCGCCTCGCGCAAGATCCACCACGTGTAACCGCGCGTGTAGTCGAGGTCGTCGCGCGTGTGCATGTGGCTGGGCATGGAGCCCTGCGTGGAGTTGCCGTCTCCGGGAATCTCCACGAGCAGCGCGCTCACGGAGGCGCCGAACTTCGGCTTGTAAACGAGGTCGAGGATCTGGCTGCGCTGCGGCTCGGGATAATCTTTGAGCAGCACTGACGTCGCCCCACCGCCGTTGACGAGGCCGATGCCGTCGAAGCGCGGGCCTCCGGCGGCCCCGTTGAGCTGCATGGTTTGCACGGAAGCGGTCGGCACCGCAGACACCGACGAAAGGGTGGCGATCACTAGACAGCCGATGGCGGCAAGACGGAGTTGCATGGGGAGGTTTCTCAAGAGCCGGAGGAAGCGCGGCGGGGCGGGGCGTAAAGGTGCATCAAAGGGGGGATGCAGCTCGTCTGAGCGGTGACAGTTTTACCGGTGAAAACGACTCTCTAGATGTGACACTTTTTATTCATTTTGTGATCGATCATCCATGTCGCTGAGAAATACGGCAGAATGATTGAGGTTGATCAGGCTATTCGTTTTTGGGTTTTGTGGACGACATGGAGGAGACCGATTTTTCCCGGGTGTCGTGGATGGGGACGGAGGTGCGGACGGATCCCAGCTATTATTGGCATAACCGGAGGCGTGACGATTCTATGAAGTGGCTCGTGGTGCAGCGGACCTTGAAGGGCGCGGGGTTTTTTGAAGATGCGGACGGACGGAGATTGGTGCCGCGAGGGCACGTGATGCTTTTCACGTTCGATGAGGATAGCACGTATGGTTACCCGGAGGAGGCGACCGAGCCTTATGAGTTGGTGTATCTTTTGATCCTGCCGAGCCGGTGTGTGCGGCTGTTCTTCGACGCGGTCAGGAGCGAGTTCGGCTCAGTGGTCAGGATGAGGGAGCGGGGGGAGGCGGGCACTTTGCTTGATGAAATCGTAGAACGGAAAACGGAGGGAGCGCTGGGTGATGATCGCGAGGCGTCGGCGCTGCTCGTGCGGTTATTCGACGCGATCTATCGGGAGCAGGCGGTGGGATCGGCCGAGGAGGATCCGATCGCGAAAGGCCACGACATCATTCAGAGTAAATACGCTTCGCCGATCAGCCTGAAGGCATTGGCATCCAAGTGCGGAGTGAGCCGGGAGCATTTTATCCGGGGTTTTCGTAAACGGTTCGGGACCTCGCCGGCCGTCATGCTGCGGAATCTTCGGCTGCAACACGCACGGCAGGCGCTGGGATTTTCGCGCATGTCGGTGGAACAGATTTCCCGCGATTGCGGGTTCACGAACACGAATAGTTTTTGCCGAGCGTTTCGCCGGGAGTTCGGGCGCAGTCCGCTGGAAGAGCGGGCGGCCGAGCGTAGGCCGGTCACGCCGCGGGGGCGACGCGACTGAGGCGCGGGGCAGGTCCGCCGATCCGAAAGACGCCGAAAGGGTCAAACCCGAATGCCTGTGGCAAGCCGAGCAGGAGGCCGGAGCCGAGGCGGGGATCGGTCCATAGGAATTGCAGAGGACTGCGACGGCGATTACGGGGGTTGCAGGGATCGTCGGAAGGAAAAACGCCTGACGAGCTGAACAGGGGTGGGAGCGGCTGGTCATTGAGCGGAAAGCTGCTTTCAGGGAGCCGGGGCCGCCGGGCTCAGCACGGCGGCGTAACCGCCACCGGGGACGAGGCGGAGGGTGAGCGTGCGGGCTTTGCCGAGATCGCGGGTGGTTTCGATCA
>CBRAFO010000026.1:0-38502 GCA_967755175.1 uncultured Opitutaceae bacterium | reverse complement strand
CCCCACTTCGCCGCCGAGAACAACCCGCGGTCGCTCAGCTTCAAATCGGGGATCACCAGCAGCGCCATGAACGACAGTGTCATAAACGGCGCATCGAGTTTCGAGCCGAGCTTCTTCGCCGTCCGATCCAGCTTCGTATAAAGCTTCGCCGCCGTCCGCCCCTCAACGGCCGACATCAACCCCGCGATCGGCAGCGGCAACACCGCCTGGGTGCGCGGTCCCACGACGCTCAAGCCGCCTCGTTCTGCGATCACCAAGTTCACCGCCGCCGCGAGCGATTCATCATCCACGCCGACCGCCACGATGTTGTGCGAATCATGCGCCACCGACGACGCCAGCGCGCCGGCCTTTAACCCGAAGCCTCGGATAAAACCCACCGCCACCAGGGCCTTCGGTGCATAGCGATTCACCACGGCGATTTTCAAAACGTCATGCTTCACGCCGACCTGTGCCGTCGGCACCACGAGATGCTTCGTAACGAGCTGACCGTTGAGCGCCTCGATCACGTTCACCGTGTCACTGCTCGCAACCGCCGTCGCGAAAGCCGCCGCCTTCAGCGGACGCACCTTGAACCGGTTGGTGATCTTCGGCGCGAGCCGCTTCAGCCGCGTGCGCCCCCCCGAGGCGACCAACACGCCGTCGATATACGTGCGCTCCACCCGAAACCGCTTCCAACCGTCCACCACGATAAAATCCGCCGGATCGCCCGCACGCAGCAGACCCACGTTGAGCGCGTAGTGTTCAACCGGGTTCACCGACGCCGCGCGCAACACATCGAATTTATCCGCGCCCGTCGCCAGCGCGCGTCGCACGTGTTCGTCGAGGTGGCGCTTCACCAGCAGGTCTGGATGCAAATCGTCGCAACAAAACATGCAGCTCTGCGGATGCGTTTTCAGCAGGGGCGCGAGCGCGGCGAAGTTGCGCGCTGCCGATCCTTCGCGAATGAGAATCTTCATCCCCGCCGCCAGCTTGTCGTGCGCTTCTTCGATCGTGAAACACTCGTGGTCGGTGGTCGGCCCGGCGTCCGCGTAAGCCTTGGCTTGATCGCCGCGCAGGCCGGGCGCGTGGCCGTCGATCTGTTTCCCTTCACGCCGCGCCGCCGCGATCATCGCCACCAATTCCGGATCGCCCCCAAGCACACCAGGGAAGTTCATCACCTCGGCGAGATAGCGCACGTCTTTGCGAGCGAGCAGCCGCGCCACCGCCGTCGAATCGAGCTTTGCGCCAGCCGTCTCAAAGGTCGTAGCCGGAACGCAGGACGGCGCGCCGAAGTTAAACTTGAGCGGTGAGCGTTTGGCATCCGCCAACATGTAGCGCACGCCCGCCTCGCCGAGGACGTTGGCGATTTCATGCGGATCGGAGACCGTTGCCACCGTGCCGTGCATCACGGCCAGCCGCGCAAACTCGGATGGCGGCAACAGTGAACTCTCGATGTGAATATGCGCATCAACCAGCCCCGGCATGATCAGACGTTTTTCCTTCACGCGATCATCAGGCCGCACAGCGGTGATACGCCCGCCCGCCCATTCGACCGTCCCGGGGAAAACCACCCGGCGATGCAAGTCCACGATCTGTCCGGAGAGCCGTTGCACGCGCGCCTTGGTCTTCATGCCGGCCACGCTCAAGCACTTTTTAGAACCATGCAATGCCCCAACCGTGGGGTAACCTAATAGGTTACTCGATGCTGCATGCTTTCCTGCGCGGGCGTTTGACCGCTGGGTTCTTTTCGTGTGTTTCCTGAGCTTTGTGGTTAACCCCACTTTCCCGCGCATGATTCCCAATGTCCTCAGTATCGCCGGCGTCGATCCCTCGGGTGGAGCCGGTCTCCTCGCCGACCTGAAAGCGTTCTCCGCCCTCGGCGCCTACGGCACGGGCGTCGTCGCCGCGCTCACCGCGCAAAACACCCAAGGCGTGACCGGGGTCCACCCCATCCCGGTCGATTTCATCGCACAACAGCTCGACACGCTCTTTGCCGACGTCCGCATCGACGCGGTGAAACTGGGCATGCTCAGCACCGCCGAGGTCGCCGCCACGGTCGCCGCCGCTCTGCGCCGCCATGGCGTTCGCCGCCTCGTCATCGATCCCGTCATGGTCTCCAAGAGCGGCCATCACCTACTCTCGTCCGATGCGGTCGCCACCTTGAAACGTGACCTGTTTCCGCTGGCCGAGATCATCACGCCCAATCTCCCGGAAGCCGAAGTGCTCCTCAATTGCGCGCCCATTCTTACGGTAGCCGACATGCGCGTCGCCGTCCGCGCTCTGCACCAACTCGGCCCGCGTATCGTGATGCTCAAAGGCGGTCACCTCGAAGGCCCCGAAAGCATCGACGTGATCGACGACGGCACCACGCAGGTCGAGCTGCGTGCCACGCGCATTCCCACGAAAAACACCCACGGCACCGGCTGCACGCTCTCCGCCGCCATTACCGCGCTGCTCCCGCAACACGCGGATCCCATCGATGCGATCCGCGCCGCCAAAGACTACCTGACCGCCGCGATCGCCGCCTCCGGCCAACTCTCCGTCGGCTCCGGCCACGGCCCCGTTCATCATTTCCACAACCTCTGGGCGCAACCTCGCTCGTGACCGCCCGCAAAACTAAGCTCCTCTTCCTCTGCTCGCGCAATCAGTGGCGGTCACCCACGGCCGAGGCGTTGTTTAAAAATCATCCGCTCTACGATGCCCGCTCCGCCGGCACGGAGAACGGCGCGCGCATCAAGGTGACCGGCTGCCACATCGGTTGGGCCGACCGTATTTTTTGCATGGAACGCAAACATGCCGACCGCCTTCGCGATAAATTCCCCGAGGAACTTGCCGGGAAAACCCTCGTCATTCTGCGCATCCCCGACGACTACCCTGCCGCTCATGATCCGGCGCTGATCGAGCACTTGCGCACCGCCCTCGCCGCCTATCTTCCCGACCTCTGACCAACTTCGCCTGAGCACTTGCCAACCCGCATCCGTCTCACAACGTAACCCCATATGCATTTCGACAATCTCCAAGCCGGTCTGAACGCACCTCTTCCCCGCCTCGATGATGACGAGGATGACGACGACAAGGAGTCCGACGATGTCGCCAAGAAATCCGCCGCGCCCGTGGCGATGCTGATCCAGAAGAAGTTCCTCGATGAGCGTAAGATTTTCCTCTGGGGCGCCGTGACCGACGAGACCGCCAAGGACATCACCGAAAAGCTCCTCTACCTCGAAGCGAAGGCCCCGGGCAAAGACATCCATTTCTACATCAACACCCCGGGCGGTTCCATCACCGCCGGCATGGCCGTCTATGACACCATGCAGATGATCACCTCGCCCATTAACGTCATCGTGACGGGCATGGCAGCATCCATGGGATCCATCCTCCTCTCCGGTGCGAAGAAGGGCCGTCGATTCCTCTTCCCGCACTCCCGCGTCCTCATCCACCAGCCGCTCATCTCCGGCCGCATGGTGGGTCCGGCGACCGACATCAACATTCAGGCCAAGGAAATGGAAAAGCTCCGCTCCGAGCTGAACCAAATCCTCGCTGACGCGTCCGGTCAGCCCATCGAAATCATCAACCGCGACACCGACCGCGACTTCTACCTCAACGCCAAGGAAGCCATCGCCTACGGCCTGGCCGACAAGATCGTCACGAAGCTCTGAGTCGTTCGGCCTGTAGGAGCCTGCTTGCAGGCGATGAGAACCAAACGCCCGCGTTAACCTCCCGTATCGCCTGCAAGCAGGCTCCTACATTTTCCAAACCCTCGCAGCACCGCGCTGCGAGGGTTATTTTTTGTCCGCAGTCGTCGTCGCCGATGCCGGCGGCGGTGCGGTCAGCACCTTATATTCCTCGTCCCACCGCGCCGTTTGCCGGGCATCTTGCGCCGCGCGCGCCGCATCCAGAGCCGGACGCAGCCACTGGATGCGCGTCTCTTTCGGCAAGTTGCGTTCGCCCAGCACACCTTGCCATACGGCCAACGCCAGCTTGGGTTCCGCCGCTTCGCCAAGCCGTTGTGCAGCCATCACCGCCAACGGAGCTTCAGCCGCCGAGAAACGCCGGCGCCCGGTGATTCCGTCCAAAGTTTGCCGCACGCCCGCCGTGTCATCCGCCGCCCGTTGCAGTTCCGTGATCATCAGCGCCACCGCGAGATTGAAGCCGGTTTTCTGCGACTCCAGTCCCGTCCAAATCGCATCGTTGCGCCGTCCGGCTCGGTCGAGCTCGCGCATCCGTCGCAGCACCACGTAGGCACGCTGCTCAGGCGGGAGCTTGGCCCGATGCGCCCATTGCTCCTCGAACGAAATTTTAAACGGACGATAGAGCGGATCGCCCACCGCGATCGCCTGCCAACTGTAAACCGGCACCGCATACGCCGCCGCGTCACCCAACGTGTCGCCACGTGCGAGCGCCTTCAAAACCAGCTGCGGCTGGTGGGTGAATTCGAGGTAGGGCTCGTTGACGTTGCCAAAGGTGGCCGTGACTCCGCGCGCAACCAGCGGCCCCACCCAGCCGTGCGTCTTGGTGCGCACCGTATCGGCCGAAAAACTATGGATGTGCAACGCGACCGCGCCGGCCGGGAAGCTAAAATCCTCCTGCGCGAACGGCCCATTGAGGTCGCCCGCATACCAGCCAAAATACAGGGCCGGTGCGTCCAAGCGCGCCCACGATGGCATCGTGCCACCCGCACGATCCACGTCTCCGTCGAAGTTCAGCTCGGACAGCTCCTTCGCCGCTGCTTCGAGCCAACGATCTCCGGCGGCATGCGGACCACCGATATCGACGTAACTCCGCCCGATGAGCCCGGCTTTTTCCGCTTCGAGCGCGTGATCGATCAGGCGCTTCGCATCGTCGAATGTAGGCCCGTCGAGCCGGCTCACCTTAACGATTTGATTCAACTGCAGGGATGAGGGCCGGTCATTAGAGAACAGCGGATTGGGAACAAACGAGAGCAGAGGCGGGTTGCTCACCGCCAAGAGCGCGAGTTCCGAATCCACCGCCGCAGCATTGGTCTTTAACGCCGGATTGGCCGTTAACGGCGTGTTTTCCGCCGGTAGCAGAGGGTCATGCATCACTTTCAACGGCACGCCTCGGCAAACCACGAGGTAGGAAATCTTGTGTCCAGAGATCGCATACTTCCGACGCCCCACCGCATCGGTCAGGTCCATCCCGATCGCATCGACCCAGCCGCGTTTCACCAATTCCGCTTCGAGCGGGTTGAAGATCGTGTCCACAAACGACCGCCAGCTGACCGCCTCGATGATCGGCATTTTCAGCGCGATGATGTTCTCCTTCGGCACGTCGCGCTTCGCCGCGTAATACTCGGCCAGCCGCACCGATTCCGGCTCGTCGCTATTCGCCAGCACGATGACCCGCGCCGCCGTGTCGTCCGCACGCACCGCTCCGACGACGAATGCGAAAAGCAAAAGCAGCGGGATACGTTTGGCCATTCCCGCGACGTTGAAACGACCTTTCCCCGGGGCCAATCCCGTAATCACCCGGTGGTCTTCGCCAGTCGCATCGACCGGTGGCGCAACGCCTCGTAAACCGGTTCATCGCGCAGCCCCTCGGCCACGCCGTAAGCCGTCAGACACGCCGCCAGCAGCGGCAGCATGAAGCCATATTGCCCGGTCAACTCCACCATCAGCACGATCCCCGTCAGCGGCGCCCGCACAATCGCGGTGAACAACGCGCCCATGCCCAACACCGCAAATATCTCCGGATGCGTGATCACGGTCGGCATCAGTGCGTGCGCACCGTGTCCCACCAGCAAGCCGCCCAAGGCGCCGAGAGCGAGCAACGGCGCGAAGATACCTCCCGCCGCCCCGCAGCCGTAGCTGATCATCGTTAGGATAAACCGCGCGACTAACCAGCCCCCGATCATCCTGACCGCGATCCCGCCGGCGAGCGCCTGCTCTACCAGTAAACCGCCCGATCCCGTCAGCCCCGGCGCAAACGCGCCAGCCAAGCCGAGCACGCCTCCCGTGAGTCCGCCGACCACCCACACCGGCCAACGCCGCAGCCGCTCGAAGGCGTCCAAGCTCCCGAGCAACGCGCGATTGAACAACACGCCCGCTCCACCCGCCAACGCGCCCAACAGCAACGCCCAAGGAAGCACCGCCAGCCCTGGAGACGTCATCGCGGACAGCGGAAACACCGGAGCATCGCCCGTAAGCACGCGGCACACGACGTCGCCCGCGACGCAGGAGAGAAATGCCGCCACGAACACCACTGGCGTGAAATTCCCCTGCAACTCCTCCAGCACAAACATCATTCCCGCCAAGGGTGCATTGAACGCCGCCGCTACGCCCGCGCCCGCCCCCGCACTGATCAGCGCCCGTTGCTCCCCCGCGCCCGTTTTCACCCGCAATCCCTGCGCGACCATCAGGCCGGTTGCCCCGCCCATCTGCACGGTCGGTCCTTCGCGACCGAGCGCCAGACCGCCGCCGATACCCGCCACGCCCGCGAGAAACTTAACCGGGAGCACCCGCCACCAACGCAGCTTGTGCTCGCCCTGCACCACGCCTTTGAGATGAGGAATGCCGCTGCCCGCCGCTTCCGGCGCGAACCGCCGCACCAGCCACAAACCGAGCCCGCCGCCGACCACGCCAACCGCGATGCCGCCCGTCACGCGCCACGGCAACGTGAGCCCGGCGAGCCAGTCGATGCGCACCGCCTCCGCCCGTGAAAGCGCGATGCGAAACAGCGCCGCCACCACGCCCGCCACGATTCCGACCACCAGCGCCTTCACCAAAATATGCCGGCGCTTCACCTCTTGGGTCATCAAACCCGATCCCACCGATTCTGCCTCGCTTGATGTCATAAATGAAAACCACGAAGACATCCGCCTCCCGGCGAAACAAGGGTTTTTGCCCGCTCTACGCCCGCGCTCTCGCTCATTTCATCGCCAGCACCACCGCGCCTGCCACGATCAACCCGCCGCCCAGCCCCGTTCGCCAGGTCAGCGATTCGCCCAAAAACAGCGCCGCGAAGACCAGCACGAACGCGACGCTGAGTTTATCAATAGGCGCGACTTTTGAGGCCTCGCCCAATTGCAACGCACGGAAATAACACAGCCAGGACAACCCCGTGGCCACGCCCGATAGGGCCAGAAACACCCATGTCCGACGAGGCAACCCGAGCACCGCGCCCACCGGTCCCGTGGCGAACGCGACGCCCCAGGCAAACACCAGCACCACGGTAGTTCGCACCGCCATCGCCAGATTGGAGTTCACGTTTTCCACCCCGATTTTGGCCAGGATGGCGGTCGCTCCCGCGAACACCGCCGATAACAACGCCCAGAAAAGCCAGCTCATGCGTTTACACCGGCAGCGATCCGAGGGATTGGCAATACAGCGGACGCCACTCACTCCGTCCGCGATCCGCCGCCACCCAGCCACCCAAGAAAGACGCTGCATTGTCATGCGGACAAATACGCTCCACGTTCCCCGCTTCCGTCATGACCAAGTCCGACCACCTCCTGCACCCGCGCACCTACGTCGAAAGCCTTCGCCCGCTTGGCGTATGGACGTTGCTCGTCGTGCCCGTGGGCCTGCTCGCCGGCTCGGCCAGCGCGTTTTTCCTGTGGGCTCTTGATCGCACCACCCACGTGCGCTTCGAGCATCCGTGGTTACTGCTCTTTCTCCCGCTGGCCGGCATCGCCATCGCCTGGGTTTATAGGCACCACGCCAAAACCTCGGGACGCGGCAACAACCTCATCATTGATGAAATCCACGAGCCGGGTGGCGGCGTCCCCACGCGCATCACGCCGCTGGTCCTCGCCGCCACGCTGGTCACGCATTTGTTCGGTGGCTCCGCCGGTCGCGAAGGCACCGCGGTGCAGATGGGCGGCGGTCTCGCCAGCACGTTTGCCCGCCTTTGCCGCATTCCCGAACGCCATCGTCGCCTGCTCCTGATGGCCGGCGTGGCTGCGGGGTTTGGCTCGGTCTTCGGCACACCGCTCGCCGGCGCCGTCTTCGCGATGGAAGTGCTCACCCTCGGCCGCGTGCAATACGAGATGCTCATCCCCTGCATGCTCGCCGCACTCATCGGCGATCTCACCTGTGCCGCCTGGGGCATTCACCACACCGGCATGCTCATCGCCGGGCACATGCCGGCAGGCACATTTACCTTCGGCCACCTCGATCTGCTTGTGTTGGCCAAAGTCGGAGTGGCGGGCGCGATCTTCGGTTTATGCGCACGCCTCTTCGTGACCAGCACCCATGGCGTCCAGGCGGTGCTGGAACGGTTTGTGCCCACTTACTGGTTACGCCCGGTGATCGGTGGCGTAGCGGTCATCGCGCTCACCTACTTGCTCGGCACTCAAGAATACCTCGGGCTCGGGGTGTTGGCGCAGAACCCCGGCGATGTCACCACCGTGTCGGTTTTCCATACGGGCGGAGCCGACGCGTGGAGTTGGTTTTGGAAACTGCTCTTCACCGCGATTACCCTGGGCGCCGGCTTCAAAGGCGGCGAAGTCACCCCACTCTTTTTCATCGGTGGCGCACTGGGCAACACCTTGGCCGGGGTTCTGGGGCTTCCCGTTGACCTGACGGCTGGCTTGGGACTCGTCGCGGTGTTCGCCGGGGCCAGCAATACTCCGCTCGCTTGCACACTCATGGGCATCGAACTCTTCGGTGCGCAACACGCCGCGCTCCTCGCGGTGGCGTGCTGGGTGAGTTATCACTTCAGCGGCTACACTGGCATCTACAGCGCCCAGCGCCACGGCGCCCGCAAGGACGGCGCGGAGCACGCCGTGTTGGCGTCACCGCGCTAGTTGCTTCAGCGCAAAATAACCGAGGCCGGCCAGTCC
Source organism: uncultured Opitutaceae bacterium (assembly GCA_967755175.1). Taxonomy (GTDB): domain Bacteria; phylum Verrucomicrobiota; class Verrucomicrobiia; order Opitutales; family Opitutaceae; genus Rariglobus. Next base: position 29,723 of record CBRAFO010000026.1, on the reverse strand, counting down.
GGTGAGCGCGGCAGGAAACAGCAACGTCGAGAAGCCGATCCACACGTAACCCAAGCTGCCCAAAATCCCGCCGGTGAAGAAGCCGGCGAAGAGCACCAGATACAGACCGGCCCGCCGTCCGTTGATCGGTTCACCGGTGAGCTTCATCCCGACCGCGATACCCAGGTCGGTGATGATACCGGTCATGTGAGTAGTCCGGATGATCGCGCCGCTGTAATGGGTGGCCATCGCGTTTTGCAGACCGCACGCCATCGCCGCCAGACAGTCCCCCGAACGATGCCCGCTCGTGAGCATCTCATAGGCGAAGAACAACAGGATCGACTCGATCACCAAGACCACACCGTAACGCCGCCCCAGCTTCAGAGCGCCCTGCCGAATAATCGCCGCGCTCACCACGCTGCCGAAGAAAAAAGACGCCACCACGCCCAGCGCATACAGGGCCATTGAGAACCGCCCCGTCGCCAGTTCGTTGCTCAACACCGTCACCGTGCCCGACATGTGCGCGATCGCTTGATGGTGCATCCCCAAAAAACTCACGGCGTTGACGCTGCCTGCCGCGCAGGTGAGCACAAAGCCACCCATCAGAATCCAGGGAGGGACCGGTTTCGAGAGCATGATAGGCCATCTCCTAGGCTTCGCCGGCTAAGCCAGCAAGCACCGACCCGTCTTGTTTTGCAGAGCTTGTGTCGCGCCCTCGCCGCCTGCCATTTTCCGCCCGTGAAACAACGTCCCATCCTGCTGACCGTTTGCCTGTGCCTCGTTAGTATTATTCTGACGCCGATCCTGCACGCGGCCGAGGACTCACCGAGTTTTGTCATTAAAAACGAGCTGCTCCGTTCACCGGCCAGCGACAGCGCAGGCAGCACCGACTTCGATTTAACCGTATCCAACGATGGGAAACTCTACATTGCATGGATCGCAGCCGACGCGAAGCACTCGGCCCTTCGCTTTTCCCAATTTGATTTTTCAAATCACACGTGGAGTCCATCCCTCACCGTTGCGGAGGTCGCGGCAGACTCGTCCGATTCCACCGACACGCTGCGTTCTCCGAAAATAGCCACCAGCCCGAAGGGAACGGTGGCCGTTCTCTGGCAAACGGGCCCGCGCTTCCTGACCAGCACCTCGACCGACGCGGGAGTGACGTGGTCGAAACCCGCCGCGCTCACCTCCGAAAGTAAGCGCCAAACCTCCGCCACCCTCGGCCCACTTGCCGACGGGCGATTTATCGCCGCGTGGACCGATCTGCGAAACGACGATCCCGCCCTCTACTCCCGAGTTCTAGGAAACGAGGCTCTAGATACGTGCGTCGATCGCCACTCCAACGCTCCCAGCCCCCTCGCCGTGGTTTCGTTTGCCGACGGCTCGGCGCTGGTCTCCTACCGAGGCAACGAGACCGGAGGCCAACGCGACATCCGCACCGCCCGTTACCGCGATGGCAAATGGGAACCGCCCTCCACCCTCAATGCCGACGGATGGAAACCCGCCAACCCGCCCGCCGAAGGTCCCGTGCTCGATGCTCGTGGCCCTCACATCGCCGCCGCCTGGTTCACCATCGACGACAGCGCGCGTATCAACGTTTCCACTTCCAGCAGTGCCGGCGCGCAATGGCTGATGCCCAACCGCGTCGATGATGTCGCTCCGCTCGGCCGCCCCTCGCTCGTGATGCTCGATGACGGCAGCACCTTGGTCGCTTGGGTCGAACGCGATGGCACGGGCGAAAGCGTTTTCCTTCGCCGCCTCTCGGCGCGCGGTTCGCTCAGCGTGCCGGTGCGTCTCGCGCAAAACATCACGGGTTATCCGCGCATTGCCCGGGTTAAAGACGGCGACGCCACACCCGCGCAACTGCTCCTCGTTGCCCGAGAAACCGAAACCACTGGCGCCCCTGCCCGCTTGGTAACCCGATTGATCACCTTGCCCGAAGCCAAGCTCCTCGCCGAAGCCGACGCGTGCGATTGCGACCCGCGTGACGAATCCGAGCGTGGCTTCGGAGTTAAAGGCCGGATCACGGCCGTGGACTTCGACGCCCTTAGCCTGAAAATCGCCCACGACGAAATCCCCGGGGTAATGAAGGCGGAGATCACGACATTTAAAGCCGCCCCCGCGGTCATCGCCGGCGCGGCCGTCGGCAATCGCGTGTTCGCCCGCGCCGAACGCATCGGCCCCGACTGGTGGCTCTTCGACCTGCGCACACTGGTTGCGCCGTAGAGCACTTGACGCATCTGTTAATAATCCAAGTCAGTCATGTCCTCTCGCCGCCACTGTCCACCTGCCGTTAGCCGCCTCCAAAGCGCGCTCGCGTGGATGCTGGCCGGCGTAGTGCTCGCGCTCGGACTGCTGACGGTCTCGCCGACTCTCCACGCGCATCTCCACGGCGAACCGACCGCTCACAACGAACACGCCGCGCCTCATCCGCACGACGATTCCGGCTGCGCCGTCACCCTTTTCCAGCATGGCGTCACCACGCCGCTGGATCTGCCGCGTCTCGATATCCCGAGGGAAACGTGGATTGCCACACTTCCGCCCGCGCCCGACGCGCTGACGCCCGCCTCCCCGCGCCACCTGCTCCAGCCGGCTCGCGGACCTCCCTGCATCGGATAACATCGGGTAAACCGATTTTATTTTCCGACGGCTTCCTGCGCGAAGCCTCGTGTCCGCATTTCTCTCTTCGCGGCACACGCCCGTGCCGGCGCGTGCCGCGCCATCCCTTGCTCGTTCGTATCACCATGCACTTTTCCGTCCGTCTCTCCGTCCTCCTCGCCACCGCCTCGCTGGCGCGCGCGCAAACCGTTCCACCGCCCGCGACCACCGACTCCACCGTGGTCCTCGACAAAGTCGTCGTTAGCGCGTCGCCCTTCCAGCACAGCCAGTCCGAACTCACCTCCGCCACCGACGTCCTCACCGAACGCGATCTCGCGCTCCAGCAGCAACCCACGCTCGGCGAAACGCTCTCGGCCCAGCCCGGCATGAGTTCCACTTACTTCGGTCCCGGTGCCAGCCGCCCGATTATCCGCGGCTTGGGCGGCGACCGCATACGCGTGCTCGAAAACGGCACCGGCACTCAAGACGCCTCCGTCACCAGCCCCGACCACGCCGTGAGTGTGGAGCCGTTTCTCGTGAAACGCATCGAGGTGGTGCGCGGCCCCGCGTCGCTCCTCTACGGCAGCTCGGCCGTCGGTGGCGTGGTCAACGTCATCGACAACCGCATCGCGACCGACCTGCCCGAGCGTCGCGTATCCGGCACGGTGGACGCCCGCTACGGCAGCGGCGCCGATGAGTTTGCCTACGGCGGCACCACCGACATCGCCCTCGTCAAAGCCGACGACCACGCCTTCGTTCTCCACCTCGATGGCTTTAAACGCGAAACGGACGACGTGCGCATTCCCGGCTACGCCGATCCGTCGAATCTCGTTAACAAAGGTCGCCTCACCAACAGTGCCATCGACTCCGAAGGTGCCGCGATCGGCCTCTCCTACGTGAGCGACACCTTCGACGCCGGCATCGACTACAACGGCTTCAACTCGACTTACGGCACCGTCGCTGAACCCGACGTGTTGATCGACCTGCGCCAACGCCGCGTGGACTTCGCCGCCGAGGTGAAACAGGAGTTCGGCATCTTCACGGGTGCGCGCCTGAAGTTCGGCACCGCCGACTACCAACACGTCGAGTTGGAAAACGGCACGCCCGGCACCACGTTTACCAACACCGGTTACGAGGGACGTCTTGAGCTGATGCATGCGCCCATCGCCGGCTTCACCGGAGCGTGGGGCGTGCAAACCGCCCGCAGCGATTTCGACGTCGAAGGCGACGAGGCGTTCATGCCGCCTTCGCTCACGGAGACCGTTGCGCTCTTCGCTTTCGAAGAAGCCAAAACCGGCCCGCTCACCTGGCAATTCGGTGCGCGCATCGAGGACCAATCGCTCGACACCCGGGCCACCACCGCCTTCCCGACGGCCCAGTCGCGTGACGATACTACGGTGAGTCTTTCGAGCGGCGTGGTCTATGCGATCAACCATGACTACGCCGTGGCGTTCTCCGTCACCGGCACCGAGCGCGCGCCGAACGCGCAGGAACTTTACGCCGACGGCCCGCACCTCGGCACTGATGCCTTCGAGGTAGGCGACGCCTCACTCGACACCGAGAAATCCCTCGGGGTGGAACTCGGCGTGCGCAAGCTCACCGGCTTCGTCACGGGTTCGTTCAACCTCTTCGCCAACGCCTTCAATGGTTACATTTTCGAGCAAGCCACCGGCGCGACGGTTGACTTCGCCGGCACCCCGCTCGACCCGACCGACGACCTGCCCGAGTATCGGTTCGTGCAACGCGATGCGCTCTTCTACGGCGCCGAGTTGGAAACCTTGTGGCACTTGCACCAAGGCGAGCACCACACCCTCGATCTCAAACTCAACGTAGACTGCACGTTCGCCGAACAGCGCAACGGCGACAACCTCCCGCACATCCCGCCGATCAAAGGCCTGCTCGGCCTAGTCTGGACGCACGGTGTCTGGAACGCCGGCGTGGACTGGCAATTGGTTGCCGATCAAGACCGCACCGCGCCCGGAGAAACCGACACCCACGGCTATGCCCTTCTCAGCGCCTATGTTGGCTATCGTCTGGTCGAAGGCCCGGTCGCCTACGACCTATTCGTCCGCGGCTCGAACCTGACCGACGAAGAAGCCCGCGTAAGCACCTCGTTCCTAAAGGACATCGCCCCGCTCCCCGGCCGCAGCGTGACCTTCGGCGTGCGCGCGAGCTTCTGAGCATGCCCACAGCAATCATATAACACAGCCGACAACACCGGATTCAGTCCCACTGCCCCCTGAATGTTTGTCACTTAATAAGTGACAAACCCGTCTTTATCCCGTCCCCCGCGGGGGCCCAAACCGAAGATTGGTGCCCTCGTTAAGATACCTCGGCCAGAGGCGATAAAACAGAAAGTCGCCGTCAGCACTTAAGCTGGCGGCGACTGTCCTCTGCTTCGGGTTTCAGAACCCGAGACCGCAGCTATGGCGGTTTTCTTCGTCTTACTTACTATCGGCGGAGTTTGTGACCTTTCGGCCACGAGATAATATACTCAACCGCGTCAAAATTTCATCTCCTCGCGCGCATTTTTTTGGAGGTATTTTGTAATGCGCGCCCGACCGCCCCGGACTCATTTCTTGCCTTTCGACGCTGTTTCAGCAGGGTGCGTCACATCTCGTTCGCAATGACCTCCCGCACCTCCAACGCCTGCGCCATGATTATCGGCATGATTATTATCTGCCGCCGGCCCGGGCATGGACACATCGCGTGAACGCATTCTTCACTTTCTAAAACGCGAATCTCCACCAGCCCCGGGCCTTAACAGCCCGGGGCTTTTTGTTGTCCATTTTCCCGACCCGTTTCCGTCCGTTCTCCCTTTGCCAATCTTCCCGATGAACACACCACTGCTCACTCTCGACGACGTCGTCCACGCGCACAGCCGCGTGGCTGGCGGCGTCCGTGTCACTCCTTGCGCGCCCTCGGCGCGCCTCAGCGATCTGGCGGGCATGGAGATCATCGCGAAGCACGACTACCTCCAGGCCACCGGCTCTTTCAAGGAACGCGGCGCGCGCAACGCCCTCGCCTGCCTCACCGCGGCCCAACGCGCCCGCGGCGTGATCGCCGCCTCCGCCGGGAACCACGCGCTCGGCCTCGCTTGGCACGGACGCGAACTCGGTGTTCCTGTGACAGTCGTCATGCCCCGCAACGCGCCGCGAGTGAAAGCCGGCCGTTGCCACACGCTGGGCGCGCACGTCGTCCTGCACGGTGACACCTACGAAGACGCGTCCGCGCACGCCCACGCACTCGCTGCGAGCAGGGATCTCGCCTACGTCCACCCGTTCGATGACCTCAACGTCATCGCCGGCCAAGGCACGCTCGCCCTAGAAGCGTTGCTCGCCGAACCCGAGGTGGACGCGTTTATCGTTCCCGTGGGTGGCGGCGGCTTGCTCGCCGGTGTCGCCACGGTGGTTAAAGCATTGCGGCCCGACGTGCAGGTCATCGGCGTCGAACCCGCGCATGCCGCCGGACTGGCCGCCGCGCGCCATGCCGGACGCCCGGTGTGCACGGCCACGTTGCCCACGCTCGCCGATGGCCTCGCGGTCGCGAAGACCGGCACGCACACCTTCGCGCATGCACACGCCTTCGTCGATGACGTGGTCACCGTAAGCGAAGACGACATCGCGCTCGCGTTGCTCGCCGCCCACGAAGCTCACGGCGTGATGCTGGAAGGCGCAGGAGCGACCGCGTTGGCGGCGTGCCTCAGTGGTCGCCTGCCGACCCTCGCTGGCAAACGCGTATTGGTCGCGCTCACGGGCGCCAACATCGATCCGGCCAATCACGCGCGCGCATTACGACGTGCGCGCTTGCTGCGTGCGGAGGCCGAGTTGGTTTAACTAGCGAGCTTCTTGCAGCGCCAGCGCTTGCAGGCGATTTCGTTGGCGGGCTACGCTCGTCCCCCTCATCGCCTGCAAGCAGACTCCTACATTTCAAACACCTCGTGCATCCCTTCACCGCCAATCCGACCGAATCCGTCAGCTCGCTGGGCGAGCTGTGCTTGATCGCGGGCATCCGGCGGTGGCTGGGCACTGCCAGTCCGCCATCACCCCTCGGGATCGGCGATGACTGCGCGGTGTTGCCACCCTCGCGCCACCCCCAACTCGTGACGGTTGACCCGGTGGTTTACGGCGAACACTTCGATGATTCCATTCCGCCCCGTGCCGTTGCCGCCAAGCTCCTCAAACGCAACCTGAGCGACATCGCCGCAATGGGCGGCCGGCCTCGCGCTGCAGTCATCGCCCTCGCACTCGACGCCAAGGTGAGCACGCGTTGGCTGGAACAATTTTATCGCGGACTGGCCGCCACCGCCCGCACCTACGGCGTGCCCATCGCTGGTGGCGACATCACTCGTCAGCAAGGCGGACTCGCCGCAACGCTCACCCTCATCGGTGAAGCCCACGGCCCCCGCGTGCTCACGCGTCACGGAGCCAAGACCGGCGACTGGATCTACGTCACCGGCACGCTCGGAGGCAGCATCCTCGGACATCACCATCGCTTCACGCCGCGCCTCGCCGAAGGTGCCTGGCTCGCAGGACGCCCCGAGGTGCGCTCGCTCATGGATTTGAGCGACGGCCTCGCCAAAGACCTACACGCCCTCACACCAACCGGCGCGACCGCATCCCTTTCGGCTCAAGCCATCCCGATCAGCGCCGCCGCTCGCTCACTGGCCAAACGCGATGGACGCTCCGCGCTCGCGCATGCGATCTCCGACGGCGAAGACTTCGAACTCCTGTTCACCGTCGCCGCTCGGGGTGATCGCACAAAGCTCGAAGCCGCATGGCGTAAAAAGTTCTCCACGCGGCTCACCTGCATCGGCCGTTTCACCCGCACGCCAGAGCCGGATGCCCTCAACCTTCATGAATTTCACGGTTATGAGCATCTTCGCTAAACTCCGCGAAGGCGTTGTCACCTCGTCCGCAGACGAGACCCATGCGCTCGCCTACGAACTGGCCGCCGCCCTTCCGCCCGACTCCACGTTGGCACTTCACGGCGATTTAGGCGTGGGCAAGACGACCTTTGTGCAAGGACTCGCACGCGGGCTGGGCGTGACCGAGCCGGTGACGAGTCCGACGTTCAACATCTTCACGCTCCATCGCGGAGCCCCGCGCACGCTGGTCCACATGGACGCCTACCGCCTCGAAAGCGACCGACAGATCGATGCGCTGATGCTGGAGGATTTCTTAGTGAGTCCCTGGTGTCTCGCTGTCGAATGGCCCGAAAAAATCGCAGCGTGGATCCCGGCGAACGCCTTCCACCTCGAACTCGGCATCACGTCCGACCAACACCACACGGTCCGGTTGCGCTGAACTCATCAGTGGCTACGAGCGTGAGCGAGTGGTCTGCTATTTTCTCAGAGCCACTCGCTCACGCTCGTAGCTACTCCAAACAAAAAAGGCCGCCCGGTTTCGGGCGGCCTTTGTTTTCTGATAGGTAAACGGATGCGAAGCGATTAGCTCGCCGGCTCTTCCGCCAGCGGTTCCTCGGCGGCGGGAATCTCCGCAGCGGGCACCTCGGGGAAGTTTTCCGGATCGTGCTCGGCACCTTCGATCTCCTTCTTGCGCGACTCGACCACGGGGGCCGGAGCAAACAAGCGACCATCGATGAACTCGGTCACGTAACCCTCGCTCACCAACCAGCGCAGATCGCCGTTAAGACGATTGAGCTTGGCCGCCTGTTCGGGGCTGAGCGCGGTGGCGACCGGAGCGGCGGGTTCCGCAGCCTCGGCACCTTCGACGGGCGCGACCGGCTTGGTCGGAGCGGCGAACCCGAGGAATTTCTCAGACAGGTCGCTGGCCTTGATCATCGGATGCGTCTCGATGAACGAGATCAGCGCGCCAATGGATTCAGAGAACGTCTGGTTCGGGATGCGGAACTTACGTTTAACGGCGCAAACGTAGCTGATGCCCTTCGATCCTTTTTTGAAAATCGTGAAGCCTTCGCGACGGAGACGACCGCGCAGCGCATTAGCCGTATCGAGCGGGAAGCGGCGCTGACGCTCAAGTGCGCCCTCAATCGTGCGGCGGAGTTCGCCGGGAGGAAGGGTTTCGAGATTTTTGCCGGAGAAACGCACGGACTCGACGGTGCGCACGACTTTGTCCTTCGCGTTAGCGAGGAGGTAATGACGCGCTTCGTCGAGGGAATCGAACGTAGGTGCAACGACCTCGGGAGCTGCGACGGCTTCAGGAGCAGCCTCACCCTCGACGGGTTCAGCAGCAGGAGCGGCAGGAGCCACAGCAGCGGCGGCAGAAGACGTGAGCTTCCACGTGTAGCGCGTGGCTTTCTTCATCTTCTCCAGCCATTGCGCGATCGCCTCGGGATCACGGACCGACTCGATCTTTCCGCGATACACCTCGAACGGCAGCTTGATGTTAGCCGCGTGGTGCTGCTGGACGATCTGGTTGTAGCGGTGGTAATTGGGCGGTCCGAGCAGCTCACCGGTGACGGTGCACTTGTTGACCACTTGGAAGTTGCCCTTGGGCGCTTCGATTTCGACCTGAGCGGTGTCGAAGAACTGGTTGAAGTGCTTTTCGAAAACGTGATTGAGCGCAGCGGCTTCGCTCTCGAACGGAATGCCGTCCGGAACCGAGATGGCGAACGGAGCGGGCTTGGTGGCAGAAGACCCTTCTTCGGCCTGCTTATGCTGAACGACGGCGATGAAGCGGTCGTTCTTACCAATGATCACGCGGGCGATCTCGAAGAGCTCGTAGGTGCGGCACGAGGAGCGGATGGCCTTGGCCAACGCCGAGAAGCCGGTGTCATCGGGATAGAACGTGACGTTAAAGTAAGGGCTGACGTAAGGGCCTTGTTCGCGGGGAGCGAAACCGCCTTCACGGGGACCACCAAAACGGGGGCCACCTTCGCGACGGGGACCGCCCTGACCGCCTTGGCCACCACGGAAGTCACCACGAGGAGCGCCGGCGCCAGGTCCTTCACGGCGCGGGCCGCGTGAATCCTGACCACCCTCGCGACGTTCACGCGGGGCGGACGCGGGTGCATCGCCTGCAGAAACAGGTGCGCCACCTTCACCGGGACCAGCGGGCTTGCGGAAGCCGCGACGATCGCGGGGCGCGCCAGCGCCGGGGCCCTCGCGACGGGGACGGTCATCACGACGTGACTCGCGCGGGCCGCCGGAATCGCCGGAAGGATCGGCTTTGTCATGGGACCACTGCGTGCCAAAGCTGAAGCTCTGGAGTTGAGCCAAGTCGATTTTGTTAAAATCTTTGGCCGGTTTATCGTTGGAAGGCGTCTCGGACATGCGGAGCGATGCAGGCGTAATGGCCAGCGTAGGTGTTGAGCTTAAGGCGGGCTTGAAAGGCGCTAATGCGCGCCAGCAGTGTCCATGCGAGCGAATCAGTAGCAAGCTGTTTCCCGAAATGAGAAAAATGCATTTCGAGGCTTTACACGCGCATCAGGATTTATCTTAGTCCGCGTCCCTCCTCGTTAGAACGACATGCTCGGGTGGTGGAATTGGTAGACACACACGTTTGAGGGGCGTGTGCCGAAAGGCGTAAGGGTTCGAGTCCCTTCCCGAGCACCACTTTTCTCGTTGGGGGCGAGATACTTAAGTTTCCCCCAGTGCTAGGTTGCCGGTTCACGTGGCAACCTTCACATGTCCCACGAAACATTGTTGGCCATCGCGCGATTCGAAAATCGCAATGGCGTGATCTCATGGAGAGTCACTGGTTCGATCAACGGCGTCCGCGTTCGCAGGAACTTCAAATCGCGAGAGGAAGCAGCCGCTGAAAAAGCCGCGCTCGAAATTAAATCCGCGCAAGCCACCGCCGGCATGCGCTCCGCCCTCACCTTCCTCCCAGATGAGCGTCTGCGCGAAGCAGAGGACGCCTTCCGGAAACTCGAAGGCCGCACGCGTTCCCTGCTCTTCTACCTGGATTACGCCTTCACTTCCTACCGCGAACCAGAGCACGAGAAAACCGTCGCCGACGCCGTCACCTCCTACGTGGCGGTGAAAAACCTTCAGCACGAGCGCACCCTGCTCTCCCTGCTGCAGGCGCGAAACATCAGCAATGAACTGAAGGTTTTCGTGCGGCGTTTCCCGACAGGCACGATGGCGCAATTCACGCCTGCCATCCTCCTCGCCTACTTGGAGCGAGGGACGCCCAGCCTCAAAACCTACAACAACCGCCGAGGCATCCTTTCGACATTCTTCAAACATGCCCTGCAGAACGAATGGGTGGTGAGCAACCCCGTCGAGAAGACGCCCTACCACCGGATCAATCACCGGCGCGGATCGGCGACCACGCTCTCAGCGGAACGAACCGCCGAGCTGATGGCCTACGTCGAGACGTTCGAAGGCGGTGCGCTGGTCCCCTATTTCGCCGTCTGCTTGTTTGCCGGCATCCGTCCGTGCATTCGCTTCGGCGAAATTTCCAAACTCCAGCCGCACTCCATTCGGTTGGATACCGGGGTGATTCATGTGGAGCCCGATGTTTCAAAGGTCCGCATGAAGCGACTCGTGACCATCCAGCCGAATCTCTCGGCATGGCTGCACGCATACCCGTTAAAAAAATATCCGCTGGTCGCTAAAAATTACCCGGACCTCCGAAACAAGGTCTTCAAAAAATTCGGCCTCACCCACGACATCCTCCGGCACACGTTCATCTCGATGTTCGTCGCCAAATTCAGATCAATGGGTGAAGCGGCGCTGCAGGCAGGCAATTCCGAGGCAATCATCCGCAAACATTACCTCGATTTGAAGAGCGTAACCGAAGCCGAGTATTACTTCGGAATCCTGCCGAAAGGTGGTGCCGCTTCGCACGCAGAAGAAAAGTTGCTCATCGCCGTTTGATCGCACGAGTGCCGGTCACCGCCCGGTTTACCGGCACTCAATGGCATGGAAACGCTCACAACCGCATCAGGCAATCCCAGCACCCTCACTGATATCGTCGGCCTCCGCACCTCGGGAATCTTCCCGAAAAACAACGAACCCTCAATCCGCACCCTTCGTGAATGGACCAAACTCCGGCGCATTCCTCACCACCGCGTAGGACACTTCGTTTATTATGACCCCGCCGAGGTATCCGACCACATCCGCACGAAACTGAAAGTCCCTGCTCGCGGATAACGTATCGAAATCGTCCACACTCGACGCCGCACCGGTTTTCCGGTGCGGCGTTTTGCTTTTCGGCCTTCGGCGAAAACGAAACGTGCGATGCGTTTTTGAGCGAAATAGGGCCACCGGCCCGGGTCCGGGATGCGGGGTCTATTTTGAAAATGCACATGGGCATAAAGTGGCGACGAACCCAAATCACCCATGAAAAACAAAACCGAAAACGAATCCGATCCGTTCTTCGCCGAACCCGTCGATCCGCGCGTGGAGGCGCGGACGCAGGCCGGCGAGGCCATCTCCTGTCTCCTCATCTGGATGGCCGATGGGCCCACGCTAGAAGATCGCGGCCTGCGCGCCACCGTCGCCCTCTACTGCATCCGTCCCGACTTGATCGGCGGCGCGACGCTGGAGCAGATCGGCACGCGCTCCGGTCGCAGCCGCCAGGCTGTTCACAAGCTGGCGAAAAACTTCCGCGTGAGCGTGGGATTGAAGTCATGAACCCGCCGGCCCCCACCCCAGTCGTCGCCGAGATCAACCGACTCTACGACGAGGCGCAGCGACTCGCCGTAGAGTCCCGCGTTTTGTTGCAGGCCGCGCTCGCGGCGGCGTGGTCAGCGGGCCGGCTCCTTTTGGATGAAAAAAAACGCGTCCGTCGCCTCATGGGTGGCGGCGCCTGGCTCCTCTGGTTGGAGCAGAATTTCCACGGCTCGCCGCGCACCGCTCAAAACTACATGCGCCTCGCCCGCGAGATTCCGGATGTCGCCAGTCTGAACGGTCTGAGCCTGCGCCAAGTGTATTTCCGCCTCGGGATCGCCACCGAACCCAAGTCGCGCGAGACGCTGACTCGTGCGGTCTCATTGCCGCCGCACATCCGTCTGGCGAACCGGCTGCTTGTCGCCCTCAAAACACGCTCTCGCCAGCGTCACGCCTCGACGTTGGAGCAAGCGGAGGCCTATCGACGCGACCTGCGGGCGCTTTTCGAGCACCTGCAACGGCTCTTTTCAAATGAAACAGGAGCGAACCATTCTCCCTCCCGCGTTTCCAATCATCAAACCCATGAAAGCATCGGACGCATCGAAAGATGAATCACTGCTGCGCCGGCTCGCGGAACACACCGACGAGACCGCCACCGTGGCGCTGTTGGTTGCGCTCTGCCGCCAGTCCCCGGAGTTGAAGCATTGGCTGTGGGAAGACTTCGGTCGCGACACGAAAGTGCGCGCGAAGTTCGCCAAACTCATTGCCACACCCGACGCGGGGTTCACCGGTGGCTTTCGCGACCTCACCCCCGACGCCCGTGCCCGCCGGGAGGAAGTCCGTCGCCTACGTGAACAGATACCGGCCCGCCGTTATGGCGGCCTGACATGGAGTGAGGTCGCCACGCTTGTGCGCCACTATCAGGCGGGCACGGTCGACCTCGGTGTCTTCCTGCTGGCGCACGATTGGCAGACCTCCGGCAAGGCGACGCCCGCGCTTATGTGGGCGGGCATCGAGCTTTTGGAGCTGACTGTGCCAAGTGGTCGGCGCCGACCGCTCAAGCACCTCAACAAGGCGCTCGCCTTCCTGAAAAAATACCAGACCCCAGCCCAGCGCCGGGCCTCGTTCGGTTACTCCGACTGGTGGAAGCTCCACTCCCTTTTCTACATCCTGCGCCATCCGTGCGAATCCTACCGCACCCGGGATCTGCGGAATCACTTGGCCACACTCGGCCTCGACATCAACGCCAAGGACATTCGCCGCTTTTGCACTCGCCACGACATCCGCCGCGATATGCGCGCCGGCCGCCCGCGAACTCGCGTGCGTGCGCCGTCTGCGGGCGCATGAAAAGGCCCCGGCGCGAGGCACCGGGGCTGGTTGGTTAATCCTCTTCGGGGAGCATGATCGTAAAACACGGCCCCCCTTTGTCACCGGGATGAACGAGCGCCTTGAGGGTGTGCAGCCGTTTGCGCCCTGTGCCAGTGATAATGACCTTGAACAGGCGTCCACCCGGAAAGGACTGCACGGGGACGCGGGACATCCAGAGCACATCGTGCCAGACGCCTTTCCAATCGTTGCAATGGTCGGGGTGAGCCACCGCCTTTTCGATAAGAGCGGCCACCGCTGCCGTCATGGCGACATGCACGCCGGGAAAGTGCTGCTCGGAGATCGAGGCTAGGTCGCCGCCGGTCGCGTCAACAATGACGCCGTCGGCGATGGCCTGCGCACGGGTGTAAACGGAAACGACCACGAAGCCGTCGAACAAGTGGCCGGGCTGATTGATAACGTCGCCGGGTTGAGGAACCGGATCACGGGAAGAGTCACGCATGGGAGTTGGGATTCGTGCGCCCCAACGAGGGCGCGGGAGGAGCGGCGAACCGCGCCGCGCGGTCCATGTCAGGCCAAACCTTTAAAAGGCCGTCCCGGAGGGATGCCTCCGGCAAGCACCGGCAGCGCAAGGAGGAGCGCAGGGCGCAGCCCGAGAACTCCTTGAGGCGCGGACGGGCGGAGTGCGTAGCGCGCAGCCCGCCAGCCGTCGCAGGTGCTAGCCTTGGCATTCCTCCGGAGCGGCCCCCGCTAGAAGAATTCGAGCGCGGCGAGCATCTCGGGGCGGCAGCTCAATCGTTGTCGTTTCGTGCGCGAAGGAAGACGGAATTTGCGTGCCCCCCACGACCAAAAGTAGCCGGCCATTCTCCATGCTGCACAGGCCAAAACTTTCAGCGTGACAATCCCTGAAGCCTAATGAGCGCCCGCTTAGAATTCACTATATGCTGAATAAAAGTGGCTTGCGTGATTTACATCCCCATGCGAAATGAAGCCTCATTCACCTTCGGTGAATTACATTAAGCGCAGCGTTACATCACATGCCTGATACCCTTAAGACAGAGTCCGTTTTGCTCGATCCACGTGTTCTGGGAAATCGCGAGATAGTCACGTCGACGGATTTGGTCCAACGTCTTGTGAAGCGTGGCTACGCCGCCGGCACTGCGAGACAACTACTCCGCAGAGGATATGAAGCGGCGGGGCTTTGGCGATCGGACAGCTTGGTTCTTCCAACAGGCGCTCGTCTGTTCGCGCGGAAACCATATTTTGGCGATAGTTCATTCCTCCGAGAGCTACGTCCAATTCTGCACAAACACCGTCCAGGTATTGGGAGGGTATTGGATGCGATGATGCGATGGGAGGCGATCGATCTAGATACCCTGAAAAAGTTAACCGCTGTGAAGTTGGACTCAGCTGCTAGCGGCGAAAAACATGCACAAGAGCTGGCGGCAATTGTTGAAGTCGGAATTGGCCTTTGGGAAGATAAGATGGGGCGCCCAAGGCTCGTCCGTCGTCAATTTTTTCAAACCCCAAAGAGTGAATCGCTCGGACTTGAGCTAGATGCATTACGAGAAATTGAGCGGAATATGGCTCGTATCGTGATCAAGCACTACCGGTTGCAGCACATCGTGGCTTGGCAGACGCCGGATACGCTTCGGGATGGGCCCTACAACGGGCAATTATTTTCGGCGGTCGGCTATTCGCATTTGCGTCCATTGGTTAAGTTCCAGCAACAAAAGCGTTCCGCATGCCCTGTCGTTTTTGAAGTTTTGGGTCGGGCAGCCGAAGAGTTCGACGTCGATGGTTTGATGGCCCGAATATACCGGGCGGGAGATCACAAAGGATCGAAGCTGCGTATTCTAGGTGTGATTTGCGCGCCTACATTTTCGCCGGCCGCTTTCAAAGCGGCCAGTCTTGCGGGCTTGTGCGTGGTTAATTTCGGGCAAGTTTTTGGCCGCTCGGCGCTTGATGCACTCGCCGCAATCCAAGCGGTGAAAAGTGAAGCGCTGTCGAGCAAGCCACTAGGTTCCGGCGCCCAAGAGCGACTGGCGTCTCGTCTGGCAACCACGCTAGGTGCGTTGAAGAGTAATCCTTTGGTTTCCGATCTCTGCGGCATGGGATTGGAGACCTACGCGGTCGCCTGCTTGAGAAGCCAAGGATTTGAGGACGTAGTATCGAACCGTAAAGTTCCGTTTCAAAAAAATGGGGCTCAAACGGAGCGGGATGTAGATGCGTCCGGGAAGCAAGATCGCGTATGGCGAGTCATTGAATGCAAGGCGTTCAATGAAAACGTCGAATTACGCGAAGAGGACGTAAAATATTTCTTCTGTGAGACCCTGCCTGCCATGCTTCGGCACATCGGGAAGAACAACATTGAGCAATGTGATGCCGAACTATGGACCACGGGCAAAGTGACCCCGGCCGTTGCTACATACCTAAGTGGACTGAAGTTAGATAAGCGTGTCCGTGCGAAAATCAGGTCGCGTCGAGAAATTCCGGCACCCAGTGCAATTAAATCGCTTTCACGTATTCTAGCGGTGATCGAAAAAATTTAACCAACTCAAAATCAGCTAACTACGACAGTCCGATGATCCACTTAGCAGAACTGGTTGGTGTATTGGCTGGCGAAGTAATTCGAGGGTTAGAGACTTGCGCGCGTTCACGGAATATGCATTGTTCACGTTGCCATGAACGAAGCCATTAAGGTGAACGTATCGCAGCTACCTCCTCGGGAGGTGGAACGGCTCTTCATCAATCGGTTTCGCGAGTTACTTCTGGAAGTTTTCCCAAAGTCAGAAGTTGAGATCGTTGGTCCGTCGTCGCCCGACCTCGGTATCGATTTCATAGCTCGGACCAAAGCTCCCGGCGGTCCAATGCTAGAATTTCTCGTGGAGTGTAAGTCTCAACCCCGTCCATCCCAAGTGCCGCCGTCGCCTGGTGGCCCGCGCGAATCAGACATTCCTGCGGTGTCGATCAATCGAGAGTTCAATAGGGACCATTCGTTGAGGAATGTCCGGTCTTGGGTTTTTGCAGCGCCATTCGTTTCACCGCGATTGGCGGAAGTCTGCTGGGACCGTGGATGGGGGTGGTTTGACTTGGCCGGAAATTGCCGAATCAGCATTCCCGGATTGCTCTACCTTGATCGGAAAGGAAATCAGCCAGTCCATCGCTCGTCTCGCCCGGATGCCAACCTAGGCACGCCCGAAGCTGCCCAAGTCTTACGCGCACTTCTAAAGTCTGAGCATGAAGCCCTGCGTTGGCGAACTCAACGCGACCTTCAGGAGGCCACCACGCCAGGTGTCAGTTTGGGCTTGGTCAACAAGGTTGTAGCACACCTGCGGAGCGAAGGTCACTTGACCGCCGATGGAATGGATGGATTGCGAGTTGTTGACCCTGAAAAACTGCTTTTCGCGTGGCGTGATGCCTACCGCTTCGACCGGATGCCGCGTGTTGAAATGTTCACCTTGCTCAAGACTTCGGAGATAGAGAACGCCATGCGCGAGTTGAACATCGCCAATGAAACTCGACTTGTATGGGCTGCTTTCTCGGCGGCGGAACGGCAGGCTCCGATGGTGCGACAGCTCAAATACTGGCTCATGGCGTCAGACGAGCATGTGGATTGGATTCGCGACGCGTTGAAAGCGAAGTCTGTCGAGACCGGCGCCAATCTCACCCTCTTGATGGCACCGGACCGCGGCTACCTAGCCGACGCCAAAGATGAAGACCGTGCCGGACCCTGCACCCATCCGCTCCAGACGTATTTGGATACCTGGCACGCTGGTGGACGCGGAGAGGAGGCAGCTCAGGCGGTGCTCGATCGTCGGTTGAAGCCGTCGTGGGAGAAAATCACGACGCCATGAGTCCTGAACCGAGATTTGAGGGGGATTACTCCGAGCGCCAAACTACCGCAGCGCACCGCGTGCTGGTGGACCTCGGTCAAGTGCTGGCCTCCTTCAAAGAATCCGTTGTTGTCATCGGCGGATGGGTGCCCGATCTGCTCCTACAGGAAAGCACCGAACGGCACGTTAAGAGCATCGATGTCGATCTGGCTTTGGACGCGGCCAAACTCACGGACGGGAGATATGCCGAGTTGTTGACTCTCCTCCTTGATACACGCCGTTATGAGCGGAGCGAAAAGCCGTTCCAACTATTTACTACGGTCGATTTGAACGATGGCCAGCAACCCATTCGGGTGGATGTCGATTTTCTCTCCCCCATTGATTTCAAACTTCGTTCTCAGCGGCCAAAAAAAATCGAAGGGTTTCGGGTTCAACAGGCCGATGGTTGCGGCGCGGCCTTTCGTGCCCCAGAAGCGATTGTTGTCGAGGGGCGAATGGTGAATGGAGCGATCAATTCGGTGGAGCTACAGGTGGCCGCGCTCCCCGATTTTCTGGTGATGAAGTGCTACGCCCTTCGTGGGCGCGACAAGCCCAAGGATGCCTACGACATTTGTTTTTGCCTCGACCAAGTGGCGGATGGCGGGGTCGCTATTGCCGCAATTTGGAAAGCCCGCCTTGAGGATAAAGATGTCGTTGTGGCCCTGGATATTCTCCGCGCGAAATTTCGAAGCCCAGACGACTATGGCCCCCGTCAAGTCGTCGAATTTCATCAAGCAACCGACGGAGCCGAGCGCGAGATTCAGGCGCAGCGTGCGTTCCAGCTGGTCCAACGTTTTTTGTCCCTCGTTGACGCATGACGAGTATGGATACTCCTCGTGATCCTCGCGCAGCGGAACGCAGCCGACTGACCAATCTGATCGGTGCGCGTGAGAATGCTGAAACGCTGTTTGTCCCAAAAGTGAGCGATGAGGATGCGCGGGACAGCGCAGCTCTCGTGCTCCAGCACCTGAATTTTGTTTCAGGAACGAACTCGGCATATTCGAAATGTCAGAAGCTCTCGGACGCGGAAGTTGCCGAATGGGGCCCGCGTATTTGGGCCAACACGGTCGCTCATCTTGCTGTGTCAGATCCCGCCGTGAGATCCATTCTGTTGGAGCATCAAAGCAGCATGCCCGAAGCGGAAAGCGCGCGTCTTTTGCTGATGCAGAAAGTTTACTCGGCCTTTGTTTTCTTCCTCTGGATTGTCGCCAGTCCAGCACGGCCTCTTGACCCCCAAAATTGCTGTGTGCTGAAGCTGATCGTCCTCCAAGACGTAGTCCTTCTGGAGAACATCAATGCGCTGCAAAGTGGAACGGCGGGAGGATGGGGATGGCTCGATAAGTCAATTGCCGGTATCCGACAGATCGGCGATGTGTTCGGCATTCGCAGAATACGGGCGGTCGCCACCAATGAACGCGTCTACCGAGCATTTCTGAGACGCGGATTCCGTGATGCTCCCCCGCCGTCTGAGTTGGAGTTCCATGTTGCCGTATATGCACGGCACGTCGAATTAACGTGGTAACCGCCCCTTATCCCCATGCCCGCCGACAGCATCCACTTCCCTGAAAATTTCGTCGGAAGAGAGCGCGAGCGTGAGGCTTTGCACCGGTGGCTACGGCATAGCTGGGGTTCGGTCATTGCGATCCTCGGGCCGGCGGGAGCAGGCAAGACCACTCTTGTCCGTCAGTTTGTCGCCGAAACTCGCGAACGTTCCCGACCATTTATATGGATTGAGGCCGAGAAGTTTCGGTCGGTTGAAGATCTTTGGGAGGCGGTGCGTCCGCAATTGCGCGAGAACCGTCAGTTCAAATCCGTAGTGGCTGTTTTGGATAACATCGACGCATTCGCTGGCGGCTCTGAACGGGAAGCGAATCGTCTGCGTGAAAGATTTCTTTACGACCGCGCCGACCGACGCGGGGAGTTACGTGATGATTTTCACGGGGACCTGAATTGGATACTCGTCGGCAGGAAGCTGTCTTGGCAGACAAGGCCCATCGACCCCGATGAGCGCCAGTTCAGGCGGTCCAAGGATGATTGGGAATACTTGGACGAACCTCCAAATTTTCGCGGGCGAGGCGAGGTGCGATCCGTCATCTTATCTGGGCTCCGCGAGCCAGAAATTCTCGAACTGGTAGTGCATTCACTGCGCGATGGCCCGCGGCTTTCGGCGGAATCGCGGGTCGGGTTGGCCGCGCTCATCCATTCTCGTATGGGTGGTAGTCCCTCCCTGGCCACGATGCTAATCGCGGAAATCAAACGAACTGGTGACCCTCTGGCGGCCATCACGGCCCTAAGTGCTCGAACAAATCTCTCCATTTCCATTGAGAACGGCGCGCTGAAGGTCGCTGCATCGGCCGAACTGGCTCCTGCGCAATTCGAAGCTCCAAGCGGCTTGGTGACAGTCCTACCGCACCTTTATTTGCCCAAACTTGGGCAACGTTGGAGGGATGCTATCAAGGAGTTCCAATCATTGCTTAATAAGCCCAAGCTCAAGGAGGCGGAGTTACAAAAGTTTTTCGAAATACATCCGCATTTTCTCAAGGGACTGGATTACAGCCGCATGGTGGCCCACCCCGTGTTGGAGCGTTTAGATGGGCAAGGTAAGCTGATCCCCGATTTCTTTCTCCAGCCAGCAGACGGAAAGTTCGCAGATATCTGGGACCTCAAGCTACCATCGGCACCGTTGATCGTGGGCACTAAGGACCGACTGCACTTGAGTTCTGCTGTCTGTAGCGCGTTGGCGCAGGTGCGTGAATATCGAGATTATTTTGAAGATCCCCAAAACCGACAAAAAGTCGCTGACCGCTACGGACTCACTTCATATCGTCCGAATGTCGCCATAGTCATTGGCATGAACAAATTCGGACTCAGCGAGGAAAAGCAAAAGCAGATCTTTGATGCGGTCCCGAAAGACGCAAAGGTGCTTACCTACGACGAACTGCTCGCCCGTATGAAACGGCATGTCGATCTACACGTTTGAACCCTGCTCAGGCTAAGGACTAGAAATTCCTAATGACCAGGCCGGCCAAATACGTCTTCGGTGGCTTTTCGTTTACCGCGAAAAAGGCCGTAGAAAAACACGCCCGCGTGATTTGCAGCCGATACCCGAGAAACATGACCATCTCGGCCCCCGAAGACATTGCCTTTCTGCGGGAACTTTTGGCCTGCAATGTCGAAGCGGAACACAAACTGACCCACACTATGTCTGACAAAGAGCTCCAGCCCTTCGTTTCCCTTGCCGAGGCGCGGGCGGCGTATTTGGGCGACCTCCGTGAAAGGGGATCAAGCAGAACGTGGCCAACCTCCCACGTATTTTTTTGCGACGAAACGGGGAATACTGGACCTCAGTTTTATTGTCCCGACCAACCAATCTATGCCGAGGGCGGATGGCTCGTCCCACATGATCGGCGAGCCAATCTCGAAGGTGCATTTCTGGAAATTGAACGTAGTTTCGGTTTCACGTTGAAAACCAAAGGCACACGGCTGAAGGACAGCCCGCGTGGCCGTGAGTGTTTGATGACCGCATTGCGGGAGATGAACGGTGCGGCGATTCCCTTTTTCTATCTCGTGGAGAAACGATACTTCACCTGCGCGAAAGCCGTAGAGACGTTTTTCGATCCAAAATACAATCTTTCGATTGATCCGATTGAGACGCACGATC
Organism: uncultured Opitutaceae bacterium; assembly: GCA_967755175.1. GTDB lineage: Bacteria > Verrucomicrobiota > Verrucomicrobiia > Opitutales > Opitutaceae > Rariglobus. The sequence goes on along the minus strand of CBRAFO010000026.1, from coordinate 8,743 downwards.
CAGAAGTTAGAAAGCTGCGCGCCGATCTCCTTTACGCCGCGCCTGAGAGCATCATCGCAGAGTTTGCCGACGCATTTCGTCAGGAGGATGCCGCAAAGATTGCCGCTGTCGGCGCTGCTTGGGTGCAAGCGCTGAGGAGCAATCGTGAGCACGGTTTAGCCATGCAACTCCAGGTGTCGTTACCAGAAATCCAAGGGAACATGCACCGGGAGTTCACAAAGCTTCGGAGTGCTGGGTTTCCGAAGGGCTACGATACGCTTAATGCGCCATCGTTGGCGCAGGTCTTTCAGGTCATCGAGCGTAGCAGCCCTCCCTGTGATTTGATTCACGATCAATGTGATTCGATGGCGCCGATCTACCAACATTTTTTCGATCTCTACCGTGACGCCCAACCGGACGTTTTACCCAAACTGGATGGCACGGCAGAAATCTTCGGATTTAATCGGCTGAATTCATTTTCGTTTGGTGATTCTGAGGCTCACCCACTACTGCGCGCTTCAGACTACCTCGTGGCTGCCGCCGTTGATCTGGCTCGTCGCGCTATGACTGGGCGTGATATTTCCACCGAACTCCATGCGTGTGCACAGTATGGGCTCGGCCGGATGATGAATCAGGCCATCGGAAAGGACGCCCCAACCCAATCACATCAGATCGGAGAGATTATGGCGTCAGATGCGTGGGTAAAAAAAGTGGCTCAGCGATTTCAATAAACCGGATGATAAGGAGCTCGCTTGCATGGAGCTCCGATCATCTAAAGCAATGTAAAGCCGGCTAGGTTACGTTTATGCTTACATGCCCGCGTCGTTACAGTAGCTCGATCTCTTCCGGGCCGAACCATCCATGATCGATAAGGTTTTTTTTCACCGCATCTCGTGCAGATGAATAAGCAACAAGAGCTAGGCTTCGTTGCGCCCGACTACAGGTCACATAGAAAAGTCGTCGTGTCCGATCTATTCCCGTCTCTTTTCCTTCGCGCGCATTCTTTACATCCGTAGTGGTTGGCGCTTCAGCACCAAACAGCTTTTCGAAGCTAAACATGAATCCACGTGCTTCGGAGTCGTCCATCACTACCAAGACTCGCGGAAACTCCAGTCCCTTGACGCCTTGATGTGTCGCTAACGATGAACGTCCTTGAACGTAGTTCGCGTAGTGCGTCATCTGTGCGAAGGGTGCACCGAGAAACATGCGGATTGCCTCAAGCGCTTTAGTGCCGCCCATTTCCTCTTCCGTTTCTTCAGGCTCTGCAACGGCTGTTTGAATTGAACCTTCCCCAACAAAAGGTAGCAGGCTCTGAGGAATCCGAAACAGTTTAGTGACGGCGACAGACACGAGGACTTGGTGGATTGTTGGCTGTCCGTTGTTCGCAAACAGACAGGCGAGCGACTCCACGCCATCTCGCGCCATTTTCAATTGCACCGCTTGGTCGACCTCTGCCGCGGCCAATGTGTCAGCGCTGAGCAGCGGCGATCGTTCGCGGACAATAGCGGCGACCAAGAAATGATTGCCTGCTAGCCGTGCGGAAACCAACGGAAGCACGAGGCCCGTAAAAAAGGCAATCAGGGGCAATGTTCCGTCGCGAAGCCCTGTGCTGAAATCGCGGATAGGATCGAGTGCAGAGAAAATGTCCGCAAAACCTAATCGGTGTGCAGCCATGTGGTGTTCAAGCGTCAAAGCCTTAACATCTTGGATCTCATTCCACCGCTTATCACCTGTGAACTCTGCCATTCGTTTCCGGACATGTGCCTCGCATGCGTTGCGATCTGCGCCATCTCCATTTGCTATGAAAAACCTCACAACACCTTCCGAGGCATCTGCACTTGGTTCCTGCTGGTGTGTGTCCACCTCAGAGCGGATCTTATTGATTAATGTAATCACCCGGCGCGGGCATCGATGATTTACCAATTTTGCTGGCGTCTTCCATGAGGAAGGAAGGAATTTCCCCAAATCAACTTTTCCATCCGAATAAATCCGCTGCATCGTATCACCGAATAAGCCCAGACAAAACGACGCTTCATGCGCCGTTTGCACTGCGAAGAAGGCATCGATGAGCGTCTTATTTGTGTCTTGGCTCTCGTCGATCAATAACACCGGATACCTACTAACCAAAAGCCGCTGCATGAGCGGCTTGTTTTGCAGGAAATCTGCACTGATTTTAATTACCTCAGAATGGTTCAACGAGTCTTTCGTCCGGTTGTCACCAGTTGGACTGTAGGTAAAGGTCCGCACTACATCGAGAATGAGAAGTCTGGCACTCAGAGATTGGATTTTCTCGGCACGATCAATGGCTGCTTGGCTGGCTTTTTTCCCCTTGGCCTGCTCTGCCTCAAGCTCCGCGATCTCTAATGTAATGTTCGCTTTTAGCCAGGCACGGATGTCACGATCGAAGCCACGAATCTGTTCCCAAACAAAACTGTGGATCGTTGAAACTGCGACAAGAGGATCGAATTGAAGTCGACGGGAAATCTCATCACGGGCCACGTTCGTATACGTAATAACCGCGATTTGACGACCATGCAATCGCAGATCGGCTCCGGAGCGCACTCGCACTTTTTCCAGAATCTGCACGAGTGACCGTGTCTTACCGGAGCCCGCGCCCGCGAATAGAAAGAAACTCTGTGGCTTGGCTAGATCAAGGCAGGAGTCAATTGTGGCGGCCTCTACTATGGCCGAGCGATATGCGCCTCGTTCCAAGAGCCCACGGGCGCGAATCCCAAGCAATGCAATCGCATCGGTTGGCTGCCCTGATTTTAAGGCAATCCGGAGTGATTCCACTTTACTTGATTCGTGCTCGAACCACGGCTGTCGCATGATAGGCGGTATTTTCCCGACCGTAGTAACAGACTCGATCAAGGCATCGTCGCAGAGTGTGACTTCATGAATTCCAGCTAAAGTAGTGCTAGCAACATGATGTAATGCCAGTTCCTCCGCGAAGAAATCCTCAACGCTCACCATGTATTGGCGAACAAGCGTGTTGAGGATGTGAAGAAAATGCTCAGGCGTTTGATTTCGGAAAACCTCCCGTGCGGTCAGTCGCAAAGCAGTCTTTTGAACCAGTACGTCACGGTCCTTGCCTGACATATGATTGAGACGGTCGGCAGTTTCTTTTTTCAGATCATTGCCCGTCGCTGTTGTGCGATCTGGGCTTCGAATAATGTCGCGACTGATCTGATCCGAAAGATCGGAGTCCGTTGGCTTAAGAAGGACCGTGAGTTCGGATGTAACGACGCGCTCGACGACTGTTCGCAGTTGATGAAGTGAAACGGACGATGGGTCAGGAAAGGAATCGCGAACAATATTCTTCGGGGCGACTGTGATAGGAGACCCATATTCAAAAGCTGAAGATGAAGCTGCGTAGAGTTCATGGTGCACACGCAAAATACGGAGCCCTTCGGCCATTCTCACCTCATAGTTCCCCTTGGGCAGATTCAGGATGAACGGCAGTTCCACGACTTGCTTACGGACAAAACGCATACTCGCAGGAAAACATGGAAGCCTAGGAAGTCGGCGGCGATTGCAAAGCTCGCCGCATGCTTTTGATCCGAATAAATTCGAGCGTCATGAACTGAGCGGCCCCGCATGGGCTATGTTCTAGCCCAGTGGCCGCCTGCCCCGATCTTAATTGATGAGGGGCAGCTCCAAGTTAAAGCCACTGGTGCCGCAAGGCTCGACTGGTGCCGAAGAGGACGTGGCTCAAGCTGTCCACGCTGGCATATCCGACATCCAAACCCGCGCCGGTGACTTGGAGCGCATCGTGCTCGCGGCAATACGTGCCGTCGATGGCCTGTGTGACATCCCAGGTGATCCGTTTAAGGTCGCTGTCGCGGACGACGTAGAACTCCAGCCACCGGCAGGTGCCGAGCTTGTTCTTGTGGCGGAGGAGGACGTAGATCGTCGCGCCTTGTGGCACCAGTTCACGGAGCTTTTTAATGGCGTTATCGCGTTCAAGTTTAGTGTTCATGACATGTTCGCGAGATCGCGCGTGGTCGGGTTCCGGCACCTTGCCGGTTATCTCCACCTGCCCGATCTCCCCGCCCGTCAGCACGCCCAGGCAAAGGCCCGCCGCGCCCTTGCGCGGTGGGCCGTGGTGGAGGCGCGCAGCGCACTACCTTGCCGGGCGTGGTAGGCTGGGAAAACGAGAGGGCTGCCCTCATTTTTGGATGTCCGCGTGGGAGCGCACGTGTGTCTCAATATCGGCCCGCGCGGAGTCTCGGGACGGGAGGAGCGAAGCCTGGCCGGGAGCCGGAACGGAGCCGCCGGGTGCGGTCCGTGCAGGCGGACGGTGGGCAGAGCGACGACCGTGCCCGAGTCTCCGCGCGTGTGCCGGATGCTTATCCGCCGAAGCAAGTCGCCGCTCCAAAAGAGGAGCGCAGCGGAGCGTTGGAGCGGTGTCTTGCCGGGTCGGAAATAGGGTCAGCGGACGACTCGGTGCGCGCCCCTATTTCGGTGCAAGGTCGCCGCGAGTGGCCACGTGGTTGACAGCGGCCCCTTGGGTGAAGCGGCGTCACTTACGCTCCATCAAACCTTACGTTTCAACGTAAGGGGAAACGCGTCTGGCATCAAAAAGAACGCGGCTGCGTTCGTAAGTTAAACCCGCGAAGTCGGCCTTTTCCCCCATGCTGAGTCCCAAACCTCAACTGAGTTTGCGCAATGCGAAGGGCTACTTTCGCGAGCATCTGACCGTGGGCGACTACTACGCCGAAGGTCAGAAGGTGACCGGGGAATGGTTCGGTGAGGGAGCCGAAAAACTGGGGCTGAAAGGCGCAGTCAAGGAAGTCGAGTTCCTGCGCCTGTGCGACGGTCTGCATCCGGCAACCGGGGAGCGACTGACCCTGCGGAAGAATGCGCAGCGGCAGGAAGACGGTCAGGCGGTGGCCAATCGCCGGGTGTTTTATGATTTCACGATCAGTCCGCCGAAGAGTGTGTCGGTCGTGGCACTTTATCAGGATGACCGTATTTTGGAGCTGCATAACCGCGCGGTGCGGCAGGCCATGATCGAACTCGAAAAATTTGCCGAAACGCGGGTGCGGACGGCAGGAGGAAACGCCGACCGGCCCACGGGAAACATCATCGGCGCGGCCTTCCGTCATGACACCAGCCGCGAACTTGATCCCCACCTCCACACCCATTGCGTGCTGTTGAACGCCACCTTCGATCCCGTGGAAAAGCGGTGGAAGGCGCTTCAGGCGTCGGCCATGTATCGCGCCCAGAAATTCGCGGAGAACCTATATTACCACGAACTCTGCAAGGGACTCCGGGGGCTCGGTTATGAAATCGAAAACAACGCCCGCGACTTTGAAATCAAAGGGGTGCCGGCGAGCGTGGTCGCCCGGTTCTCCAAACGGCATCAGCAGATTGATGAGGAGGCGCAAAAGCGGGTGCAGCGCGAAGGACTACGGACGGACGTAAACACGGTGCGACGGCAAATCGCCCGCGATGCCCGGCGGCGGAAAAGCAAGGATGCGACGGCGGACCGGCTGCGTCCGCATTGGGAAAAACAACTGACGCCCGACGAAGCCAAGGCCATGGCCACGCTCAAACCGGCGAAGTCCGGTTCCGGGGAACAGGCGGATGTAGCCGCCGCCGTCGCCTGGGCCGATGAACACCTGTTCGAGCGGCGGTCTGTCGTGAACGATTATGAGTTGATGGCGGCAGCGCTCGCACGTGGCCGGGGCGAGGCCTTTGAGTTGGCGGGGCTGCGTGAGGCGCTGGACAAACGCCACTACGTTCGCGAGACCGGCACCCGCAAACTCACCTCGCGCGAGGTGCTGCGCTGCGAACTGGAAATCATCGTGGCCGCCCACGACGGCCGGCGTCGGCACGGTCCCTTGAATCCCGACTACAAGCCGGCGGCGGCGCTTTCGCCGGAACAACGGGCGGCAGTGGACGAGATTCTCGGAAGCCGGGATTTCATCACGCTGTTTCGCGGCGGAGCGGGCACTGGCAAGAGTTTTACGCTGAAAGAGGTTGAGCGGGGGCTGACTGCCGTGAGTCACCCGGTCGTCGTGCTCGCGCCGCAACGCCAGCAAGTGCGCGATCTTCAAGCCGATGGCCTTCCGGCTGAAACGATCGCGCGTTTCCTCCAAATGAGGCATCTCCCGCGCGGTGCGGTGGTCATCGTCGATGAGGCCGGCCAGATTGGCGGAAAACAGCTCCGCGAGATGGTCGGCCTCGTGCAGGCCAACGCCGGGCGGCTCATCTTGTCGGGGGACACCCGCCAGCATGGCGCGGTCGCGGCATCGGACGCCTTACGGGCCATCGAGAAACACGCCGGGATCAAACCGGCCGTTATCGGCACAATCCGGAGGCAAGATCCGGCGCTCGGTAAGTCCGCCAAGGAGCGCGGTTTCATCCGTGGGTATCGCGCTGCCGTGAAGGCCGCCTCCAAGGGCCATATTGCCGAATCTTTCGACCGACTTGACCGGCTGGGCTGCATCCGCGAATGCGGGGCCGACGAACGGCGCGATGCACTGGCGGCAGAATACCTCGCTGCCCTCGCCCGCCATGAACGCGCGTTAGTGGTCGCGCAAACCCGCGAAGAAGTGCGCGCGGTCAACGACACGATCCGCAGCCAACTCCGGGAGGCGGGAACCCTCGGCGCGGACGCGACGATCCAGAGCCACCAAATCCTCGATTTGAGCGACGCTCAAAAACGCGACCCGCGCTTCTACCAATCGGGACACCATGCCTCTTTCATACAACGCTACGGCCGGTTCGCCAAAGGCGAACTTTGCGAAATCGTCGGAGCCAACGAGCGCGGCCTCGTGCTCCGCAAGGACGGACGCCACTCCACCCTGAGCTACCGTTACACGAACCGCCTCGTCGTGACCGCCGCTACCGACATGAACATCGCGCCCGGTGACCGGCTTCAACTGAAGATCAACGGGAAATCCGCCGAAGGTGCCCCGCTCAACAACGGTGAGTTGGTCACGGTCAGACGCGTCCGCCAGGACGGAGCCGTCACCGTTGAAGGAGACGATGGCACCCGTAAGACTCTCGCCCCGTCACAATGCCTCGTCACCCGTGGCTACGCGGTCACGTCCTACGCCTCCCAAGGAAAGACGGTGGACGCGGTGATTCTGGGCGATGCGATCAAACCGGGAGCGACGAATGCGAACCAGTGGTATGTGACCATTTCGCGCGGACGGAAACGCGTCGTCGTTTTCACCTCCGATAAGGACGGGCTCCGCGCCCATATCCAGCGAGCCGGCGACCGCGAACTGGCCCTCGGTCTGAAACCGGAAGCACCGGTCGTCCGTCCGCAAGTCTCAGGGTGGACCCGCAGGGCACTGGCTGCGATTGAACGCACCCGCCTGCATAACGCGGTCATGGCGCGGGTGCGTCGCCATGATCAACGGCAAAGGATAGCCCCATGAGTTCTCTGAAAGAAAGCCTCACCCAACGCCGTGCGGTGGAATCGGCGGACCTAGCCTGCGTGTCGGTAGCGGCGCAAACCGCCGCGCTCATGCTCTGCACCTGGCGCGGTGAAAGTTGGGTGCTGCCGTGGTCGCAGCTTTTAGGCGCACGCCTTGGAGCCGGTGAGAATGAGGATCAACTCGAACTCTCGTTCGTCGGCTACCTTGTCACCATCAACGGGGAAAACCTGCGCGGGCTTCTGGACGATCTCGCGTCCTTCCGCATTGCCTGCCTGCGCGACCTGCCTGCGGACTACCGTTCGCAGTCGGGCGAGCACGAACCCTTCATAACGCGAATCGAGGTGCGTTCGCCACCGACAAACGGTCCGACCCGCGAAGTGCCCGAATAAAACCTCGAATCGCCCCGCCACTTAGCGAGGCAGAATATATCTATGGATGACGGGCGATTTCCGCCTGTCGTATGGTCGTAAACCTCTTCCTCGCCGTTGGCAGTGCTTGGGTCGCGCTCGTCTTGTGGCCGGGCTCTCTGGTGGCGCGCGGGCTGGCCGGCGGGTTCGCGGTCTTGTCGCTTTGGCAGCTTTACTGCGCAGTAACCGGGTCGCCGCGCACCGCCTCGCCGGTCGTGCTTCGCCTCGGTAGCTTCGTTTGGTGCATGGAAGATTTTTGCCGGGGCTGGCTCATCACTGGACAGATTGGCACCGGCAAGACCGTGGCGGCCGTCAACACCATGCTTTGGCAGGTGTCGCAAAACTGCCCCACCTGGGGCGGCGTTTGCGTGGATGACAAGGGACTGTATTGGGAGACACTGTCCGCAATGCTCCGCCATCTCGGGCGTGATCAAGACCTCATCTTGTTGCAGGTGCGACCGGAGAATGCCCCGGCCGACTGGAAGCCCACACACACCTTCAACTTTCTCGACGATCCTCACCTACCCTACTCGGCTAAAGCAAAGATCGTGTGCGACGTGGCCGCCTCGCTGGGCCAGCGCACGGAGCAAAGTTTCTTTCGGATGCAGGCACAGGTGCAGATGGAATTCGCGTTTCGCGTCCTGGCCGCCGCGCAACTCTCCGTTACCCTCGAAAGCGCCTACGAGTTGCTGACCTCGGAAACCGTGCTGGCTGACGTAATGGGCATGCTTGCAAAACAGGACACGAAGGAAGCAAAGCACCTCACCGATCACTACGATGGGAATTTCCGCAACCAACCCGTCGAGCAATTGGGCGGCGTGAAAACCACCGTCGCTAATTATCTCAAATACTTCACGGACTCCGGCATCGCCGAAGTCTTCTGTCCGGCAAAATCGAGTTTCAGCTTTGATGAACTCGACCGGGGGAAAATCGTCTGCGTGTCGATCCCCCAGCGTTATCAGA
>CBRAFO010000025.1:0-38800 GCA_967755175.1 uncultured Opitutaceae bacterium | reverse complement strand
CGATCAAGCACGCCACGATCATGCGCGGCATGCGGATGTTCCAGATGATCACGGATGCCAGTTCGTCATGATGCCAAAGCCCCGCCCAGACGCGCGCCGGGTTGAGCCAGAGATCGCCCACGCCCAGCGCAAGCATCATCAGGACCGCGAGCACACTCGCCGCGAGCGGCAGAGCCAAGCGTGAGACCAGCGAGGGCGCAGGACTCACTTAAAAACCTCCGGGTGCAGAGCGCGGGCGAGCATCTCGTAAGCCTCAACGCGGTGATGCGACACGCTGCTCAACATGTAGGGTTCGATGCGCGCCATCCGCCGTTCGCGCACAGCGGGCATGTATTGGTAAGGCGGCAGTTTTAGGAAGGGCGCGAGCGCAGTCGCATCGTCGTTGCCCTCAACCACCACGCGATCCACCGGCCACGTGAGCATCTGCTCGTTGGGAGGTGGTTGATGTCCGCGCAAACCGCCAAGTGTGGTCGCGAGATTGATCGCGGCCGCGTGCGCGCAGAGGTCGTCGAAAGTCGTGTCCGCACCCGCGATCACGCCGTAGGTGGACGGCGCGATCACTCGGACGGGTTTCACGTCGCTCAGTTTTTCCCGGAGCTGCTCCACGCGGCGCGTGCAGTCGGTGATGATGGCTTCGGCCCGGGCGGGGGCACGGCCGCCCAGTTCGGCGGCAAGCAAGCGAAGGTTAGCGAAAGCGTCTTCGAGCGTGTGGTAGTGGGTGAACACGATCACCTTCACGCCGGTCCGGCGCACCTGCTCGACGAGCTCCAGGCGGCTGTAATCAGCCGACAGCAGAAGGGTGGGCCGATGGCGCAGGATCGTCTCAGCATCGCCGTAATCGAGCGCGGGGAATTCAGCCGCCTGCCGAGCGACGGCGGAAAACGCCGGCTCGCGCGCGATGTGGCTGAGACACGCGATTTGCGCGGGCTCGGCCAGCGCGAGCAACAACTCATCCGACCCCACCGTCTGCGAAACCACGCGCATCGCCGGTGCGGCATGCGCGAGGCCAAGCGTCAGGCAAAGAAGAACGAGCAACCGAGACATGGGTTAGAACCGCCACTCTGCACCGACGTAGGCACCCATGCCAAGAGAAGGAAATCCGTAGGTCTCCTCATAATTCGCATCGAGCAGGTTTTCGATGCGCGCATGCAGCGCCAGGCAAGAGGTCACCTGATAGCGCGCATAGGTGCGAAATACCACGTAGCTGGCGGGCTCCACATTGGTAAACGTATTAAAGTCGGTTGTCAGACGATCAGCGGTTCCCTGCATGCCCACGCCCAGCAACCAAACGTCCGTAGGCTTCCAATCGAGATTGGTCGAGAAGACATGGCGCGGGTGATCATGCAGACGGGCGCCGGAACTTTCATCCTTGGCGTCTAGATAGGTATAGGCCGCCGTCACACTCACCTGCTCGGAAAGGTTGGCATGCAACGAGGTCTCCACGCCCTGGGTTCGCGCACGCCCCACATTTACATAGGTGCCCAGCGCCGGGAAAACCGCCCCCTGATAGGCAATGAGGTTCGTGTAGTCGTTGCGGAAGAAAGTCACATCCGCCGTGAGCTTTTTTTCGATTAACGTCTGTTCGATACCGACATCCCAGCCCTTCGATTCCTCGGGATCCAGCGTGGGTGCAGCCACGGTAAAAGCTGAGCCATACCGCTGTGAAATGCTGGGAGGAAGGAATGCGGTTCCATAGGTCGCATGTAAACGGGACTTGGTTGCCTCGACTTTCTCGCTGGCCGTCAGCCGGTAAGTAACCGTGTCGCCAAACGAGTCGTAATCGTCGAAGCGCAGACCTGCGCCCAGCCGCAACCCGCCGGCCACCGCCCACTCCGCTTGGCTGTAAATCCCCCTCAACTGATCGTCGGGATGGGTGCTTCCGTCCGAAAACTCCGAACGCTCGTAACTCGCTCCGGCGACCGCGGTGATCGCATCCGTTACTTGTAGATTGTTTTGCCACTCCAAAATCTCCCGCCGCGTATCCGTGCTATAGGGACTGGCAAATCCGGAGAAACTGCCGTCGTTATCATAGAGTTCACGCTGATACCCGGCCGTGAGACGCGAGTTCCAGCTTTCCGAGGGAGTGACCTCCACAAATACCGTTCCAAAGCTGCTCAGCAGGTCATTGTTGTTAATCGGTGTGGTATTCGTGGTGCGGATATCGTTCGGATCCTGGTAAAAACTATCCAGATAACGGATCGTGCCACCCACCGCTAGGTTCGCCGTAGCCTGGTAATCCAATCGCAACGCATAGTTCTGCAAGCTGGCGTCGTTGTTCGACCGATCATTCTCCGTGGTCATGCCCGATCCCGTAAACGTGTAGGCGAACTGCTTGACCTCGCCTTGGGCCGACAATGTGCCTCGCGCCGTGCTGAAACTCCCGGCCTCCACATCAACCGATTCCGAAGGCGCGCCAGCCCCGCGCTGCAAGGCGAGCGACACCACGCCACCCATCGCCGCGCCACCGTAAAGCGTGCTCTGCGGCCCGCGCAGAACCTCGATACGATCATTCGCCGCCACTGAAAAACCGCCCAACCACGTCTGATAACCAGTGTTGGCGTCATTGAAGCGCACCCCGTCAACCATCAGCAGCGTTTGTCCGGATTTGCTCCCGCGCAGGGATAAATACGTCACGCCCCCGCTCCCGCCGGTTTGCTGAACCGTTACTCCTGGCACCGAGCGCAGCGCATCGCTCACCGAGCTGATCTGCTGGTCCGAGAGCTGGTCGGATGTGATAACCGTGACGCTGCTGGCCACCGTGTCAGCGGCTTGTGACGTGCGCGACGCTGTCACGACCACCGGAGGCAACTGCACTCCCGGACTGGCGGAAGCCTCGGTCGGCGCATCAGCGGATGCAGCGACGGAGGGAGTGATTGAAACGAGCGGCGCCGCAAAGGCGCACGCGAGAAGAAGGCGGCTCGGAATGCGAGCGCGCGAAGGGATGTTCATAGGAGGTCTGCTACTGGCTAAGGCAAGAGCAGGCCCCCCACTCCGATTAAGGAGAAGGAAAGCGGCTACTCTCACGCTTCATTTTTGCGATGAAGTTAACGTCCCTGTGCGCGCAATCGCATCGGGACAGGTGAGTCTCCGCAAAGAGGGTGTTCGGACTCCGCATATCTCGCCCGACGCCTGCCGGCCCAACCCGCTTGTCACGTATTAAGTGACAAACCTGATTCGGTCGGTGGCGTCGCGCTTCCTCGCCTCTCGCCTTCACCGGGACTCGCGTCCCGATTGGCTTTGTTCCCGCCCAGCGCGGGATGAAGGTCTGGTTTGATGCGTTACCGCAGCGCAACTGTCGCCGGTTTTCACGGCTTTCCCCACCTCTGCAAAGTTTCAAAAAGAACGACTGGAAGGCGCACCCTGCTCAACGCGCCCGGCCAAATCAAGCCCCAAGGCAAGAAACATATCAACGCATACGAATGCGAAGATATGTTTCTTGCCTCACGCGGGTATTTGCGTTCGCTTTGGCACCCTGAATTTTCACCACATGTCCGCCCTTATAAAAGAGTCCGCCTCCTTCGCCGCCCTGCGCGAATTGTTCGCCAAGCGCATCGCCGTGTTAGACGGAGCGATGGGTTCCATGGTGCAGACTTATAAGTTGGAAGAGGCCGATTTCCGCGGCCCTCGCTTTGCGGATTTCCCGCACGACCTGAAGGGCAACAACGACCTCCTCTGCCTCACCAAGCCTTCGGTGATCGAGGAGATCCACCGGCTCTACTTCGAGGCGGGCGCCGACATCGTGGAGACCAACACGTTCTCGACCACGTCGATCGGCCAGGCCGATTACCACCTCGAAAGCATCGTCACTGAACTCAATCACGCCGCGGTCGCCTGCGCCTTGCGCGCCGCCCGCGCCGCCGAGGCCGCCACGCCCGGTCGCAAATGTTTCGTAGCCGGAGCGATCGGACCGCTTAATCGCACGTTGTCCATGTCTCCCGACGTCAATCGGCCCGACTACCGCGCCGTTACGTGGAAACAGGTCGTCGATTCCTACACCGAGCAGGTCCGCGCGCTGATCGACGCCGGCGTGGACGCGCTGCTCGTCGAGACGATCTTCGACACGCTCAACTCCAAGGCCGCGATCTTCGCCATCGAGAACGTCTTCGAGGAAAAAGGCGTGCGCCTCCCGGTGATGATTTCCGTCACGATCACGGATGCCTCCGGACGCACGTTGTCCGGCCAGACCACCGAGGCGTTCTACAACAGCATCCGCCACGCGAAGCCGTTTTCCGTCGGCATCAATTGCGCGCTCGGCGGTCGCGCCATGCGCCCCTACATTGAGGAACTCGCGCGCATCGCCGAGTGCCACGTCACCTGCTACCCGAACGCCGGATTGCCGAACGCGTTCGGTGGCTACGACGAAAGCCCCGACGACATGGCCGCGATCCAACGCGAGTTCGCCGAGGCCGGCCTCGTCAATATGGTCGGCGGCTGCTGCGGCTCCACGCCCCCGCACATCGCGGCGATTGCCAAAGCCGTTCGCGGACTCGCGCCGCGCAAACCCAAGCCCATCACCACCGCCCTGCGCCTCAGTGGACTCGAACCCCTGACTGCCTAACCTATCGTTCTCGTTCTCTTACTCTTTCTCGTTCTCCTCCTATAGCTGTGCTGAGAAACGAGCCAAAACCGAGAACGAGTAAGAGAACGAGTAAGATTTACAAAACGTGACCCAATCCGCTTCCAACTTCCTCGTCATCGGCGAGCGCACCAATATCACCGGCTCCCCGAAATTCGCCAAGGCCCTTAAAGCCGGCGACTGGGACGCCTGCGTTGCCATCGCCAAACAGCAGGTCGAGTCCGGCGCCAACATCATCGACATCAACGTCGATGAAGCGCTCATCGAAGGCGAACCGACCATGGTCAAGTTCCTCAACTTGATCGCCGCCGAGCCCGACATCACCCGCGTGCCCGTGATGATCGACTCCTCCAAATGGACGGTCCTCGAAGCCGGCCTCCAGTGCCTTCAGGGCAAAGGCATCGTCAACTCCATCTCCCTCAAGGATGGCGAGGCCGAGTTCCTCCGCCGCGCCAAACTCATCATGCGCTACGGCGCCGCCGCCGTCGTCATGGCGTTCGACGAACAAGGCCAGGCCGCCAGCCGCGACGAAAAAGTCCGCATCTGCACCCGCGCCTACAAACTCCTCACCGAGCGCATCGGCTTCCCGCCCGAGGACATCATTTTCGACCCCAACATCCTCACCGTCGCCACCGGTATCGAGGAGCACAACAACTACGCCGTCGATTTCTTCGAGGCCACGCGGATCATCAAACAAACGCTCCCGCACGCCAAAGTCTCCGGCGGCGTGTCGAACGTCTCGTTCTCCTTCCGCGGCAACAACCCGGTCCGCGAAGCGATCCACACCGCGTTCCTCTACCATGCCGTCGGCGAAGGCATGGACATGGGCATCGTCAACGCCGGCATGTTGGGCAACTACGACGAGATTGAGCCCGTCCTCCGCGGCCTCGTCGAAGACGTGCTCCTTAACAAGCACCCCGACGCCACGGAAAAACTCATCGTCCATGCCGACGGAATCAAAGCCCAGCTCGATGCCGCCAAGGCCGGCGGCGTCGTCGCCGACAAAGCCCCGGTCGATGCCTGGCGCAACGACACCGTCGAAGCCCGCCTTTCCTACGCCCTCGTCAAAGGCATCGACACGTTTGTCGAGCAAGACACCGAGGAATGCCGCCAAAAATACCCGCGCCCGCTCGACATCATCGAAGGCCCGCTCATGGACGGCATGCGCGTCGTCGGCGACCTCTTCGGCGCCGGCAAGATGTTCCTCCCCCAAGTCGTGAAAAGCGCCCGCGTGATGAAGCGCTCCGTCGCCTACCTCACTCCCTTCATGGAAGCCGAGAAAGCTCGCGCCGCCGCCGCCGGCGAAGCCACCCGCGCCCAAGGCAAATTCCTCATCGCGACGGTCAAAGGCGACGTCCACGACATCGGCAAGAACATCGTCGGCGTAGTCCTCGCCTGTAACAACTACGAGGTCACCGACCTCGGCGTAATGGTTTCCTGCGACAAAATCCTCGCGAAGGCCAAGGAGATTGGCGCCGACGTCATCGGCCTCTCCGGCCTGATCACTCCGTCGCTTGACGAGATGGTTCACGTTGCCAAGGAAATGAAACGCGAAGGTTTCACCATTCCCCTGCTCATCGGCGGCGCCACCACCAGCCCCGCGCATTCCGCAGTCAAAGTTGCCCCCGAATATCCGCACGGTGTCGTCCACGTCCTCGACGCGTCACGCGTGGTCAACGTGGTCAGCTCGCTGCTCTCGCCTGAGCAAAAGCCCGCCTTCATGGCCGAGGTTACCGCGAAGCAGGAAAAGTCCCGCGAAGAGTTCGCCGCCCGCCGCAACAAGCGCCCGCTCCTTTCGATCGACACGGCCCGCGCCCGCGCTCCGCAGTTCGATTGGACCGCAACCGACATTCCCAAACCCGGCTTTCTCGGCACGCAGGTGTTCCGCGACGCGTCCGTAAAAGAACTCCTCGAAAAAGAGTTCATCGACTGGGGTCCGTTTTTCAGCGCGTGGGAACTTCACGGCCGCTATCCGGACATCCTCACCGACGAAGTCGTCGGCGTCGAAGCCACCAAACTCTTGGCCGACGCCAAGGCGCTCTTCGCCCGCATCATTGCCGAGAACCGTTTCCAGCCCCAGGCGATCCTCACCTTCTGGCCCGCCAACTCCGTCGGCGATTCGGTCGAGATCTACACCGACGAAACGCGCACGCAGGTCCTGCACACGTTCCATTTCCTGCGCCAGCAACTCGAAAAGCCCGCCGACCAGTTCAACCACTGCCTCGCCGATTATATCGCGCCGAAGTCCTCGGGGCGCGCCGACTACCTCGGCAGCTTTGCCGTCACAGCGGGTCCCGGCGTGGAGAAATTCTCCCACGAATTCAAAGCCGCCGGTGACGACTACAATGCCATCATGGTGCAGGCGCTCGGCGACCGCATCGCCGAAGCAATGGCGGAGTTCTTCCACAAGAAGACGCGCGACCTCTGCGGCTACGGCCTCACGGAAAACCTAAGCGCCTACGACATCATCCGCGAAAAATACCGCAGTATCCGTCCGGCGCCCGGCTACCCCGCGTGCCCCGACCACCGCCACAAGCCGCAGCTCTGGAACTTGGTGCCGGTTGAAAAAGAAATCGGCATCGGCCTTACCGAAAGTTGCGCGATGTTCCCGGCGAGCAGCGTGAGTGGCTTCTATTTCAATCACCCGGATTCGAAGTATTTCGCCGTCGGCAAACTCGGCCGCGACCAAGTCGCCGACTACGCCACCCGCAGCGGCTGGTCGCTCGCCGAATGCGAGAAGTGGCTCGGACCGTATCTCGATTACGACCCCAGCTAGTCGCGCCTACCGGCTCGCGGGTCGCCCGGAGAATAGGTCCAAACGCACCACGGTAGCCGGTAGTCCTACAGTCCTATTCTCCGGTGTGTGGCCGGAGGAAGCGGAGGGAGTCGGCGTGAGTAGCGGCATCGGGGTTTGAGCGAACGCAAACGCCCAAATGGCCGGATCTTATTTCGCGCGTTTGCTTAGTTGGATTTCAGCTTAATCTTTGGGGCCATGCAGCGCCTAACGCCATCGCCGATCCCACCCGCCGTATGGGCGGAACTGCGCGCCGATACCGCCAAGAAAACCACCCTAACCCCATCCCCATGAAAATCACATTCATCGACAATGAAGCCCTCGGCGAATACCCCGCTCCCGGCGAGGTGCGCCTCGTGCGTCTCCTCCCCGGCCCCATCGAACGCGTATGGGAATTCATCACTGATCCCGAAAAACGCGCCCGCTGGTTCTGCGGCGGTATCTGGGAGCAAAAAGCCGGCGGCAAGATTGAGTTTGCCATGCGCCATCAGAACATCGCGCCGAACGAAACCCCTCCGGAAAAATACGCCCACGTGCAGGACCCCGGCGTCACCTTCGAGGGTCGCGTGCTCCGCTGCGAACCACCGCGGTTGCTCACGTTCACCTTCGGCGGAGACGACTCGGTCGTCACCTTCGAGCTAACGCCGGAAGGCCCACAAGTGATCTTCGAGCTCACGCACAAGGTCACCGGCGAGGAGCTGGCCGAGCTCGCCAACTATGGTGCCGGTTGGCACACGCACGTCTCCATCCTCGTCGCGCTCTTGGAAGGTGCAACGCCCCCGCCTTTCTGGGCCACACACGCGCGGTTGCTGCCCGACTACGAGAAGCGACTTCCGGCCCTCCGATGAACCTCCGCCTCGATCCCGACGCCGCCTGCGATGCGTGCGGATGCTTCGGCGCGTTCCGTTTCGAAACCGAAACGCTCTGCGCCGAATGCTACGCAAACCGTGGTTCGTGCTGCTCCGCCGAGTTCAGCGGACGCCCGCTGACATGCGACAAAGCCGAACGCCCTCTTGGTGATTCTTCCCACGAACCTCCGTCACTGAGCCCTCCAGCTCGCGCATCGTGAAGCGTCAGGACACCCCCGCCAGCACCGCGAGCATCTCCGCGTGAATGAGCCCGTTGCTCGCCACGTAGCGGCCACGGTCTTCTCGCTGCGGCCACGCGCCGCCCGCGTAGTCCGTCACGACGCCACCCGCCTCGCGTGCGATCAACATGCCCGCCATGGCGTCGTAGGGCTTCAGGTCCTTCTCCCAATACCCATCGAGCCGTCCCGCGCCCACGTAACACAGGTCCAGTGCCGCGCTGCCCAGCCGGCGCTCGCCACGGATACGCGTTAAAAACGCCGCCCACTCCTTCAAGTTATTATCCGGGTTGGTGTGCTTGTCGTAGGGAAACCCGCTGGTTATCACGGCATCGATCAGCTCCCCTGTCTCGGTTACGCGAATTGCCCGGCCATTCAACGTCGCCCCACCCCCGCGCGTCGCGGCGAACAATTCGTTGCGCGTCGGATCAAAGACCACGCCGAGCAGCGGCTCCCGATCCGCCGTCGCCAGCGCGATGCTGATGCAGAAATGCGGTAGCTTGCTCGCGAAATTCACCGTGCCGTCGATCGGATCGACGAACCAGTGATACGCCGCGCCACCCGCCGCAGCACCCTGCCCGCCACCTTCCTCGCCTACGATGTGGTGATCGGGAAACAACCGGCGCAACTCGCCCACAATGTAAACTTCGCTCTCCTTGTCCGCCTCGGTGACGATATCGATGCGGCTACTCTTGAGCGACGTTGCCACCGGTTTCGCGAAATGCCGCATGACGATCTCGCCCGCACAGCGGATGATGGATTCAACTTGGGGAAGGATCAGAGGCAGAGACGGACTATTCATTCCCGCCAAGGCAAACAGTGCCTCGCACGCCGTCCATCGGAATGCGCAATCCAGCCCCGCCAAACACGGCCTGTTATATTACGATCCGGTTAAATCTCTGGCACAGAAGATGCGACAGATTGCGCGCACGCCCTTCCCATCCACTCTATCGCCATGAACGGAAACGATCACTCGCACCACTTGCTGGAATTGGACGCCTTTTTCGCCGACCCGGCCATCTGCCGCGATTCCTTCCGCCTGCTGATCCATTTCGCCATCCGTCTCGCCGCCCTCGGCCACGCCGCCGAGGTGCTGGCCATCGTCGAACGTTCTCCGGAGATCTCCTTATTCCAACCCCTAGCGGACGGCCTGCGGCTCCATTCGGGCCATTCCATCGAAGCGACGGGCCCAGCCCGCGCCCTCGCGCACCAAATCACCGGTAAAATCTACGACGAGGCCGCATCTCTCCACGACGTCCATTCGATCGCCTAAACGTTGTTTTTGAGCGCGTTTGGCGTCTCTGACCTGACACGGGGTGGATGGGGACATGTAGCCCCGTCCACCACACCGGACGGCATCAACGCCGGTATTGCCATTCGTGCGGAACCGCTCTTCATCCCGTTCACTTCACCCGTGCTCAACCTGCATAAAGTCCGTGTAACCGCTCTCGCCCTCTGGCGCGCTCTTCGCGCCGACGGGTGCGTGGTTGCGCGGACGGTGAGCGTTTCTTGATTTCAAAAGAAACCATCCGTCTCGAAGCACCGCGCCCGATACCGGCGCGGTTTTTTTGCGCGCCGTCATCGGGTCTCTCCTGTCCACACCCGCCCAATGACCTCCCTCCCCTCCACCGTCCGGTCCTCCCGCCGCAGCCGCTTGCTGATGGTCGGATCCGCCGTGTGCTTCATCGCCAACGTGCTGCTCATCCGCGCCCTCAGCGGCTTCGAACACGTGAGCGTATGGGTGATCGGAGCGGCCCGTTTTGTCGTCGGCATCGCCATCGTGCAGACCCTTTACCGGCGCGACTTTCAACCCCGCCACCTTTTCACCCACGGCAAGCTGGTCGAGCGCGGCCTGATGGGCGGACTGGGCACACTGGGCTTTTATTACTTAGTCACGAAGCTGGGCGCCGGACGCGCCACGTTCATCAACAACACCTACGTTATCTGGGGCGGCTTGCTGGCCGTGTGGGTGTTGAGGGAAAAGCTGCGGCCGTCACTGCTGGCCGGTGCAGCCGCCACCTTGCTGGGGCTCGGCTTACTCACCAATCCCTTCGCCCGCGGCTCGTCTGCCAGCGTTTACGATGCGCTCGCCCTGCTCGTCGCCTTTGGCTCGGCGTGGATCGTCGTAACCATCCGCCAACTGCACCACAGCGAGCACACCTCTACCATCTTCGCGGCCCAATGCGTTTACGGCCTGATCGTGTGCGGCGTCCCCGCCGCCGCCGGCCTGTCGATGCTCACTCCGCTCGCGTGGGCGGTGCTGGCGTTGGCCAGCCTGAGCGCAGGAGCGGGACAACTGTTGATGACCCATGCCTTTCGCGATCTCAGCGTCGCTGAGGGATCCTTGCTGCAAATGCTCGTGCCCCTCGGCATCGCGACGGGCGGCATGGTCTTTTTCGGCGAACACTTCACCTCTGCAGAGTTGCTGGGTGGCGGACTCATCCTCGCGGGCACCGCCGCGCCCGCGCTGCTGCCGGATCGCCGCCCGGCGTAACCCCAGATCACGCCGGCAAATTGGCGAGCAGAGAGGCGGCCTTCGGTCACGCGTCACGACGACCGGATGCCGCCGCTCAGGCCCGCGCCAACTCGATCCAGAAGCGTGCGCCTTCGCCTTCGGCGGACATCACGCCGACTTTGCCGCCCATCCGTTCGACGCCCTTGCGCACGATGGAAAGACCAATGCCGGTGCCGCCATATTCACGCCCGTTCAACCGCTCGAAAACCCGAAAGATCCGCTCCTGGTGATGCGGCGCGATGCCGATGCCATTGTCCTCCACCCACAGACGCACCGTTTTCCCGAATTCCTCCGAGCGAAACCGCACCTGCGGCACCCGGCCCGGAGGCACAAATTTGAGGGCGTTGCCCAACAAGTTGGCGAGCACCTGCACCAGCATGCCTTCGTGCGCGTGCACCGCTGGCAATTCAGAGACGACCTCGATGCGTGCACCTCGCGCAACGATGTCCGTTTCAAACTGCCCGAGCGCCGTCCGCCAAGCCGGCAAGACCTGGACACGCGTCAATTCCAACTCCGAGCGGGCCACGCGTCCATAAGCCAGTAGGTCAGTGACCAGCGCGTCCATGGAGCCCGCCGCACGGGCGATGCGTTTCGCATAGGACTGCGCGTCCTCGCTGCCGCCGTTCTGGTGCTCCTCGACCAGCAAGCCGGCGAAACTCTGCAACGAGCGCAAGGGCGCGCGCAGGTCATGGGCAATCGAATACACGAGCGTTTCCAATTGGGCGTTCGTCTCCGTGAGCTTCACCGTGCGCTCGGCGACCAACCGCTCCAAGTCCGCCTGCACCTCGCGTTTATCCGTGATATCCACGCAGGAGCCGATGTAGCCGGTGAACTCGTTGTTGGCCCCGTAAAGCGGGATGCCCCGGTTCAACCACCAGCGCCAAACGCCGTCGTGCCGGCGCACCCGGCATTCGACCTCGAACTCCTTGCGCTCATCGAAGCATCGGTCGAATTGATCCATAAACGCCTGCAGTTCGTCGTGATGGATCACCACCTCGAAGGCCCGACCCACCACTTGATCCAGCATGCGTCCAGTGAACTCAAGGAACGTCTTGTTGGCCCAGGTGCAGGCCTTCGAAGCATCGGTCATCCAGATGGGCACGGGCGCACTGTCACTCAACCGGCGGAACCTCGCCTCGCTCTGCCGCAACGCCATCTCGACGCGCTTGCGATCAATCGCAATCGCCGCCGTGCGCGTCGCCGTCTCGAGCACCCGCCAGTCGCCTTTTCCGGGTTCGCGTGGTTCGTTGAAATATTGGGCAAACGTGCCGAGCAACTGGCCTTGCGTGGACAAAATCGGCATCGACCAGCAGGCGCGCATTCCATGTTCCGCCGCCAGTTCACGCGATACCGCCCAACGGGGATCATTGGCAATGTCGGCGACCGCCACCGGCTGCTTGAGGTGCGCAGCCGCCCCACAAGAGCCCATGAGCGGGCCAATCGCCATGCCGTCGATGGCCCGGTTAAAGGCGGTCGGCAGGCTCGGCGCAGCGCCGTGTCGCAGGTGCGTGCCGTCCTCGTCGAGGAGCATGATCGACCCAAACATCGGACAGTCCGATTGCAGCTCCACCATACGAACGAGCGCCTCCAACACCTCCGGCAACGGGCGGTTCTCCGCCATGTATTGCAATACCCGTCGCTGAGCCTCCCCGGTGGCTTGGGCGCGCTTGCGTTCCGTGACGCTGCGAGCCGAACCGGCTACCGCCACCACCGTGCCGTCAGGCGCGAACACCGGATTGAACGTATATTCGTGATAATCGGTCACGCCCGCCGCGCTGGTCAGCGTAGTCTCATCCTTGATACCTCTTCCGTGTCGAACCACGTCCATGAGTTGCCCGTGCAACCGGCGGGCGAGTCCAGCGGGAAGGGAAAGCTCGAAGATATGCCGGCCGATCACGTCCTCCATCTGACGGTTAAAGAACTCCAACACGCGTCGGTTGGCGTAGCTGAAGCGCCCGTCGCAATCGAAACTGTAAGCCATGTCGGTGAGGTTCGACAACGTCGTGTCGCATAGATGGGCCTGCGCCTCGATCTTGCGCGTCATCTGCTGCACCGCCTCCTGCTGACGTTTGCTCGCCGTGATATCGCGCACAAAAATCGCCACCGTATCCGGCCCCGGAAAGGTGCGCACCTCCAGCCACACCTGCTCATTTTCGAAAAACAATTCTATGGCGTCAGCCGTCCTATCCTCGACCGAACGGTGCAGGCTTAGCTCCACGGGAGAACCCACCAGCCGCGGAAACATGGTCCATAAATCGTGCCCGATCAGCGCCTTCCCAGTGACCAAAGGTGAATGCAAGAGCTTCAAACAGGCTTCGTTGCAAAACATGATCCGCCACTCGTAATCAATGCCTACGACACCATCGGTGAGTCGCTCAAGCACGTCGAAAACGCCCCCAACACCCGGGTGATTTGCACTGGAGCGAGGGGTAGCCATGGGCATGCATTAAGCCTCCGTCCGGCCAGGAAGCAGAGTCAAACTGCGAAAAACCCTAAGCGGGCATCGGGCTTATCCCGATGCCTCTGCCCGTTCCACATCTGCTCCAGTTGGTTACCAGTCCGACACTCACGTAAGTTCAGGCCGACTTAATGGGCCTGAACAGGCCTATGTCCGCCGGAAAGGAACCCTCAGCTGCCCCGTCGGTCTGCGGGCCAAACCCCCTCTTCGTTATGCTAAAATGGGCCCTCTTTTTTGCCGTGATCGCGTTCATCGCAGGCGCACTCGGATTCACCACCATTGCGGGCGCCTCCATCGCCATCGCCAAGGTGTTCTTCTTCATCTTCCTCGCACTAGTGGTGATCTTCGTAATCGCCGCAATTTTCATCGGCAGGAAGGTGCTCTAGCACCGAATTGCGGCCCACCGGCGTCGCCACGCCATCCATAGCCCAAACCCTAAGACCAACCACACTGCGGACGGCGCGGGTGCTTCCTTGAAATTGAGCGCAGCGTTTTGATCGAGCTTCTTGCGCTCGCTCACGTCGAGCATCCGCGACTGCGCGGTGTTCTCGACCACGATGTAACTGGTGGACGGAAGCATCACGCCGCTCTCGCGACTCGCCTTCACCAGCGACTTCAGGTCCACGCCCGCATCACCCGGCGTGCGATCATGATCCTGCTGGCGCATTTGCAACGCGACCGCCCTCCCCCACGGAATATCCCCGGACCGCGGTGTTCTTTCGCCCGGAGTAGTTCAGACTGGTCGTATCCTGCGCCACCAACACCCCCTTGACCCCAGCCTGTCTTATTCTTCTCACCGTCGCCTCCCCATGACTGGCCAACAGCTTCTCCCCCGTAAACGCCTCGCTGCTCGCCAGCCGATACGCCGCCTTCACCTCCGACCACTTCCCCAACGCTTCCGGTATCGAGGCCCCCGGACTGCGGTGCATCCCTGCCACCACCGCATGCAGCCTCTTCACCGCTCTCACGTCCCCTCCCGCTATCCCCGCAAGCTCGTTGCTCGCCCACGCCTCACTGCGCTTCTCCCCGGCTCTTCTCCCCGCTTTTTTCTTCATCTCTCATACCCCCTCTTCCCCTCCTTCCTCTCAAGCTAAACATATCCGCTAACTTGTGGGTAATCTTGAGGCCGGGTCGCCGCACTCCATATCGATTACTCCCGCTTCAGCTCGCGAGTCATCAACGCAGTGAGCGCCTCGGCGGGCGGTTTGCCGGCGTAGAGGATGCGGTAGATCTCTCCCAAGATCGGCGCATCGATACCACGCTCGGCGCAAAGGCCGTAAAACGAATCGGTCGTGCGGTAGCCCTCGACCACCGACTTGCTGGCGGCGATCAGATCAGCCGCCTTCGCGCCTTCGCCCAAGTGCTGACCGAAGGTGCGGTTGCGGCTCCACACACCGTTGCAGGTCGCCACGAGATCGCCGAAGCCGCCGAGGCCGTAAAAGGTTTCCGCCTTCGCGCCCAGCGCCACGCCGACGCGCACCATTTCGGCGAGCGAGCGGGTGAGCAGCGCAGCCTTAGTGTTGTCGCCCAGCTTCAACCCGTCCACGCAGCCCGCGGCGATGGCGTAAACGTTTTTGAGTGCGCCGCCCAGCTCCACGCCGGCCTCATCATCGCTAAGGTAAACCCGCAGCGTCGGACCGCTGAGCGCGGCCTGCACCTCGGTGAGAAACGAATCGGACTTCGTAGTCGCCAGCACCATCGCGGCGGGTTTGCCATTGGCGACTTCGGCGGCGTTGGTCGGCCCGCTGAGAGAGCCCGCGTTGACCTGCGGCAACACGGCGGCGATGACCTGGCTCGGGCGCAAGTGGGTGCCGAGTTCGAGTCCCTTGGAAAGCGAGACCACGAGTTTGAGCTGCGTAGCGAGCGAGAGATTTTCGCGGACGCGTTCGCACGTCGCGCGCAACGCCTGCGACGGGCAGGCGAGAATGATCACATCGGCCTCCATCAGCACAGGAGTGAGTTCGTGGCCAATCTGGATGCTGAGCGGCAAAAGAATGCCCGGCAGGTAGTCAGAATTTTCGCGGGTGGAGGCGATGTCCAGCGCCTGCTCGAACCGACGCGGCACGAGCGTCACGGTGTGATTGAGCCGCGAGAGATGGATGGCAAACGCCGTGCCCCAAGCACCGGCACCAATGATGGCGAAATTCATATGTTAAAACGAACCACAGAAGGAAGAAATCTGGAACTCAGGAAATCTGGAACCGGCAAAATCGGAGTTTAAAATGTGGAAAGCTGGAAAGCGGGAAACGGATTGATGGTCGTCCCTGCTTTCCAGCTTTCCACATTCAATTCCGGGCCTTTTCCGTTCCTGATTCCCTGAGTTCCAGATTCGGCCCGGCTCCGGTTTCCTTATTTCAGGAAGGCCGGGATCTTCTCGTTCGCGATCTGCTGGTCGAAGGTTTCGCGGGCGTTGATCAGTTCGAAGGTGCCGTTCTTCACCAGGACCTCGGCGGCGAGATTGCGGGTGTTATAGCGGCTCGCCATTGAGAAGCCATACGCGCCGGCGCTCATGAAGGCGATATACTCGCCCTCGCCGACTTCCTGTAACGGACGCTGCTTCGCGAAGCAGTCGCCGCTTTCGCAGATCGGACCAACCACGTCGGCAGTGAACGCGCGGCGGGCGGTGTCGCGGTGAAGCGGCACGATCTCGTGGTAGCTGTCATACATCGCGGGACGCGCGAGGTCGTTCATCGCAGCGTCCACGATGAGGAAGTTGCGACCTTCGCCGCGCTTCAGGTATTCGACGCGCGAGAGCAGCACGCCGGCGTTGCCGACCATGTTACGACCGGGTTCGAGGAGGATCTTCAGACCGAGCGGCTTGAGCAGCGGAGCGAGCGCGGCACCGTAAGCTTCGGGCGTAATCGGGCGCGTCTCGGCGGGTTGTGCGTCCCACCAGGCCTGCTGGCCGCTGGCGAGGGCGTCTTGGTAAACGATGCCGATGCCGCCACCGATCGAGAAGTAGGTGATGCCGTAGGTGGCCTTCAACTGCTCGACGAAGGGCACGACCTTGGTGACCGCCTCGACGAACGGCGCGATGCTGGTGAGCTGCGAGCCGATGTGCATCTGCACGCCCTTGATAAAGATGTTGGGATACTTCGCGGCGGCCTCGTAGGCGGCGGCGGCGTATTTGAGCGGGATGCCGAACTTGTTCTCGGACTTGCCCGTGGTGATCTTGGCGTGGGTCTTGGCGTCAACGTCAGGGTTGATGCGGATGGCGATGGGCGCCTTCACGCCGAGCTTGCCGGCGACGTGGTTGATGCGCGCGATCTCGGGCTCGCTCTCGACGTGGAAGGCAAAGATGCCGTTTTCGAGCGCCAGCTGAATCTCGGCCTCGGTCTTGCCGACGCCGGCAAACACGCTGCGCTTCACGTCCGCGCCCGCCGCGAGCACGCGCTTGATTTCGCCGCCGCTCACGAGGTCGAAGCCCGCGCCGAGGTTCGCGAAGTGGCGGAGGATCGCGATGTTGGCGTTGGCCTTCTGCGCGTAGCAGACCTGGACGTCGAGGCCGGCGAGACCGTTGGCCAGGCGGGTGTAGTTGTCGGCCAACGTCGTGGCGCTGTAAACGTAGGTCGGCGTGCCGTAGAGACGGGCGATCTCGGCGAGATCGACGGATTCGCAGTGGAGGTTGGAGCCGACGTATTTGAAATGGTGCATGAGCAGGCGTTAAAGCGCGCGAACTTGCCGATTTCGGCGGGGGAAAACCACTCAATTTTTGCGCAACACATGGGCGCTTCCCCCCACGATTTCCCCGGGGAAACGGCAAAGCATTGTGAAAATGGCCGCCGAGGGGACTTCCCTCTTGAAAGATCGGACGCCGTCCCAAGAACGTGACATTGTGCTTCGTGCGCTGGTCACTTTTCTACGTTTTCTGCACATCCCGACCTTCATTCGTGGATGCGGCGAGGAGCCCCGTGGGTGGACCACTCCGGTGCGCAACGGCCAATTCGCCAGCTTTATGTCGGTCCAGGGCTGCAGCCGCCGGCGTCATTACGCCGACCGCCATGACCGCCGCCTTCATCTCCAGAAGTCCATGCGCACCGTGGCCGTGGTCGCCGCCGCCTTGGCTGTCGCGTGGGTCGCGGTCGAGAGTGCGAAGGCATTGTCGGTTTTCTGAGGGTATTCTGAGGTAGCGCGGGCATCGGACCCATAACGCCTCGTTGGCGGCCTGGATACGCGCTCATCGCGCAACTTGCGATTGCTCCGCGCCGCCAGACGCGTTTCTTCGGACCATGCGTCGCCTCCTCTCTTTGCTTTGCCTGCCATTGTTTCTGGTGCTCGCCGGTTGCAGCACGCCCGCCGAACGGCGCCTGGATGCCCCGGCCATTCAAATCACCAACCTCAGCGTCGCCGGCGAAGGCGCTACGCTGGCCTTGCGCTTAAGCAATCCCAACACGGCTCCCTTGGTGACGAGCCACTCCACACACACGCTTTTCCTTGGTGGAAAACGCGTCGCCCGCATCGAGGACGCCGAGCCCATCGGCATCCCGCCGCTCGGAGAAGTCACGCATACGGTCAAGCTGCCGCCTGCGGCCTTGGCCGACGTGCGCGCTTGGTTCGCCAAAAACCCCGGTGCGGCTCGCGCCACGGTTGAAAGCTCATTCATCGTCGTGGTCGGAACCGACGATGACACCATCACGCTAAAAGCCATCGGTGGCGGCACCGTGAAAGCGCCTTAAGCCCGATCTGGAGACCCCGACGACCTCGTCGGGTCGCATTGGCAAGCTGACTCCGGACAAGCCCGACGAGGTCGTCGGGCCTCCATCAATAGTGGGGCGGCCGCTCGTCGATAGCGGTGCCCTCGGCGGTGGGCGACGAAACGTCGGCGCGTTGTTTGAGGCGCGTCAGTTCCGCCTTCACGCGATCGAGCTGGCCGGCCATTTCCAGCATGGCCTTGTCCTGTTCGGTTACGTGGCGCTGCAACCAGGCGAGGCGCTCTTCGAGGCGGTCAATTCGTTCGTTCGACACGAGGTGTGGGATGAGTGGTCGGGGCAGCATCCGCAATCCCTTCGCGTAATTTTTCCAGTTCGGGCATGACGACGCGCTGGTAACAGTCGGGGCACACGGAATGACTGAAATCCGTGCCCGTGCGTTCGTTGATGTAGCTTTCGATCTGCTGCCAGTAGTTATGGTCGTCGCGGACTTTTTTGCAGTAACCGCAGATCGGGAGGAACGCCTCCAGCTGCCGAACCTCGGTCGCGTAACGCAGGATGCGCTCGGCGACGCGAAGGCGCATCCAGATTTCCTGTCGATTGAGCGGTTTGGTGAGAAAATCGTCCACGCCCGCCTCGATCGCCTCGCGTTGGTTATCCACGTCGGCCTGCTGCCCGGTGAGCAAAATAAAATAAACGTAATCGGCGTTCAGGCGGCTGCGGACCGCGCGGCAGAGGCCGAGTCCATCGAGTTCCGGCATCATCCAATCGCTCACGATGATGCGGACGGGTTCCTTTTTCAAAAGCTCCAGCGCCTCGGCGCCATCATTGGCTTCGATCACTTCATAGCCGAGACGCAGCAAGGCCTGACGGAGAACCGCCCGAGCGACGGCATCATCTTCAACGGTGAGGATTTTCACGACGGGTTTGAGAAAAAACTAAAAGGGTAAAAGACGCGGCATTTTTATGCCGCACACAGAATGCGTATGACAATGCCCGATATAGGCCTGTTTTCACCTACTCGCGATGGACTCCGGGATGGCGCGGGCAACTTCCGCCAGTAGCGGCACACGGGAAAACGGTTTCGACAGCACCCGCAATGCCCCCGCCTGTCGCGCTCGCGTCAGCACCTCAGCGCTCAACCGCCCCGTCATCAGCAACACCGAAATGTGCATCGTCGCCGGGTTATTCTTCAACGCCTCGCACACGTCGATGCCATCCATCGCGGGCATGTCTATATCCAGCATCACCAGATCCGGCTTCAGCTGACTGGCCCGGGCCAAGCCCGCCGCACCGTCGTCCGCCCTTGCGACGTCGTGCCCAGCGGCTGTGAGCATTATCTCAAGCACGTCCAAAATCGCCGGGTAATCATCGACCACGAGAATAAGTGCCATCGTTAGACCTTTTTTTCAATGTTACGCCCGCCGTTCTCGCGCATGAGCGCCTCGCTTAGGACTCGCGCCACCTCGCAGCAAGCCAGGCGAGCATCCTCGGTTTGCTGCAATCGCTCCATCTTCAGACAGATGTCGTGAAGCAGGCTGAGAATCCGCCGACGTTGCGGACGCCGACGACCGACTCCCTCGGCATCCGGAACTAAATGGGGCGTGCAATGTTCCATTTGCACACGTTTCGTAGTCATCCATTTATTGTCAATAAGAACTCCACTTCGTTCGTCCGCGGCACCGCTCGTTGACAGCGACGCGCCCGCCGCCCTACTTCCCCAGCGATGCATTACACGCAGCTATTCCGCACCCTGAGAGAAGCCAAAGGCCTCACGCTCGAAGGATTGGCGGAGCTGGCGGGCTGTCACCGCAACACCGTGACCAACGTCGAGTCGGGGCGCCCAGTGAAGTTCAAGACCATCGCCGACCTCATGGAGAAAATGGGCTACACCGCCCAATCCACAGAGTTGAAAAGCATCGCCTTTCTGTGGCTCGAAGCCGTCAGCGGCATCCCTTTTTCACAACCGCGCACGGAAGCCGCCGCGCTCAAGGCCGTTTCCAGCTATCGGCGCTCGCTCCGTGACGCCGCGCACCAGCTGGAGTCGGAAGTGATCAGCCGCAGCCTATCCACGCATCAGGTGGACCTGTTGCTCTTTGCGATCCGCCATCCGGACGTGTTGTCGATCTTGGAAAACGTCCGCGACCTCATGGCGACACTTCAGGCCGACCGCGACCTGCCGCATCTTGAGGCAGCCGAAGACGCCTAAGCCGTAACGGAGGCGGGCGACCCCGCCGCATCGGCCGGCTCCCGCAGCAGGCGCTTAGCTCAAACCACAGCGGCGGAAGGCCTCCACCAGATCCCCCGTTCGGATGGGCTTGGCCACATAATCGTCCATCCCGGACTCGATGCATTTGAGCCGGTCACCCGCCATGGCATCCGCGGTGAGCGCGATGATCGGTATCCGCGGATTCAAACCGATCACACCGCCTGCACGTATAGTCCGGGTCACGGCGTAACCATCCACTTCGGGCATCTGACAATCCATGAGCACCGCATCGAACTCGTGTGGGAGAGCGAGCCGGGCAAGCGCCTGTTTCCCATCGCCGACCACCTCCACGGAGTGACCAAGTTTCTTCAAGATCCGCAGGGCCACCACTTGGTTGGTGAGATTATCCTCAGCCATCAGCAGGCGCAGCGCTCGACCCGAGGGTGCAACTCGCCCGCCGGCATCCGTCGTCCCACCCACTGCGGCCGGGACGGTCGGGCAAAAGACGCCGGCGAGACAACGGCTCAGTTGTCCCACGCGCACGGGCTTGGCGAGCACGGCGGCGAAGCTCAAGTCGGCAATCTCATGGTCATCACCCAGAGCGGTGGTGGACGACAAGATCAGTAGTGGTAACCGCGCGAAACGCCCGTCCGCACGAAGGGAAGTCGCCAAGGGTAACCCGCCCGTTTCAGCCAGGTGCCAGTCCAGCACGACGAGGTCGAAAACCCTTCCTGCATCCCAAGCGGCGGAGAGTTTGGCGAGTGAGTCCGGCCCTGTGTCCGCAGCCTCCACTTCCAGGCCTAAACCTGTGAGCAGGCGAATCAGGACGTGGCGATTATGCCCAGCGGCCGCCACCACGAGCACGCGTCGGCCCGACGGGATGGACACGGCATCCACGGGCGCCAGGGGTCGACCGAGGGGCAACCTGAGGTCTATCCAAAAACGCGACCCGCGTCCCAGCTCGCTCTTGAATCCGATGGTGCCGCCCATCAGCTCGACCAACTGGCGCGAGATGGCCAAGCCGAGACCGGTGCCTCCGTAACGCCGCGTGGTCGTGCCATCCGCCTGGGTGAAGGGTTGAAACAACACGGCTTGCGAGGCCTCCGAAATGCCGATGCCCGTGTCGATCACCTCGCAACGCACTGTCATGCTCGTATCGTTTTCGGCCAGCACGCACGTCCGCAGGAGCACCTCGCCTCGCTCAGTAAACTTAACGGCATTGCCCAAGAGATTGATCAACAGTTGGCGGAGCCGGCCGGCGTCGCCCACCAACAGGTGGTTGATGCGTTCGTCGAAATCGTTGACCAACTCCAGGTGCTTTTCGTGAGCACGCGGCGCCAGCAACACCAAGGCCTCCTCGGTCAGCTCACGGAGGTCGAACTCACGGGTCTCGATGCGCAGCTTGCCCGCCTCGATCTTCGAAAAATCCAAGATGTCATCAATGATGCTGAGCAGGCTTTCCGAACTGTGCTGGATCACACGACCGATCTCCCGCTGGTCGGGAGTGAGCGGCGTTTCCATGAGCAACCCGGACATGCCGATGATGCCGTTCATCGGCGTGCGGATTTCGTGGCTCATGTTGGCCAGAAATTCCGACTTGAGGCGCGAGGCCGCCAACGCGTCGTCGCGGGCCTTGGCGAGACTTTCGGCGAGCTGCTTACGCTCGGTAATATCCGAGATCTGCGCGACAAAGTGCAGGGGCACGCCCGTCGCATCTCGCACGACGGACGCCGTCAACTTCACCCATACCACATGGCCCTCGCGGTGCAGGTAGCGTTTCTCCACGCGATAGACCCGCATCTTTCCCGCGAGCATCTCTTTCACGCTCGCCAGATCCGCCCCCAGATCGTCCGGATGCGTGATGTCCTGAAACGTCTTGGCCAGCAGTGTTTGCTCATCGTAGCCGACGATCTCGCAGAGGCTCGCGTTGACGCGCATCCAGCGGCCGTCGAGACCCGCGATGGCCACGCCGGTGCCGGCAAACTCAAACGCATTCCGGAACTGCTCCTCGCTGGTGCGCAACGCGGTTTCCACGACACCCCGCGCCTTCGTGTTGCGACGCGCGATAATCAAGGCCACGCCCAAAAGTCCCAGCATCAGCCCTGCTCCCAACACAATCACGCCGCGGGTCTGACGGGCAGAAAAAGTGCTCGCCGCCTCGTGCAAGCCCAACAGCCGCCGCTCCTCGGTTTCGATCTCAAGCGCCATCCGACGAATCTCGGTGGTGATATGCAGACCCGAGTTATTCGCGATGATCGCCGAGGCCCCCGCCCGGTCCCCCGCTGCACAGAGAGCGAAAACCTTGTCGTTGCGGGCGATTTTGGCTCGCACCACCGGCATAAGCGCAAGGACTCGCTCGCGTTGCGCCGGTTCTCCGCCCGCGACCAACCGGCGAAGCTCTTCCAACTTTTCGAGGGCCTCGCGGGCCTTCGGCTCCCTCCCGTCCAGATACGCCTCGTCCCCGACGATCACATAGCCGCGCACAGCAGATTCGATTTGCGCGATGCGCAGTTCCATCACGTTGAGTGTCGTGATCACCCGCTCGGCGCGCGTCACCAAGGCCGTCGTCGTTTCCTGAAGACGCAGACTGGCAAACATGATGACGGTCACGACCACCACGATGGCCCCCGCCGTGATCGAGAACGGCATCAGCCATTCCTCCACCCCCTTGGGCGCATCGTCGGCGGTCAGCGTCCACCCGAGCAATCCGACCGCCATGATCAGCAAGCACAGGCAAGTCAGGGCCGCCATATGGACGGGCTGCCCCCAATCATGGGCGGTGGACAGGCCGGTCGCGTAACCACTCAGCGCGATAAGGGCCACTGACATGATCGAGCCCGCCAACACGCCAAGCAGACGCATCCAAGGCCGCTGTATCCCAAGGAAAATCAAGGCCAGCCCACAAAGCATCAAAGCCACCGCGGCGGGCACCGCCATCCGCCCTGGAAAAGTCCCGCCAGCGCCACGAAAAACCAGTTCATCGATCCCCAGGTTCACGCCCGCCAGATACTCCCAGCATGTAGCCAAACCTATGATGCTTACAAATACCCCAGCCGCGAGGGTGCCGCCGGTGCGGCCCATGGTCTTCGCCAAAAACCCCGCGCCGATCGCCATGAACGCGAGCGCGGCGTTCACCATCATCGGAGTTTCAGTCGAAAAGATCGACGTCAGCCCCTGAGTTCCCGTCGCCCACGCGACCAGCACGCATGCCGCTATCGACATCAGCACGATGCCCGGCAATGCCAGCCAAAGATACGTTCGCAGGGGTTTGGGCGTCGGATCCAAGACGACCGATAAAGGAGGTCGAACAGCGCGAAGTCCAATCAGGACTGCGCATTCGAGCACTCAGGAAGTTAACGCGCGCAACTCCTCCACGGTGCCGACCGGTGCCTGGCAGGTGAAATGTTCGCAGACATATGCTCGCGCCGCGCCGTCCGCGCCCGGCTGCATGCCGGCCAGCCACGGTGCGCGCCCGGCCAGCCAGCGCCCCGCCTCATCATCGCGAGGCGACGCCAGCACCGCGCGGTGCGGTCCCGCTTTCTCGTGCAAGACCGCCGCCAGCGCGCGCAACCCAGGCGATTCCGGATCGCCCGCGAGCACCACCTGACGCGGCAGCTCCAACGCCCGCTCGATCGCGCACAACATCGCTGGCAGCGCATGGGGCGTCTTGGACCACTGCGGACGCAACGCCTCGATCGTGCGCAACGCGCGCTCACGCAACGCGTCGTCGTGAAACAGCGCCGCCATGCGCAACAGGTTCGCCGCCGCCACGGAGCTCGGCGAAGGCTCCGCGCCGTCGTAATCCTCCTTCAACCGCAGCACGATACTGGCATCGTCGGCCCGCGAGTTGAAATACCCGCCGTGCGCCTCATCCCAGAACAGCGCGTCCATCACCTGCTGCAAGCCCTCCGCCCAACGCAGCCAACGCGCGTCAAACGTCGCCTCATAAAGATCGATCAATCCCCCGATCAGATACGCGTAATCCTCGGCAAACCCCTCGTTCGCCCCGCGTCCGTCGCGGAAGTTGCGATACAACACGCCGCGCTTCGCATCGAAGAGCTCGCGCTCGATGAACTCTGCAGCCCGCACGGCAGCGGCACGATATGCCTCGCGCATGTCTGCAAAGCATTCGGCGGACGACACCGCCCCGCGGGCCAACGCGGAAATCATCAGGCCGTTCCATGCGGTGATAACCTTGTCATCAAGGTGTGGACGCGGACGTTTCTCGCGCACTGCGCGAAGCGTTTCCAGCGCCGACGCCAACCGGTCGGCCGCAACCTGGGGCGCAAGGCCCTGCAACTGCGCAGTCGCGGCGAGCCCGCGCCGCTGCATGAGAATGTTTTTGCCGATAAACTCGTTCTGCGGATCAAGCTGCCGAGGCACGTTGCCCTCGGCCGTGACGCCAAAGTGCGCGCACACCAACGCCGCGTCCGCAGCACCGAGTGCCGCCTCAATCTCCGCCCGCGTCCACACGTAGAACGCACCCTCCGCATGCGCCTGCGCCCCCTTTCCGTGCCCATCGCCCTTCGCCCCTTGCCCATCGCCCGCAGCGAGGTCGCCACCGGCGACCTCGCTGTCCGCATCCTCCGCCGAGTAAAACGCACCGCCCGGCGCAGCGAGATCGCGCAACACGTAACCGAAGATGTCGCGAGCGATCCAGGCGAAGCGCTCGTCGCCGGTGGCCAGGTGCGTGTCGAGCGCGTTGACCGCAATCTGCGCCTGATCGTAGAGCATTTTCTCGAAGTGCGGCACGAACCACGTCTCGTCCACGGAGTAGCGGTGAAACCCACCGCCGACGTGGTCATGAATGCCGCCACCGGTCATGCGTTGCAGCGTGGTCGCGACCATCTGCACGGCCTCGCGACCGGCGTCCGACTCGACGCCTTGGATCACCGCCGCCCGGAGGAGAAAATCGAGATTCGAAGCACGCGGAAACTTGGGAGCGCCGCCGAAGCCGCCATGAGTCGCGTCGAAGTTTTCGAGGAAATATTGGTAGCACTTCTCAAACGCCTCGCTGCCCGAATCGTGCAGATCGGGCGCGCCCGCGCCGGCGTCGGCCCGGCGCGACTCGTGGTATTCCGTCAGCGAATCGATCACCCGCACCGACTCGGCTACCAGCCGATCCCGGTCGTCGGCCCACGCCTTAGCGATGGCGCGCAGGATCGAGGGAAACCCGGTGCGCCCATGGCGATCTTCCGGAGGAAAATACGTGCCGCCGTAGAACGGCTTGAGATCCGGCGTGAGAAACACGCTGAGCGGCCAGCCGCCCTGGCCGGTCATCGCTTGCACGTAGGACATGTAAACTTTGTCCACATCGGGCCGCTCCTCGCGGTCCACCTTGATGGAGACGAAGTGCGCGTTGAGGAGCGCGGCGACGTCGGCGTTCTCAAACGACTCGTGCGCCATCACGTGGCACCAGTGGCAGGTCGAGTAGCCAATGCTCAGGAAAATCGGTTTCTGCTCCACACGGGCTTGAGCGAAAGCCGCCTCGTCCCACGGCAACCAGGCAACCGGGTTGTCGGCGTGTTGGAGGAGGTAGGGTGATTTTTCGTGGGCTAGCGCGTTGGGCATTCCGTCGAAAAGCTCACGCAAACCCGTCCGGAAGCAACGCTGCTTCGGCGATTGCAGGCGTCTCCTTCGCGTCCCCGAGCATCCCGCCACCGAGGTCTTTCGCTCAGACCTGCTTATGAACGTTAATTAATTAGTTTATCATTTTTTCTTCATGAACCCGTGCTACGTTCGCCGCGTGGACCCCTCCCACCCTTCTCACTCCACGGCTCGCGTCGTTCAGCCCCGCTCCGAAGCCGCGCCCATCGGACTTCCGCCTCAGGATTTCACCCGGCATTGCCTTTGGCTGCTGGGGGCTTGCACCAGCTTGCTCCAAGTCGGCTCAGCCCACGCCGAGGACAGCCTCACGTTCAAGGCCCAGTCGTGGCAGGAGGACAACCACCGCATCCGCGTGGACTCCCAATACGCGCTGGTCGAAACCGACATCACGCCCGATGCCCGGTTTAAGCTGATGGGCTTGATCGACTCCATCGCTGGAGCCACACCCACCGGCGAACTGCCCACTCACCCCGGCTATACCGACGCCCACATGGAAGATGAACGCAAGGCGTGGGACGCCAACTTCGCTTACCAACTCAAGCGAGTAAACGTGGCCGTCAGCTACGGCGTGAGCCGCGAAAGCGACTACGTTTCCAACGGCTATTCGCTCAACACCCTCACGGATTTCAACGAGAAGAACACGCTTCTCCTCCTCGGCTGGGGTCACACCGACGACATCATCAGCGAGTCGAAACTCGGCTGGGTTAAAGACCGCACCAAGACCGGCAACGACCTGATCATCGGGCTCACCCAACTGCTTTCTCCGGACCTGTCCGTCACGGCCAACGTGAGCTACGGACGCTCCACCGGCTTCCTGAGTGACCCCTACAAGATCGTCTCTACCACGATGCTCGATCTCGACCCGGGCACCTACTACACGCCGCCGGAAAATCGCCCCGAAGAGAAGGACAAGGTCAGCGTGTTCATCGGTGCGAACCGCCATTTCGACAACCTCAACGGCGCGGCGGATGCGTCGTATCGGTTTTATTCCGACAGCTTCGGAATCCGCAGCCACACGGTGGAGTTGAAATGGATCCAGCGCCTCGGCACGCACTTCACGTTGGAACCCTCGGTGCGTTACTACCGCCAGTCCGTGGCCGATTTTTATTACTACGATCTCGATCAGGCCGGCGTCGTCACCTCCATCGCCCCGAGTGGTGAAACCGGAACCGGACGCGGACCGTTTTACTCGTCGGATTACCGACTTTCCAAGATGGAAACGTTCAACCTCGGGCTGAAGCTCTCCTACGAGATCAACCGTCATTGCTCGGCCGACATCGCCTATGAACGTTACCTGATGCGCGGGCTCGATAACCAGACGCCTTCGTCCGCCTACGCCGACGCCGACGTGTTCACCGTCGGGCTCAAGCTCAGCCTCTAACTCGCCAACTCGACCGGCCATGAGCACCCCGCCCCTCGCAGCGCCCCCACTCGGGGCGGCCAACGCCCGCGCCTCCGCCGCCGACGTGCGGACTTGCCGCTGGTCGGCGCTGGGAACGACGTGTGAACTCCAATACGTGCGCGCCGACTCCCAGGCCGCACAGCGTTTTGAAACCGAGGCGATCGCTTGGGTCGCGAGCTTCGAAGCCAAATACTCGCGCTTCCGTCCTGACAGCGTGGTGAGCCGCATCAACGCGGCCGCCGGAGGCGATTGGGTCGAGGTGGATGCCGAGATGGACGGGATGCTGAACTTCTGCGCCTCGATGCATTTCCTCACGAAGGGCGTGATGGACGCCACCGCCGCCCCGCTGCTGCGCCTCTGGGATTACAAGGCCGCGACTCCGCGCATCCCGAGCGACCAGGAAATCGCCGCCGCGCTCCGCCTCGTCGGTTGGGCGAAGGTGCAGCGCGCTCCCGGCAAAGTGCGGCTCCCGGAAGAGGGCATGTGCCTCGACTTCGGTGGCTGGGGCAAAGAATACGCGGTCGATGCCATCGCCGCTCTCGCCAAAGCCCACGGCCTGACCAGCGCGTTAATCGACTTCGGACACGACCTGATGGCCGTCGGCGCCGCCCCGGGAAAACCCGGCTGGCACATCGGCCTCGAAGATCCGGCGAATCCCGCCGGCCCCTGTAAAGGCAGCCTGGCCGCGGCGAACGTGGGCGTGGCGGCCTCGGGCGATTACCTGCGCGGCTTCACCATCGGCGGAAAACGCTACGGCCACATCGTGGACCCGCGCACCGGCCGACCCGTTGGCAACGGCTGCCGGCAAGTCACCGTCGTCGCGCCGACCTGCCTCCAAGCAGGCGTGCTCTCGACGGCCGTGTTCATTCTCGGTCCCCAGGAAGGACTACGCCTGACGGCGGACATCATGCATGCGGAGGTCCGCATCACGACCGATCAGGCCATTCACCAATCGAGAGGATTTTTTCGTTATGTCGTATCTTAAAACCAAACTGCTGGCGTGCCTTCTGGGCCTCGCCGCCACCGCCTTGGTCGCATGCGCCGAGGTCAAAGTCGGCGAGCCCTTCCCCGACCTGTCCGCCTTCTCCCTCGATGGACAACTGCCCGCGCGCGCAGGCCGCGTGGTGCTGGTCGATTTCTGGGCCACGTGGTGCTCCCCGTGCAAAGCCTCGTTCCCCTTCTACTCCGCGCTGCAGACGGAGCTGAACGCCAAAGGCTTCACCCTCGTCGCAGTGAGCGTTGATAAAAAGGCCGAGCCTTACGCCGACTTCATTAAACGTTTCTCGCCCACCTTTGTGACCGTGCGCGATGGAGCCCAGAAGCTCGTGGCCAATGTGCAGCCGCCCGCCATGCCCACCTGTTATCTGATCGACCGCCAAGGCGTGCTCCGCCTCGTGCACAGCGGTTTCCACGGCGACGCCGATGGCCAGAAAATCCGCGCCGAAATCATCAAGCTCCTGGAGGAAAAATCATGAAGATCGCAGCCCTCGTTTTATCTGCCCTCGCCTGCCTCCTCGCCGGCTGTTCCTCGGCTCAGCTCACCCGCGTTCATCCGTGGGAACGCGGCACGTTGGCCGACTACACCATGCGGCCCGACCGCGACCCGCTGCACACCGCGATGAGCGAACACATCTACTTCTCACGCGAGGCCTCCTCAGGCGGTCGCGGCGTCGGAGGCAGCGGTTGCGGCTGCAATTAACTGCCCAGCCCGCCGCACCGCATCGTCCCCCTCGCGAATCCACGCGCCGTTACCTCCACCGACTCAGCCACAGGCCGCCCGCCCCGTTTATTGCACCGCCATGAATCTCTACCTAATCTTCTACCGCCTCCGCTGGATGCACGCCCCTGTCGCGATCCTGACGATGCTCCTGCAACGCACCCCCGTCCTGCGCTTGGTCACCAGCGGCTCGGTAGCCAACCTCGCGCCCCAGTCCGGCGATCTGCTCAAGTCGGCCTTCGCCCTCGCGGCCCTTGGTGCGTATAACTCCGTGGCCGGTGCCACCACCTTCAACGCCACCGTGGTCAGCCCGACCACCGTCACCCCCACCAGCGGCTCGGCCGGCACGACATTCACTGCCAACGGCAACCAAGACGCCGCGTTCAGCGTGTCCTTTAATGTCACCGGCGCGCCCGGCACGTCCAAGTCCTGGAAAGTCGCCGGCACGTTGCCCACAGGATTAAGCGTGACCGGAGGCTCCGCAGTGACCGGCGGCTACGTCTTCAACGGGACCACCAAGGTGACGCTCGCCGGCACTCCAACCGCCGCCGCAAATCAGACGCTCACTTTCACCGCTTACGATTCGACGGGCGCCACCGGCAATAACGCCAAAGTGACCTGTGCGATCAAGATCGTGAGCACCGCCGCCGCCCCGGCGTTTACCACTCAACCGACCACCCAAACCGTTACGACCGGCAACTCCGCGTCCTTCACCGTGGCGGTGACCGGCACGCCGACGCCCACGCTCCAGTGGTATAAAGACAACGTCGCCCTCTCCGGCCAAACCGGCACGACGCTCACCTTAGCCAACGTCCAAGACACCAACGCGGGCAGCTATACCGTCGTCGCGACCAATGCCTCCGCGCCCAGTGGCGTCACATCCAACGCCGCCACGCTCACGGTCAACCCCGCGCCAATCGCCCCGGCCTTCACCACCCAACCCGCCGCCCAAACCGTCACGGTCGGTGACGCCGTCTCCTTCACCGTGGCAGTGACCGGCACCCCGACGCCCACGCTCCAGTGGTATAAGGACAACAGCGCCCTCTCCGGCCAGACCGACACCACGCTCAGCCTCGCCAACGTCCAGTCTGCCAACGCCGGCACTTACAAGGTCATCGCCACCAACACCGGCGCACCCAGCGGCGTCTCCTCCAACGCGGTCGCCCTCACCGTCAACCCCGCGCCCGCCGCTCCTGCGTTCAACACCCAGCCCTCGACGCAGACCGTCACGGCTGGCAACTCCGCCTCCTTCACCGTGGCCGTATCCGGTTGGCCCACACCCACGCTCCAGTGGTTTAAGGATGACGCCCCGCTCTCCGGCGAAACCGGCACCACGCTCGCCCTCGCCAACGTCCAAGACACCAACGCCGGCTCCTACACCGTCGTTGCCACCAACGCCTCCGCGCCCAGTGGCGTCACGTCCAACGCCGCCACGCTCACCGTCAACCCCGCCCCGGTCGCGCCGGCCTTCACCACTCAACCCGCCGCTCAAACCATCACCGTCGGAGACGCCGTCTCCTTCACCGTCGCCGTGACCGGCACGCCGACACCCACCCTCCAGTGGTATAAGGACAACGCTCCGCTCTCCGGCGAAACCGGCACCACCCTCAGCCTCGCCAACGTCCAGTCTGGCGGCGCCGGCACCTACAAGGTCGTCGCCACCAACTCGGCCGCGCCCAGTGGCGTTTCCTCCACCGCAGTCGCCCTCACGGTAAACCCCGCGCCCGCCGCTCCTGCGTTCACCACCCATCCCTCGACGCAGACCATCACCGCTGGCAACTCCGCCTCCTTCACCGTCGCCGTGTCCGGTTGGCCCACACCCACGCTCCAGTGGTTTAAGGATGACGCTCCGCTCTCCGGCCAGACCGGCACCACCCTCTCCCTCGCCAACGTCCAAGATACCAACGCCGGTTCCTACACCGCCGTCGCCACCAACGACTCCGCGCCCAGCGGCGTCACGTCCAACGCCGCCACGCTCACGGTCAACCCCGTTCCGACCGCTCCCGTGTTCACCACGCAGTTCGCGACGCAGGCGGTGAATATCGGCAGCACCGTCACATTGACCGTCACCGCCTCCGGCTACCCGGCCCCGACCTTTCAATGGTTTAAAGCCACCACCGCGCTTGCCGGACAGACGGCTAGCAGCCTCTCGCTCGCCAACTTCCAGGCCAGCGACGCCGGTGCCTACAGCGTCAAAGCGTTCAACGCGTCCGCGCCCAGCGGAGTCGCCTCCTCCGTCGCCACGTTGACCGCCCAAGTGCCGCCGCCCGCCGTCGTGACCGCCGCCCGCACCTTCGATGTCGGCGAACGCCTCAGCTTCGATCTGACCGGTGGCACCACCTACCCGGCCGGCATCACCTTCGCCGCCGCGAAAATCCCTGCCGGTCTCAAGCTCGACGCCGTGACCGGCCAACTCACCGGTGTGCTCTCGGCCAAGCCAGGCATCTACACGCTCACCTATTGGACCGTGGCCGGTAAACTGCGCAGCGTTGTCCGCTCCCTCGTCCTCACCGTCCAAGCCTTCCCGTCCGCCATGGCGGGCCGCTTCGAAGCCTTGATCGAGGACACCTCCATCGGCGCCGTCGCACCGCTTCCCCTCGGCAAAGTTGAACTCACGGTGGTGACCGCCACCGGCGCGTTCACCGGACGCCTGACCAATCAGGACGCAAAACCCTACGCGTTCAAAGGCAGCCTCGAACTCACCAACGATCTGACCGCCGGCGGCGCCACCGTCACCCTCGCTCGCGCGGCGGGACTTTCCCCGGCGACTTATCAACTCGCGCTGTCGGTCTCCAACACCGGAGAACTGACCGCCACTCTCTCCGCCAACGCCAGCCAGGTTGGCAGCGGCACCGGCGCACGACTGGCCAGCACTGCTTCGGTCGCCACTTACACGATGATCATCCGCGAGCCGACCAACCTCGGCACGGCCACCTCCTATCCCCACGGCGACGGCTATATCTCCGTCACCTCGACGGCCGCCGGCGTCTTCAGCCTCAAGGGCAAACTCGGCGACGGCACGGCGTTAACGGCCACCACCGCCCTCGGTTCCGACAACGTCCTCCGCCCCTACGCCAAACCCTACAAACCCGGTGGCTACTTCGCCGGCGCGCTCCCGCTCACCACGCGTGACGACAACAGCGCGCTCCTGCACCTCACCGGCGCCCACGGCAGCGACCTCTACTGGACCAAGCCCGCCATCGCCACCACCGCCTACCCCGGCGGCTTCGGCCCGCTCGCCGTGCAAGCCGTGATGGAGCCATGGAACGCGACCCCCTCCACCGCCTTCGGTCCCCGCCTCGGCCTGGCCAACGACGGCAACTTCACCGTCACCGTCCTCGGCGATTTCCAAACCAACACCGGCGACACCGCCAACGCCGCCCTCCCCACCACCCTGAACCTGAGCGCCGTCAACGTGTTCACCGTCGTGGGCGTCAACACCTCGACCTGGACCCTCAAGCTCACGGCCAAGACCGGTGTGTTCACCGGCACCTGCAATCCGACCGATCTGCTCGCCACCCATAAGGCGACCATCGAAGGCGTGCTGCTCCAACCCGCCCCCGGCGACACGCTCATCGGCGGCGGCTACCTGCTCGCACCCGCCCAAAACGGTGCCCAAACGACCTCCACCAGCTCCGTCGAGTTCGAGCTCGCGCAGCCCTGATCCGCCGAAAAAAGCCAGCACCCACTCGCCCCCAAACCTGCGGGATATTTGTCACTTAATAAGTGACAAATATTCCGGTGTGCCGGGGCCCCCTTTGTGATGAAAAAAACGTTTTGTCTGCCGTCCGTCCCGTTTGCGTGCCTGGCCGCCCTCTTCGTGGCGGCGGTCCTTCCGAGTCGAGCGCAAGTGACCGCCTCACTCGTCGCCGACGTGCAGGCGATCCAGCCCGGGAAGCCCCTGCAAGCCGCCCTGCGTCTTGAGCACGCGGCCGGCTGGCACACCTACTGGAGCCACCCCGGCACCGGTTATCCCACGTCGCTCACGTGGACGCTCCCCGACGGCTGGACCGCCGGGAAACTCTCCTGGCCCGCGCCCAAAACCATCACCGATGAGTCCGGCCACGTCACCGGCCAGGGTTACGACGGAGTCGTTTATCTGCCCATCACGTTGACCCGGCCGAAGGACTTGCCCGCCGGAACCACCGTCGCCCTGAAGGCTAAGGCGGAGTGGCTCATGTGCCACGATGCCTGCGTGCCCGGAGAGTCACCCGTCGAACTCGACCTGCCCGTGTCCGCCTCCGCGTCACCTGCGCTGCCCGACCCGGTGAACGGCCCCGCCATCGCCGCCACGTTGGCCACCCTGCCACGCGCAGACAGCCAGATCACCGTCACCGCCACGCGTGATGCCCACGCCATCACGCTGCGCCTGACCGGCCTGCCGCAAGGCCCCGCCAACACGAAGCCATCCTGGTGGTTCTTCACGGACAACGACCTCGTTGCCTACGACCAGCCTCAGTCTGTCCGCGTCGATGAAACCGGCACGGTGACCACCCTCACGTTGCCCCTCGCCGAGGACGCCACGACCGCCACCACGCCCGCCACCGCGCCCGCGTCCACGACGACCGGTTCCGCCCGCGTCCAAGGCGTGCTACGCGCCTCCCCCTCCGCCGCCACCGATGCCATCGCCACGGCCTCCGTGCCCAGCCTATCCATCGATGTCCCGCTCCAGTCGCCCGCGCCCGCTCCTCACGCAACCGACGCGCCCGCCGGACTGCTCGCGACCCTGCCCTTGGCGTTTATCGGCGGATTGATTCTGAACCTCATGCCCTGCGTTTTTCCCGTGCTGGGCATCAAGATCATGGGCTTCGTCAACCAAGCCGGCGCCAGCCGCCGGAAGATCACCCTCCATGGTCTGACGTTCACCGCCGGCGTGTTGTTGTCGTTTTGGACGCTCGCCACCGTGCTCGCCATCCTGCGGGCGAGCGGCGGCGAACTCGGCTGGGGCTTCCAACTCCAGTCGCCTCCCTTCGTCTTCGGACTCGCGGCGCTGATGCTGGTCTTCGCCCTCAGCATGAGCGGTGTCTTCGAGTTTGGCGGACGCGCGATGGGCGCCGGCGCCAGCCTGCAAATGCAGTCGGGCTACCGCGGCTCGTTCTTCACCGGCGTGCTCGCCACCGTAGTCGCCACGCCGTGCAGCGCGCCCTTCCTCGCCCCGGCCCTAGGCGTGGCCCTCGTGCTCCCGGCGGCGGAATCCTACGTGATCTTCACCACCATCGGTCTCGGCCTCTCGACGCCGTATCTGCTTCTGTCGATCTTCCCGCAAGCCGTCCGCCTCCTCCCTCGCCCCGGCGCGTGGATGGAAACCTTTAAGCAAGCGATGGCGTTCCCGCTCTATGCGACCGCTGGTTACCTCGTGTGGGTGCTCGCCGGCCAGGCGAACGAAAGCGGCTCACTCATGGCCATCTTCGGCCTCACGCTCATCGCGATGGCCGCCTGGATCTACGGACGCTACGCGCACCTAAGCGCCTCCGCTCGCGACCGCCGCATCGGCCTGATCGGCGGAGCCCTCCTGCTCGGCCTCGGCGTGCTGCTCGGCTGGCCCAAAACCGCACCGGCCGACGAGGTGACTTGGGAGCCGTGGAGCCCCACGCGAGTGGCTGTGCTTCAAGCGGAAGGCCGTCCGATCTACGTGGATTTCACCGCCCGTTGGTGCGCGACCTGTCAGGCCAACAAGAAGCTCGTCTTCGGCTCAAGCGAAGTGCGCAGCCGCTTCCATGAACTCGGCGTCGTGGTGCTCCGCGGAGACTGGACGAGTCGCGATGCCCGCATCACCACTGAGCTGGCCAAATGGAACCGCAGCGCCGTGCCGTTTAACCTGGTTTACCTCCCCGGCCGGACCGAACCCACGCCCTTGCCCGAGCTGCTCACGCCCGGACTGGTGATCAAGGCCTTCGACGCCCGCTGACACCCGTCGTCGTCGTCGCTCAAGCCGCTGAACCCTTAGAGGCAGCGAAACGCCGAGGTCCCAACGGAGCACGTCGCCCGTGCTGACGAACCCGCCTCGCCGGCCCGGCATCAAGTAACCTAATAGGTTACTCGTGTCCCCGACTCCCGTCGCGAGCACCCTCGCACGGGCAGGCCCACGGAGGCGTTAATGTTTTTTTAACGCCCGGGCCTCCTCTCTTAATTAGGGCGGCGCGTCCGCATCCGTTACGATGGGCCCGCATGAACGACCTTCTCGCCATCGCCCTCCCCGTGGGGTTTTTCGCCCTTTCAGCCGCCTACGCCTGGTTCTGCGGCCGGTTGCGCTGAGTCCGCATCACGACCGCAACACACCAGCCATCCGCCTTCCCGCCATGGAAAACATCCTCATCGGCCTCCTCGCCGTCGCCTGCCTCGCCTACCTCGTCTTCGCCGTGATCCGTCCGGAAAAATTCTAAGCGAACCTCCCGCCCTCGTCATGAACAACGCCAACGCCTGGTTCCAATTCGCGCTCTACCTCGGCGCTCTCCTGCTCATCACCAAACCGCTCGGGCTCTACCTCGTGCAGGTGCTCGACGGAAAGGGCCGCACCTGGCTCGACCCGCTCGTGCGCCCCATCGAACGACTCACCTACAAGCTTTGCGGCATCGACCCCGAAAAGGAGCAGAGCTGGTTCGGCTACACCGTCGCACTGATCGTGTTCAGCCTCGTCGGACTGTTGTTCACCTATTTCGTCCTGCGCTACCAAGATCACCTGCCGCTCAATCCGCAGGGTCTCGCGGGACTGTCACCGCACCTCGCGTTCAACACCGCCGCCAGTTTCACGACCAACACCAACTGGCAGAGCTACGGCGGCGAATCCACGCTGTCGTATTTCTCGCAGATGGTCGGCCTGGCGATTCACAACTTCACCTCGGCGGCCGCCGGCATCGCCATTGCCGCCGCCCTCGTTCGCGGCATCGCCCGCCACTCCGTCAAAACCATCGGTAACTTCTGGGTCGATACCGTTCGCGTCACTTATTACCTGCTCGCGCCGGTGTGCGTGGTCTTCGCGCTCTTCCTTGTCTCTCAAGGCATCATCCAAAACTTCGCACCCTACACGGTCGCCCACACGCTCGAAGGCGCGACCCAGACCATCGCCCAAGGTCCGGTCGCCTCACAGGTCGCCATCAAGATGCTCGGCACCAACGGCGGCGGCTTCTTCAACGCCAACGCCGCCCATC
This sequence comes from uncultured Opitutaceae bacterium, assembly GCA_967755175.1. Lineage (GTDB taxonomy): Bacteria > Verrucomicrobiota > Verrucomicrobiia > Opitutales > Opitutaceae > Rariglobus. The sequence goes on along the minus strand of CBRAFO010000025.1, from coordinate 2,641 downwards.
CCTTCGAGAACCCCACGCCGCTCTCCAACTTTCTCCAGATGCTCTCGATCTTCGCGATCCCGAGCGCCCTCACCTACTGGCTTGGTCGCATGGTCAAAAACCAGCGCCACGGCTGGGCCGTCTGGAGTGCGATGGCCATCCTGTTCGTTGCCGGCGCGCTCGTCTGCTGGAAGGCCGAGGCCTCCGGTAATCCCATCCATCAGCAACTCGGCGTGGCCGCGGCCGACGGCAACATGGAGGGCAAAGACGTCCGCTTCGGCATCTTCAACTCCGCGCTCTTCGCCACCATCACCACCGACGCGTCCTGCGGTGCGGTCAACTCCATGCACGACTCGTTCACGCCGCTCGGCGGACTCGTGCCGCTCTTCAACATCCAGACTGGCGAGGTTATCTTTGGCGGCGTCGGCTCCGGCCTCTACGGCATGTTGGTCTTCGTGATCCTCGCCGTGTTCATCGCCGGCCTGATGGTCGGCCGCACGCCCGAATACGCCGGCAAAAAGATCGAGGCCTACGACGTGAAGCTCGTGATGCTCGCGCTGATGGTCCTCGCCGCGACCATCCTCGGCATGACCGCCTGGGCCAGCGCCGCCGCCTGGGGCGTGGCCGGACTCAACAACGCCGGTCCACACGGGTTCAGCGAAATCCTCTACGCCTTCAGCTCTGCCGTGGGCAACAACGGCAGTGCCTTCGCCGGACTCACCGCCAATCCCGCCAACGGCGACCCGCATTGGAATACCACGCTCGGCGTCGCGATGCTCATCGGCCGTTTCCTGATGATCATCCCGCTGCTCGCTCTCGCCGGCAGCTTCGCCGGCAAGCGCCTCGTGCCTGCCAGCGCCGGCACATTCAAGACCGAGGGCGCCCCCTTCGTCCTGCTCCTGATCGGCACCGTGGTGCTGGTGGGCGCGCTCACCTTCCTGCCCGCCTTGGCGATGGGTCCCGTCGTCGAGCACTTTCTCATGAACGCCGGCAACCTGTTCTGATTTCTCTCAACTCTCAGCTCTCACCTCTCAACTGCCGCGTCTCGCGGCCATCCACATGAGCACCAAATCAGCCTCTCTTTTCGACCCGGCCATCGTGCGCCAGGCGTCCATCGATTCCCTCAAAAAGCTCGATCCCCGCCGCCAACTAAAGAACCCCGTGATGTTCATCACGCTGCTCGGCGCCTTTCTTTCGTTTCAGCAGCTCTTCACCTCGAAAGATCCTTTTGGTTACGTCCTTCAGATCGCCCTCTGGCTCCTCTTCACCGTCGTCTTCGCCAACTTCGCCGAGTCGGTCGCCGAGGGCCGAGGCAAGGCCCAAGCCCGCACGCTCCGCGCTTCTCGAAAACAGCTCGTTGCTAACCGCCGCCGCAAAGACGGCTCGCTCGAATCCATTGACGCGACGCTCCTGGCCAAAGGCGATCTCGTCTTCGTAAAAGCCGGCGAACTCATCCCCGGTGACGGCGAGGTCGTCGAGGGCGCCGCCTCCGTGGACGAATCCGCCATCACCGGCGAATCCGCTCCCGTCATCCGCGAGGCCGGCGGCGACCGCAGCGCCGTCACCGGCGGCACCTGCGTGCTCTCCGATACGCTCGTCATCCGCATCACCGCCAATCCCGGCGAAGGTTTCCTCGACCACATGATCAGCCTCGTCGAAGGCGCGTCCCGCCAGAAGACCCCCAACGAGATCGCGCTCACCATCCTGCTCTCCGCGCTCACCTTCATCTTCCTGCTCGTCATCCTCGCCCTGAAACCCTTCGGCGACTACGCCAACGTCGCGTTCTCCATCACCACGCTGATCGCCCTGCTGGTGTGCCTCATCCCCACGACCATCGGCGGACTCCTCAGCGCCATTGGCATCGCCGGCATGGACCGCCTCCTCCAGCGCAACGTCCTCGCCATGTCCGGTCGCGCCGTCGAAGCCGCCGGCGACATCGACGTCCTCCTCCTCGACAAAACCGGCACGATCACCCTCGGCAATCGCCAGGCCGCCGAATTCGTGGCCGCGCCCGGCGTCACGGCTGACCGCCTCGCCGATGCCGCGCAACTCTCCTCGCTCGCCGACGAGACGCCCGAGGGTCGCAGCATCGTGGTGCTCGCCAAAGAAAAATTCGGCCTGCGCGGCCGCGAGCTTGGACCGCCCCACGCCACCTTCGTCCCCTTCACTGCGCAGACTCGTATGAGCGGCGTCGACCTCCAACCGACCGGCAACCAGCCCGCCCGTTCCATCCGCAAAGGTGCCGCCGCCAACGTCAAAGCCTGGGTCGAATCCCTCGGTGGCAACTACCCCGCCGCGATCACCGAGGCTGTGGATAAAATCTCCCGCCAAGGCGGCACGCCTCTCGTCGTGGCCGAAGTCGTCGGCACCTCCGCGAGCGCACTCGGCGTCATCTACCTGAAGGACGTCGTCAAAGGCGGCATCAAAGAACGCTTCGCCCAACTCCGCGCCATGGGTATCCGCACCGTGATGATCACCGGTGACAACCCGCTCACCGCCGCCGCCATCGCCGCCGAAGCCGGCGTGGACGACTTCCTCGCCCAGGCCACGCCTGAGATGAAGCTCGCCCGCATCCGGCAAGAACAGGCCGACGGCCACCTCGTTGCCATGACCGGTGACGGCACCAACGACGCCCCGGCGCTCGCCCAGGCCGACGTCGGCG
>CBRAFO010000024.1:0-39046 GCA_967755175.1 uncultured Opitutaceae bacterium | reverse complement strand
GGTGATCTACCAGCAGAACCCTCCGCCCGCCTCCGTCAGTATTCATTTTGGAAGCACGTTTGAACACTTTGGCACCGTCACCCACCCCTTCACCACGCTGCCCGATACCGTTCAATTAAATAACGGCGAATCTCGCACCCTCGTTGACCTGCAGGTTTACCGAGGCGCGGGTCAAAGCCTCTTCTTCTATTTATTGAACAAGGAAACTCCAGCGCGTGCGTTGCAGTTTGCGGAGTGCTGGTTGCACACGCACCCGACGGACGACGATGTGATGAACCTCTACACCTCGATTGCCGCACAAGAGAAAGCCTTCGTGCGCGCCGAAGCCTATCTGCGCCCCCAACTCGCCAAGCGCCCCGTCCAGATCGCCTGGCATCGCGCCTATCAGGAGATGGTCAACTCGCCGTCACGTCACGCCGCGCTCATCGCCGAATACGACGGGCTGCTCGCAGCAGCCCCCACCGACTCCGGCCTTCTCTATCTTCGTGGACGCATCGATGGGAAACGCACCGTCACCCGTGACCTGTTTGAACGGTCGATCGCTGCCGACGCTCGCAACCCTTTCCCGATTTACGGCCTGGCTTATGATCGCATGGCCGCCGGTGACTGGGCAGCCGCGAAATCCCTGATTCAACAGGTGCTCGCCATCGACCCGAAAAACGCCGGCTACGAACAGCTATTGACCATGACCCGTCTTGCCCTCGGCGAAGCCGCCGCGGTCGAGCAAGAAACCCGTGACCAGATCAAAAAAGAGCCGTTCAACGCACTCCTCCACGTCCGCCTGATCAACGCTCTCGCCGCCCAAGATCGCGCCACGGAGGCGATGCAGGTGAATAATGCCTACCTTAAACTCAACTCAAAGCGCGACGACGCCCGTGAAACTGCGGATGTCCTGCGCCGCCATGCGCTCTATGCCACAGGCGATTTCGCCGCCTTGGAAAAGGCATCTCCCCGCAACGGTTCAGCCCAAGTGAAAAGTGATTTCGCCCACAGCCTCATCGAACAGGGCCGCCTCCTCGAAGCCGTCAAGGCGCTGCCTCCTTCCGACGACAACGCGAACCAGCTCATTGATACCCTCGCCCTCGCGATTGTGTCGCGGCAGTCAGGCGACACCGCCCAGGCCGATCACTGGCTGGCCCAAAGCCGTGAAATGCTTGCCAACGGTAATGAGGATGATGTCCAGGCATCCCTCTTACTCAGTGCCACCGAGCCTCCCAGCCTGAGCGAAGCCCGTGAGCTCGCCCTCAGGCCCCAGCTGAAAGCCATCCTGCTTCTGGCCGTGACCACCTGGCATCCCGAGACACGAGCCGAGCTCACCCCGCTGATCCGCCAGCTCAACGTCGAGCGCACGTTCCCGTTCCACCTGGTGCGCCGCGGCACTCTCTAAACAAGATGAACCGGGAGGAGTTCGATGGGCTCGTTCGCAAAGTCGAGGCCGGGGTGGGCCGTGATCACGCCGCCCTCCGCCGCCGGGCGGTCTTGCTCGCGGTGGTCGGTTACACCGCCTTGCTCGCCTGGTTCTTCTTCATCCTGCTGATCGCCGGGGCATTTTTCTCGTCTGTCTTTTGGGCCGATCACGACGGCAAAGTTTTTTGTGTGATCATTGGCCTCACCGTCCTGATCGTTGGTGGCTGGGGAGCCCTGCGGATGCTGGTGGTTAAACTTGCTCCACCCAAAGGCCGCACAGTCCGGCGCGACGAGGCTCCCGTGTTGTTTGCCGCGCTCGACGATTTGCGCGCGCAGCTTCGCTGTTCGCCTTTCCATCGAGTGCTGCTCACCACCGATTTTAACGCCGGGGTCGTGCAATCGCCGCGCCTCGGCCCGCTCGGCTGGTCCCGCAATTATCTTATTCTCGGCCTGCCTCTGCTCGATGCCCTCTCATCCGATGAGATGCGAGCCGTGCTCGCCCATGAATTCGTCCACCTTTCCCGCGAACACGGGCGGCTCTCCCACTGGATCTACCGCCTGCGTCGTTCTTGGGAGAACTTCTTTCAGAACATCTCCGGATCGCGCCCTCGCGGCAGCCTGTCGCTGCACCCGCTCACCGTGAAGTTCGTCAACTGGTTCTGGCCGCCGTTCAACGCGCACGCCTTCGTGCTGTCCAGGGCCAACGAATACGAAGCCGATGCTCACGCCGCCCGGATGGCCGGCGGGCTGAACCTTGCCTCCGCCCTCGTGCGCATGCAGACGCTTTCGCGCCTGCTCGAGCAAAGGCTCTGGCCTTCGCTCTGGCGCCTTTCGCACCAAAGCCCGGTCCCGCCCGACGACCTGCTCATCCGACTCCGCGACGGACTCCGCACCGGTGCCGGGCCCGACGACCGCGCCCGCTGGCTCGAAGAGGCCTTCAACACCGCATCCACCAATAGCGACACTCACCCCTGTCTGAGTGAGCGCCTGCGCTCGCTCGGCATCTCGCGCAACGCCGTCACCGGCGCGTCGTCCGCCGCCTCGCCCTCAGCCGCCGAGGCCTTGCTCGGCTCATCACTCGTCGAGCTCCGCCGCGATGTGCAGACGACGTGGGTGAAGGACGCTGCTCCACAATGGCGTGAGCAGCACGCGCGAGCCGCCGCATTATCACATCGCATCAGCTCGCTGGATCAGGCGGTCCCGGCCGCTTCGACGAATATCGAGGCTCTCTGGGATAAGACCTACGCTCTGCTCAATCTCCGGGATGATGCCGCCGTCGAGCCGATGCTCCGAAGCATCCTCACCCTGCAGGCCGATCACGCCCTCGCCAACTACCACCTAGGCCGGCTGTTGCTCGAAGCCGGCCGGTCCGAAGGCGAGGCCTACCTCGAACGCGCCCTGGCAACCAATCCCGATCTGGTGCCACAAGGCTGCGGAGTGCTGCACGCGCATTACCGCCATCTGGGCCGCGCCGACCAGCTGCAAGCGCTCTCCCTGCGACTTGATCGTCACGAAAAGGAAACCGTCGCCTCGCGTGCCGAGCGCAACGAGATCACCGCCAAGGACCGTTTGCTCCCCCACGGGCTATCCGTCCCTGAATTGGCCGCGTTGCGACAAGTCCTGTCTGCAGAACCTGAGCTGGCGGACGCCGAACTGGCCCAAAAAGAGCTGAAGTATTTCTCAAACCAGCGGCTCTTCCTCCTCTGCGTCCGCCGCCGCAAAGCATGGTATGGCTTGGCTGATTTCGAGGCCGAACGCGCGCTGGCCCGCCGCCTGTCCGCTTCGGTCCGCCTCCCCGGCCGCGTCGTCGTCTTCCCGCCCTCCGGCAGCTTCCGAGCGCTCAGTAAAAAGCTCCGGCAAACAGCCGACAGCCCAATCTGGCCCTGAGTTCGCGCACCCAAGCGCATGGTAACCTTCAGGAGCAGACCAGATCAGCCGCCCAGATCGTGCCCACATCCCTACCACTCTTCATGAAAAGCCGCACCTTGCCCCTGAACTCTCTCTGGGTGAAACGCGGCATTCACGCCGTCACCACCGTGGCCATGGTGGCGGCGTTAGGCACCGCCCTATTTTGCTTGGCGGCCAGCATTGGCCTGCAGGTTAAGCAGGCCGATGGGGTCGTCCCTTGGATTTGTTTGGCCCTGCCGTGGCTCATGCTGCTCGGCGCGGTCTGGGGCATCTGGAAACGCCTGCCTTACTCCATCGCCATCCCTGTCCTCGCGCTCTCCGCAGCCTTTCTGGGTTATCTGGCGTGGGACGATCTAGACAGACCTCCCGCACCCCAAGTTGGGGCTATTGTCCCTGCCGACTCGAAAAGCTACGCCATCTACCAACGGTTTCTTAAGGGCCACACCGACACCTCATCAGTCGAGATCCCCAAGCCCATCTCGTTGCCCCTCTTTCCGAGCGACATAAAAGAATGGGCTTCGTTCGCTACTCAAAATCGCGCCCTCCTCGAAGCCGCATGGGGCCACGACTCGCTCGGCCAGGCATGGATCGACGAGATGGCGGCGAACAAGCCCGAGGGGTTATATCCACCGCCGTCCATGAAAGACCCAGGTTTGGATTTCTCTAAGATCCGCCGGAGTTCTCAGCTTCGTTGGAGCAAGTTCCACCTCTACCTGATTGACGGAAAACCAAACGAGGCGGCTCAACTCCTCGTTTCCTTGGTTCACGCGAGTTACCACCTGCAGAGCGCGGGAACGAACTTGGTAAATCAAATGATCCCCGTCGTTTTCCTCAAAGGCGCTTACCAACGGCTCGAACTCATTGTCGATGACCCTTCTTTGTCGGACCAGACCCGCAAAGATATTCTGGCTACGTTAACCGAAGCCCCGTCCATAAAGCTCGCCTTCGCCAATGCTTTTTTGGGCGAACAGATCATCGCCCGCGAATCCATGGATTCGATGAGAGGAAACCCGCAAGCCGCGTTCAATGAACTGGTGAACGTGGTAAAGGTCTTCGATGACAAAAGAGACGTGCAGCTCTTCCAAAACAACGTCCTTCGACACTTTCTGTTTAACCCCAACCGAACTGAACGCGAATACGCGGACTATCTAACTGAGTCATGCGAGTTGCTTCAAAACCGGCACTGGGATCGCTCTGAAAAGATAGCCGCAGCCTTCGAGGCCAAGGTGACGTCATGGCAGCTCAAGAACCCTGTAGGTCGGCTGTTTGGCGCGATGGCCTTACCCGCCTTCCAAAAGATTGCCCAAAACTTCTGGCAGGCCGAAGACCAACGCATTGCCCTCATCCACCACCTGCAGCAGTAACCGAATGGAAGCGTTAAAGGGATATATTAGCTATCGAGCATATCCCACTCGTCTCCCATACACCAACGTAAGGCCGACAGCTTACCGTTGAGCATTCCCCACTCAAACTTCGTCCAAGGACCGAGATTTTCTTTGCCGTAACTCTTTTCTACCTTAGCAGCCGCTTTTTTGGCCCCCTCCCAGATACTCTGCATCGTAGAGCTTCGAGCTTCGGATGATTTCCATTCTGCGTCAGGAACAATCTGATGTTGACCTGATTCTATCTTCTGCCGCCAAACCTGATGACGGTCATACCAGATTTTCTTAACGAGATCTTCCGACTCGGCATATATCTCACTCGCGGATCGGGGTTCGAAAGTAAACTCCTCGTCGAATTTGAGTTCTGCCAACAGCTCCGGATCGATGCGTTTCATCAGATCGCCAAGGTTGGTTGAATAGATAGAGCGAATCTTTGAAAAATACGGCGCAATGTCGGGATGTGGAATACGCGTGTCTCCGTTCGTGAGGCTGAAGTCTTTAATGTTATGTGTAACAAAGGAGAATCGGAGGCCCTTGGTCCGGTTAGTAGCAACAGTTTCGATATACACTTCGATCAATACTGCATCAGCGATGCTGTTTTTCTCCCGATGAAAAGGTGCCTTTTTATCGAACGCCCGTTGAGCAGCGCGGAGTTTGAACGTATCGGATATTTCGATAATCTTCGCGGCGCTAAAGAGGGCTTCAATTCGGATAACCGAATCAACAGCGGCGTCCCCTAAGGAAGGCATTAAGAAGTCGATGTTCTCAATCTCCTGTATCACCCGTCGCGACTTAGTTCCCTTTCCGAACTCACCAACCAACTCTTTCGCACGGCGCAGCGTTGACGACATGCTTTTCGTCGCCTCCTGAACGATTCGTGCTTTGTGCCGGTTGAATTCTTCGACGACGATTCGGGGAACGATTAGCTCAATTTTCTTGTGCGCGATCAAACGCTCCAACGCAGTCAACAAGCTTTGCTGTTTCCGATCTTTGGCAATGTCGAGCCAGACACACGTATCGATTAGAAGCTGAAACATGCATCGTTTTATGACGGTGCATCGTGACTGCCTAGCATTAATCTTTGAAAACTCGTCGAGCCGAAGGCACCTAATCACACGCAAGGTTAGCCGCGCCGAGACAGGCCGGACGGGCTCACGGCGCAAAAAAAGGATGACGCCCAGAAAACCCGAACCTGGTCATCGTTCGGGACAGCCACGGCAGGGGGGGGCGAACCGATGGGGCCGGTCAATCCAATCGGATTACGCCGCTGATCATTAATTTTTACGATAATGCTCGAATTAATCAATAATCAGCGACCCGACCCATTTACGAAGCCAAGTTAATGAATTAGTAATGAATCCTATTGCTTCAAATGTTCTATTGAAAAAATAGGGGCTAAAGTTTCCAGGGGATCCGCCCCTTCATTTATTAGTTTCGCCTGCTCCTTCGTAATTGAAAAACGAAATGACGGACTACCGCTTTCCGTGGATGAAAATAAAATCGATATAGACCGCCCCTTAAACCACTCCGCGAACATCGCGAGGAACTGACTGCAATGAATTGCCCTTTGGTCTCTCTCTTCTGAGCGCGAAAGGTCAGCAACATCGAATTCAGCAATCTCCTCTTTTACGTGCGCATTTCTCAGTTTAAATCCCTGAGTGGAAATTGATGCTGCCAGATGAAGGAACTCTGTTCTCAAATCCGAATTTGAACACTGTTTAAAATACGGGCCCAAGACATCTCTTTTATCGAAAATAAAAAGAATGCGCGCACTCTTCAGAATCCTCAATCGTGCGAATATTTCATTAGTAACAGCCCAGAGCTCATCCCGGGTGATGGATATGTTTCTACTATTTTTACCCCGTCCATACGTTAGCGATATTTTATCGTCAGTAACCTTATAATCGTGGTGCTGGGCCATGTTTCTCCATTGGCTCAGCGAAATCCCCCACGGAGCGGGCATGATTAATCTTTTATCAATATAAAAATCACCCAAGTCCCGCACGATTTCACCGAAGTCCTTTGCGTGAACTGCCGCTAACGTCGAAAATTGACGATTACACAACCCCAGCAATTCCCTCAAATGCGGGAAAATACATGATTCAGCGATAGTTCCAATATTCCTAAAACACTCGAATGCGAATTCCCTCATTTCGAGATCTGCTTTTGGAATTTCCATCAATGCATAACTACTAACGCGCTCATAACACTCCTCTATTTTATCATAGTTCGCAACAATAGTATCAATACTACCACCCTGATTAGCCCGCCACACATCCGCCCGAAAAACAACTAGGTTTGCCAACATCGACGCCCAATCTGGCCGGGCTACTATTCGCCCGACGTTAACCGCCTCAGCCGCAAGTGCCGTCATGGCATACTCTCTCAGAAATGTTTTATCGAATACGTAGGGATCAAGTAACTCAATAACGAGATCCTTAATCTGATTAATGGGAATCCCCGCCGAGTGCATACGATGAAAAGGATTATTATTAGCAACCAGCTCCAAGTAGTTCTTTTTCATCACATTTTAGTATCAGGCAGATTAACTGTCCGTCGAGCCAAAGCACCTGCCGATCCGAGGGGCTTCAACCACTCCATTGCCCATTTACGGCGAGTCCCATTTAGCGGAACCGCTGTCGAGCCGACAGGGTCAGGTCGCTAGATGCTACTAGCTAAGTGAATTGGGCACAAAGAAGACAATTACAGCAACTAGCGCCCCGTCCCCTTTTTGATCCCCCGACACGGATGGATCGAGCTGGACAAATTCCATACGCCGAAGGCGATCAGGACCGGGCCCGAGTCAGTGACGAGCCGATGGGGTCAGGCCGTAAACTGTTAATTAAACTCGACTCAAGCAGTCGAGCCAATGGGGCCTCGCGCCGAGGGAGTCTGGCCGAGTGTTGTTGTATTTCAGCCTCAGCTCTCCGGATCGAACATGAACACGCGGACGAGCCAAAGGGGTCAATGCGTTTTTTGTTAGTTTTTAGGCGAAAACTTTGGTTGCGAGCCTTTGGGTAACGAAATCCTCAATCCGAAAAATAACTAACAAAAAACGCATTAACCCCTTTTCTGCCCCCCTCTCCTGCTGAGGTCTTTCATGCCGATATATACAATGCCTGTGCACTTAAAAATTGACGCCGCCTAAGTTACAAAGAAGGCGGTTGAGTGGCGCGATCAAGTTCTATCTGTGCTTCCGGTATGAGGAACCGTCGGAGGTATGCAACGTCTTTGGGGGACTTGATAGCGAGTTCGCGGAAACGGCTATAGTCACGGATATGGTCCGCGTCCGGACGAAAAAGAATAGAATTCATCAACCCCTTAGGCGCTCGTTGAGGCTGGAGGGCATCGGTATAGGCTATAACAAATGTATTCCAGAGCCGTTCAGGCTCGTAGTTCTGTGCTTCAAGGGCCAAACGGGCTCCTTCCCGCATGTCTTTTCGCGCCAAAGCGACTAAAGCGCGTTTCTCGAGAATGGATGCACGAGTTTTCGTGCCTGTATCATCGAGTTCACTCCACGCAGCTAGCAAATCTTGTTCGGCGGCGTCGAAGCTGCCTGTGAGCAGGTGGGCGAGCCCGCGTTCGATTAATGTTCCGGGTGATTTCGAGTCGATGTCGAGTGAATGATCAAATGAAATGATCGCGGCAGGGGTGTCATTTAGATGCTTGAGTTGTAAATGTCCGAGCTTGTCCCATGCTACATCGTTTTTGGGGTCAGTTTGAATAACTCGGCGAAAATCTTGCTCCGCATCTAAGTAGCGCCCTAAGTCATGATATATTTGCCCGCGTATATTATACGCAAAGGCGTCATTGGGACTAAGTTCTAGGGCCTTATCGATATCGCGCAGGGCGGATTCCTCGACGCCAAGCCGATTTTTGGCGTAGGCTCTCAACTGCAGCAAGTGAACGTGGGCCGGCTGAGCGTCGTTGCTGTCATTAACCATGGCAAGGCCATGATCAAGAAGATCAATTGAGGCACTTATTTCGTCTGACTTTAATTTTTCTACCGCTTGAGAAATTAGGGAATAAAGTAATTCTTGCTGGTCTCCTGTGGCGTCTGGCTTGCTGACTGTGTTTTCAAATTCGCTAAGTTTGCCGGCGGAGAGTGTATCAGCGATGCGATTATTGAGTTCTTTGCGAAAAGCCTCCAACTGATCGGTCATTGCGGTTTTTAATGAACGAACATCGTCTTGCAGGCGGGTGAACTGACCGCGCTGATTTCCCAATTGAGATCCTGCTTCGGTCAGCTTTTTATCGAAATCATCTTTGAGCGCGGCACTGTCTTGTGCGAAAGACTGCAATTGATTGCTGGCTGCTTTTTGCTGGACCGTGAGTTCTGCTTGCAGACGAGTGAGCTTGTTTTGATTTTCATTCACTTCTGATAACAGCGCATTTGCGTTTTTTGCGTTTTTTTGAATAGTATCTAAATTGGTTTTGACAGCTTCTAGCTGCGTTTTGACAGATACTGTTAAATATTTGAGCGTCGATTCGAGTTGACTGATGCGCTCTTGAGCGTTTTCGAACTTCCGAAGAAGTCCTAGTGCAGCTATGCCAAGCGACGCTACGATTGCCACCCAGATAATTATAATCCACCGCAAGCGACGTTCCCTGGCTGCCGAGCGGCGTAAGGCAGTGTCCAAGTCGGGATTCACAATAAACGGAGTGGTGGTATCAGGCGTCGTTTTCACTGGAGGGAATTTTGGGTTGAGCTGCCTGTTTAAGATTTTCCGTTAGCTTATTTAATTCCTTTATGGCGCCAAGAAGCTGCCGATGGCAGGTTATTTTACTTATGTTTATATTGATATCGGAGGGCTCTTCTAGCTCTATTGCGGTCTCAAGTGCGAGGAATTGGGTTCCGCACGCCATGGAGGCGGCAAGGAGTCTTATGAATACCGCCGTTGTGCCGGTTAGGAGTGTGCTGACGAATATCACGCGTCCGACATAGAATCCGGAATCGCAGATCATGACCATATATATTAAAAGCCCGGCGACTGCGAGCGTAATTACCAATAATATAGACAGCAGGCGATCTAGCCATTTTTCCCATCTTATTTGATGGCGGCGTAGGGCATCTTTGGCACGCAGGCGGGCATTGATCGTCGCGGGATCCTCGGGGATTAGAGAGTGTTTTCCGCGTTTCATTTTATCCTTAGGCCCTGATCCAGCCAATCCCATGCCATTTGGCAATGTTTTTGCGGAGTTTATTTGGCATTGATCGGGCGAAGGGCGGCAACATGCGGACATGAGGCCAAAACGACGCCAAACAGCGTAAAACAATGAAAAATAGTCCAAAACAATGAAAAACAAGGCGCACACATTGTCGGACAGTCCACGCACATTGTCGGACAAGGCGCCCACATTGTCCGACAAGCTCCGCACATTGTCGGACAGTCCGCGCACATTTCCGGACTAGCCATCCACATTGTCGGACAAAGCTCGCACATTGTGGGACAAGCCGGCCACATCGGCGGACAAATTTTTCCTATTGCTCGATAAGATCGCCACTTTTCCGGCCAAGCCAATGAGCTGGAGCCGCTAGCCCAAAATGAGGCCAAACAAGCCAAAATGGGGTCCCACAAAAAAGAATGTTGTCCAACAAGGCAAAAATGTCGTCCGACAAGCCACCAATGAGGTGCGACAAGCGACCGATGTGGTCCGACAAGTTTCCAATGTTGTCCGACAACGCAAAAATGAGGTCCGACAAGCGGCCAATGTGGTCCGACAAGACAAGAATGGGGTCCAACAGTGCTCCAATGTTGCCGAACAAGCCGTCCCTGTGGCCGGACAAGGCTCCGACACGGCCCGACAACACCGCAACCGGAGCAGCCACGGCGTTTGTTAGCGTCAGGCTGTAAACGGGACTCCGCCCCATCGAACCAACGCGGCAAGCTCCGATCCGTTTAAACCACTAATTAACACTAATCGGCACTAATATAGATCCGCGATCCAGGGCTAGAGCTCCATCCACTCACTCCGTGCTCCGTGACGCTCCGTGCAACCTCCCTCCTTCTCTGTGTCACCCTCCGGAACCCCTTGTCGGCGATCAGCCGACACCTCCGCTTCCCTGCGTAGGCGATTAGCCGAAGCCGCTCCCACCGAATCGCCACATTGGGCGATTCATTAGTGGTCCCAAATTCCGGTCTCCGATCCGGTGAACCACTGATTAGCACTAATCAGCACTCATTGAGATCCACCGAGCCAATCCAGTGCAGGAACTCAAAACCAACGCGGCAAGCTGCCGCGCCGACTTATCCCGATCCCCTGTTCGTCCCCCGTCGGCGATTAATACCGTTCACGAACTCTGCTTGATCTTCGCCATCCGGGCGCGGACACGGGTTTTGATTTTCTTGGCGAACGCCACGGTCTTCATGTCCGGCAGTTCACGCAGGAGCAGATATTTCGTATGCGGCAGCGGCGAACCGGCAAGGTCCTCCGGAGCCGTATGTTTTCCCGCCACACCGGGAACCAGGTCGATTTCCAGTCGCTCATACAAGCGCCGCACAAACGCCGAGCAATAGACCGAACGCTTCTGCGCCAGCCGGTTTTCCTGTGCGCGCAACTCCGGCTTTTTGAGCACAGCCAGCGTGCCGAACAGTTCACGCAGGGAATAACGCTCGCGGTTCGCCACCAGATCCAGTCCCTCGCACAGCAACGCGGCGGCCTGCGTTTCGTTCAGGCCGAAATCAAGGATGGCGAGCGTGGGAAACTGCTTATCATCGAAGTATTTTTCCGCCCGGTTCTCCTGCGCACCGAGTTGGATGTTTTTCCGCATAATTTGGATGTCGGACTCCAAAACCCAGTGCTGTCCGTCAATGCGCCGACCTTCGAACAGAAACGCATGCGACCACTTGCTCCAGCGGCCTTCGGCGTGCAGATGCCGCTGCGCGGCGCGGATGGCCACATCCACGCGCGTCGTGCCGCCGCACAACCCAACTCGCCCCGGCGCAGCGTAGCGCTCAATAAACTCGCGGTTGGACATGCCGGTGACGGCGATGGTTTGGGATTCCATCAAGAAACTCTCAACAACGGCAGAGCTTCAGGCAACCTGAGCTTTTGAGCTCCCGTCGCCTCATCGACCGCTACGGAAACGAGTGGATGCTGAGTTGCACAGCGAAGTAAGCGGGTCTGAACGTGGCACGGGCATCTTGCCCGTGGGATCGTCGGATCATGGGCAAGATGCCCATGCCACCTCGGAGGTCGCCTGCAAACCGGCGACACGGTAGGGCGAACCGTCCCCGGTGAGCCGTCCGTCAACCGTCGGCTCGGCGGGACGCCTCGCCCTACCAACGGGCGGCGGCGTTGTATCCTGCGACCGCGGATTAAATTATCGTGCGGATTGATCGCTCACGACACCTAGCGTTTTCTCGATAATGCCCGCCATATCTCGGTGAAAGCGGCGCGCACAGAAGTAGTCTTCGGCGCGTCTGCGTCCCGCCTCCCCCAAGCGTTTCCCCAGTGCCCGATCCCGTGCCAGACGGAGAATGTTGGCGCTCAGTATCTCCTGACCGGCCTCGCCCACCGGGTGAAATAAACCGGTCTCGCCTGGGTTGACGATCTCGACGGTTCCACCTCCGAATGTGCCCAAGACCGGCAGGCCAAACGCCATGGCTTCTATAGTGACCCGGCCGAAGGTTTCACCCACACCCTGCGAATTCATGACGTAGGCATCGGAGGCTATATAGAAAGCACGAATCTCCTGATTCTGAAGCAGCAGAAGGCGGCCGTGGAGCACGGCTTTTTTAGCCTGATCCGAAAGGGCTTGGAGAGCGCCGTGTCGCTGCTCCGCGTCCTTATAACCGACCACGAGAACCCGCACGCGAACGTCTGGGTGCTGATCAAGGAGCCTGCCGACCGTTTCCAAAAGGAGTTGCTGCCCTTTGCCGGCGAACACCGTGCCGACGATGCAGAGCAGAAAGTCTTTGCCGGAAACGCCCAAGAGCCGCCGTGCCTGCGCCCTGCTCACCGGTTTCTTCCGGGGGTGCAGAGGCCAAGGGAGTCGTGGCTCCGCAGCCGCCTCGCTGAGGGAAGCCCGATTGCCTGGATGCAAAACCCAAGAGCGCGAGTGTGCCCCCAAGCCCTGCGAGAGCCACGTGGTTTGGGCAGCGCACGAGTCGAAAACCAAGGTCTGGACGTTCTCCGTGCCGGGCCAGAAGCGCGCATACACTTCATACGCGTTCTCGTGAACCCACCAGATCAGGCGCGCTGTGCGTGAAGGATGTGAGGCGAGATATCGGCTGATCCAAGGGCCGGCGATACAGGTGTTGGCAATCACCAGATCCGCCCGTGCGGCCCAAGCCTCAGCGGTTTCAAGGGGGAGAACGGGGAAATGGTTCCGTTCGGCTTCGTTCCCATAGCTCGCATCGTCCGCTAGCGTAAATATCCGGACGATGGCGCCGCTGTCCCGCAGGGCGCAGGCAAATTCCAGGAGCAGGAGGGGTGACCCGGTCGTCGAGAGGTCATGCGTGATGAGCACGATCTCCTTTCCGCGCATCGCGGAGAACGAACCCTCGGCGGTCGGGGACGACTGATCCGCAGTGGACAAGCGCGAAAGTTCCATGCGCCACGTGTCGCTGACGACAGGTCCAGGGGAGTCGTTGGACGAGTCGTGGTCGCGTTGTCCGGTCGTGCAAAAGAGCGCGCCTTTATAGGTGCCGCAGACCGGTATCTTGTTCCGGCAGGGATATACGCCGCTTATCGACCAACGGTTGGTCGCCACATCATAGCTTTGGATCGCGTCGGTGAGCCGCAGGCGGAAGGTCTCGGGGTGTTTATATACTTGCCCGCCGATAACATGGATTTTCCCGTCGGCGTGAATGACTGAGAAATCAATGTGGGACACGGGAATGGGCATGTCGGCCAGCCGGGTCCACTTACGATCACTTGGGCTGTAACGATAGACGTCAGGAAAATACGATTCCTGGGTCATGCCAGTGCACGTGTAGTCAGGATCGCCCGGGATCGCGGTGAAGTCACCTTGCTGTCCTCCAAATGTATATAAGGCGTCGCCAATCACCGTGCTGCCCAAATGCATCGTGGCGAGCGGCACCGGAGGCTCTACGCGCCACGTGGGCTCTTGGGCCTGGCCTTCCTTGACCGCCAAACTCCAGTGATCCGTCGCCGCAGTGTAGCGATCAGACCGCGCCCCTCCGACGAAATGAAGCCGGTCTCCGAGCAACTGCATGGTGCCGGCGTAGCGCGGCTCGGGAAGGGGCGGTAGCTCGCGCCACTGTTCCCGCACAGAATCGAAGCTAAAGCTGTCCGCAATCGCCGGGCTACACTGGGGGCCGAGTTGTCCGGAGGCTACATAGATAAAGCGCGAGCCGTCCGAGCAAATAGCCGCGTGGGAATGCGCGAGCCGGGCCGGAGGAGGGCTGGCTTCGGTCCACCGCTCCGTCCGCATATCGAACACAAAGATCTTGTCGCTGACCGTGCATAACCCGACATAGCCGCGTATCACATACAGCCGCCCACCCACTTGGGCGCCCCCCGCATCATACAACAGTTGCGGACAGGCAGCGCGGGGTGTCCACGCCGCTGCGCTCGGTCGGGCAGAAAGGGCACCCAGCACCCGACGGCGCTCCGCCCGCTTGATCAGCCGTTGGGAGCAAGGCCACTTCGCAATGGCCTCACGGAGGCGGACGCGCGACAGGCTTTTCTTTATTCGACGATAAATTAGCCGGTCCAGCCGTTGTTTTCCGGTAAAAGCGCCAAGGCTTTTTATCAACTATGGTCCCTCTCGAAATTGATCAACATCGTGCCCAGCGAAGGGCCGCATCGGAGTGGGTCAACACACTTTGAACGAAAGGAATGGTTGAAAGTGGCACGGGCATCTTGCCCGTGGGATCGTCGGATCATGGGCAAGATGCCCGTGCCACCCCGGAGGCCGCCCGCAAACCGGCGGCACGCAGGTGCGAGGCCGACTCCGGTAGGGCGAACCGTCCCGGTGAGCCGTCCGTAGGATTGGCGAGCAGTAGAATACTTGCCAAAAGAAGTATTCGCATGCCTAAACCCAATCCGTGGCGAGCTTGCTGCTCGTATTAACCTGCAATCTCAGAAACAAATAGAGTTATGCCCGGCTTTAACCGTTCTGACGATAAAACCTACGCCGAACGAATCGCAATTTGCGAAGTATGCCCGCATAAACGAAGGCCGGCCGATGAGACGGAAGATCGAATAATGAGGTCGGTGGGCATCTGTGGACTTTGCGGATGTGATATTAATAAAAAAGCGAGGCTAGCATCGGAAGCCTGCCCAGATTCGAGCCAATACCCTGATAGTAGTAATCCACCCTTTCATAACAGATGGAATCCGCGCCCTCGGCAAACCCGAGGAGATCAGTCCGAAAAATCTTAAGACAGTCTGGAAGCGGCTAAGCGACACGCGGCTATCGCCGAAGTTCATTGGTCTACCTCGGATATAGGCCAACCTATCTCCAACCTGCATTCGCAAGCCTCCGAGGCTTGCGGGTCTATCTCGTGAGCTTGCGCGCAACCACCGAAGGCTTGCGATCCTACCGCCAGCATACTCGCGCAAGCCTCCAACATACTCGAGCAAGCTCCCGAAGCTTGCGGGTCTATCTCGCGGGCTTGCGCGCTAGCCTCGGAGGTTTGCGATCCTACCTCCGACATATTCGGCGAGGTTCACAGCCACCGACCTCATGAACGGGTTCCCAATCTGCCGACCTCCAGCCCATACTATCACAATAACCTTGCACGAAAACTCTCCATCAATGACTTCATGCACCCGCATGCCCACTTTCTTCCGCCACCTACTTTCAGCCCTCTTTTCCCTCACGGTAGCATCCCTCTGCGCATCGCAGCCGCCGTCTACGTTTTCCAATCTGGGCTATCTTGCCACGGGAGGCGTCAACGGCATTTCCGCCAACGGTCAGGTAATTTTTGGACATGTCTATGACTTTTCTCCCGAGACCACAGTAGAACGCACCCATGTCTGGCAACTCACGCCAGACGGCTGGGAACTCAGCTATATGGATAGTGACGCTTCGCTTAATACGTCGGGTGTCGCAATCTCCGCGGATGGCAGCACCATCGCGGGATCTATAAGGGTCCCGAACCCAGATACCAACTCGTTCAGTAAAGACCTTTTCATCGCCACGGTCTGGCACCACGAAAGCAACCAATGGGTTCGCACCGAGCTCGACTCAGGTGGACGTGCCGCTTTCGCTACCGCCGTATCGAGTGATGGCCACGTTGTGATCGGCACCGTGCAAAACGAACATGGAGCCGAGCGAGGTCATGTCTGGGAATACATCAATGGTGTATGGACCGGCTCCGATCTCACCGCCACGGATGGATCGCGAACAATTGTAACAGCCCCTTCTAGCGACGGCTCCATCATTATAGGTAACCATAATTTAAGCCCTTACGGCTCTGAACCCATGGTTTGGATGCGCAATAACGGTGTCTGGAACTACACGATACTGCCCTGCGATCCCTCGGCTGTTTTTAACGGCGCATCGGCAATGTCGTCCGATGGCTGGAGCATACTTGGCTCAACCAAAGTAAACGGCCTAACTCGTCCAGTCGTGTGGACTTTCGATGGCACCACTTGGACCTCACATATCTTGCCTCAACTCGGCACAGGGTATGCCTATGCTTGGGAGATTTCGGCCGACGGCACTGTCGTGATCGGCAACTCCGCATCCAATTCGGATGGCGGCTCGATACGCACTGTCTGGCAGCTGAAAAACAAGCGATGGACGATCCTCCGCTCGGGCAGTTCATCGGAAATCGACGGGAACGTCGTCGAGCTTGCCGCTGACGGGAAGCTTTGTATCGCGGAAAACAGTTCCATGAGCCCACGGCTTTGGAATCTTGTAAACGGCAAGCTCATCACGGCCGCCCAACTGGTCGCGAGCGTAAACCAAAACAATTCATTCGCCGGATGGGACTTCAGCGATGCAATGGTCCAAAATATCGGCTATGACAGCGCTACCAACAGTTACAATATAATAGGCTACGCCCAATATAACGGCCAGCCCAACTATTGGGCCGTTTCCGTTTACACACCCTTTCTCACCGGAGGGAGTGTGTGTGTAGGCCAGGAAATCTCGGCGCAGCTTCCGGATCATAGTGAAGGAGATTATCAAGTCTCCAACCTGCCCTCGGGCTTAACCTATGAATCCAAAACACGCACGGTTTTGGGACGTGCCACCAAGGAAGGGATATTCTCCATTCACTATCGCAGCGCTGCGGGAAAAACCCGTGAATCCGTTCTCAAGGTGGTCCCCTTCCCTGAACCCATGATCGGCACCCAAACATTGCCCCTCGCAGGCGCAGGCGTTGGCGATCCATCTCCAGGCACGCTCAACGTGAAGATTGGCGCGACAGGCATCCTCAGCGGTTCGCTGAAACTGAACTCCACCCCTAAAGCCCAAATCCTCAAGTTCTCCGGGATCATGGTCATGGGCGCTTCCGGGAAATTCGCGGCAGCCTACGCCAGTAAAAAGGCAACGAGCCCCGGCATACTCCTTAAGTTTGGAAAAGGGTCATCCGCGGTTCAGCTTCAGCTCTCTCTACACATGAGCAGCGATGGCATTCTTATCGCCGAACTTCGGGATGCAGATAACAATTTAATCGGAAGCGGGGCGATGTGATCCGGAGGCTTAGCTGTATCTCCACGCCCCAACCTGCATCACGACATAGCGGATCTCATCCAGGCATGAACATATATAAACCGCAGGGCTTAGCGCTACGGGATCGGAATAAGTAGACGCGGCAGCTTGCCGCGTTGGTTTGGTGGATGGAGCGATGGACGGTGGTCCGGATACAGAACCTGCAAACGCGGCGGGCCGCCGCGTCTACTTTAGCAGATCGAATTAGCGGCAATCAGCGCCCATTAGTGATTCACCGGATCGGATTCCGGAGTGGTTCACCGAGTCGGAGCCGACCACGTTTCCGTCTTGGCTCCCGCTCCGGCCACCTCACAGTCCCTGCTCCCATGAATTATCGCACCCAGGCTGAATACTACATCAAAGGCATCACTTCCGGCGTCATCGATGCCGCCGAGGTCATCGCTTGGTCCGACGAGGTGATCGTCGCCGCCCCCAAGTCCGAGGATTGGATGATCGAAATCTCCAGCTGCAGCGCCGACGAGCGCCTCAAGGTTCTCGGCCTCCTCAACACCGTCCAAGGCGTGGCCGACCCCGTCGAACTCGCCGCCCTCCTCAAGGCCAAGGGCCTTTAAACGCATCGGTTAGCCGCGTATCAAGTAACGGGAGACAGGCGTCCGACCTGCGAGTTATTCGTCGGACGTCTCCCGGCCTTCCAAGGCGGCGGCAACCTTGGTGGCAGTGCGCTCGGCTTGGGTGCGGACTTCGCCCTGCGGCAAGGTTGCGATCCACGTCTGAGCGGCCGGCAGGTCTTGATAACCCCAGGACGTGATGGCGCAGCGGATCGCTTGGCGACGAGCCTCGCCTTCGAGCCCGCCGCTGGCCCAGCGCGCGGATGCCGCGGGATCGGTGCGGCCCCAGATATTCATCACGCTCACAATCGGAGTCGCATCCCCTGCCCCGGCGACGCCGGACGATACCAGCAGCGCGGCGGCCTCTTCGGGTTGGCGCCACGCATAGCCGATGGCGACCGCGCCAAAGAGTTTGCGCTGTAGCACGGGGTCCGCGACGTCCTTTACCCATTCCGCCGCTCGCGATGGCTCTTTCATCGCCCACTGGGTCGAAGCCCAACCGAGCATCGTGTCGCGCTGGTCCGCGGACGGCAGGCGCAGGAGCAAGGACGCTGCCTCTGCGCCTTCTTGAAGAAGCAACGCGTCGTTGGTCGCCGCCGTGATCACCCGCTCACGCCAAGGGCCGGGGGCGAGTCCATCGACATAGGCGTGCAGCGCGCCGCGGTCGGCCGCCAGCCAGCCATACGTCACCAGTCCGACTTGGAATTCGGAGGCACCGCCCGACAACGTCTCCAGCCAGCGCGCCGCCGCCAGATGGTCGAGTCCGGCCCAGCGCTTTAAGACCAGTTCGCCGAACGGCGTGTCGAGCAACTCGGGCGTAAGCGCGCGAACAATCTCCGCGAGATTTGCGTCGGTGACCTCGGCGAGGAGTTCATGGAGCAACGCATCGCGGCGCTCCTGATCCGTCTCGGCTCGCCAGCGGCGCAGGCCGTCCATCAACGCGGTGAAGCGTTCGCCCGCCGGGGGCACGGATGGTGATTTGGCGCGAGACGCGGCTGGAGGGAGACGCCCGGCGACAAGAGCCCCCGTGGAAGCGACGGGCGTGTCTGCGGGTGCGTGCGCGTGCTGCGTCAGCAGGACGAGGACGAATCCGCCGGCCGTGCTTAGAAGCGCCACTGCGAGAAAGGAAAAACACGACCGCATGCGAGTTTGCATCGGGAGGGTGGAGCGGCGGAGTGCGCGGCGAGTGGCGCGGCGATCCCGCGACCGCCGCGCCATTCGACTGAAGCCGGAGTTTTACCGGCTGGTGTTGTAGTCGCAGGTGAGGTTGCTCGCGCTCACGGAGTAGTTCGCCGTGGCGTTGGTCACGCAGTAGTTGCCCTGGATGTTGAGCGCATCGGTGCTGTAGATGCGGATACCGTAGGCGTAGCTGTTGGTGATGGTGTTGTTGACGATGTCCACCGTGCTGCACTTCACCGAGTTTTCCTGATCCATCAGGATGCCGGCGCCGCCGGTCACGGTGGAGTCCTTCAGATCGGCGGCGTAGTTGAAGGTATTGTTCGCCAGGAGGACGTTCGACATGCCGGTGAGGTAAACACCGGTGTAATCATTGTTGTTCATCGTGCAGCCGGAAACCGTGAGGTTGGCGGACTCGCCGGGGTAATTGGACGTGGCGCCGGCGACCTTGAGGCCGTGCCCGCCCGAGTAGTTGCTGGTCACGCCGGTGACGGTGATGGTGCCGCAGCGGCGGAAGTAGATGTTATGGAAAAAGAGGTTTCCGCCGCCGTTGTTGTGATACCAACCGTTGGTGAGCGTGATGTCGGTGCTGCCCTTGCACTCGAAACCCTGGCCGGAGTTCTTGATTTCAACGGCGCTCAGTTGAATGCGGTTGTTGTGATTGGCGGCAGTGCCGTCGGACTCGATGCAGATGCCGTAAAAGCCCGGCCACTGCGCGGCGCGCTCGGTATCGCTCAGGGCGCCGTTGACGGAGAGAGCGGAGAACTTCACGTCGGACAGGGCGCCGTTGGAGGCATAAATCAGGCCGGTCCACGTCGGGCTGGTGGTGCCGGTCTGGTAGGCGAAGCCGGAACCGCGATTAAGAAAGGTCACACCCTGGCCGGCACCGACGAGGTGAACCCGCGACTTTGGCGCGACCGGCGTATTCAGCGTATAATTACCCGAAGCAAGCGAGACGGTGCCGCCACCGGCGTTGGCCGCGGCGTTGATCGCGGCTTGGAGGCCGGCGGAATCCTTGGTGGCCGGGGTGTAAGTGCCGGAGGGCGGAGCACTGGGCAGGGCGGCCAAAGTAGGCTGGGCGTATTTGGCGACGCCGTTGCCGAAGGTGGCGGCGTGCAGGTGAAGCGGGATCGAGACAAGCAGGCAGGCGAACGCGACACAGGTGGGGCTGCGCATGATGTTTTTTGAGGGTTGGGGTTACGCGGACGGAACGGTCGGGGAATCCGCGCGAGCAGCGAATGACGAGAAGATCGGGAGGCGCGACGCCGTCGCTGGTTTCACCGGTAACTCAAAGGAAGAATACTTCGACTTCCTCCGGAGCCCTCGCCTATACCCGCGCACCGGCAACTCGCTGCAACGAATCGACCTCAGCTCACCCTTCGCTCCGCCCCCTCGCCCATCCATGCTCGCCACCTTAAATCTGCACCGGCTTCACGAACTGCCCCAATGGCAATTTTGTCTGATTGTGATCGGTGTGTTTGTGCTGGTGGCCGTGGGTGGCCAGATCGCGACCCGGCCACTGGTGCACCGCTGGTTCGGCGGTCGCGATTACAACGAGTTGGTGGGACACTATCTCTCCGCCTTCGGTGTGCTCTACGGCATCACGCTCGGGCTCATCTCCGTGGCGGCTTGGGAGAATTTCGGCGACGTGGAAAACAAGGTGAGCCAGGAAGCGGCGGCGCTCGCTTCGCTTTATCGCAACGTGGACAGCTATCCGGAACCCAAACGCTCCGAGCTCACCGGCCTCCTGCGTGACTACACGCGGCAGCTTATCGATGTTGCCTGGCCGCAAATGCGGCAGGGAATCGTGCCTCCCGGCGGCCACCCGATCATCTTGCGATTCCAAAAAGCGCTGGTGGCGTTCGAGCCCTCGACCAAGGGACAGGAGGCAGTCCATTCGGAATCGCTCTACCGGTTCAACAGCGTGGTGGAACTGCGACGCCTGCGGGTGGACTGCGTGGAGGGGCATCTCGCCCCGATCTTGTGGGTGGTCGTCCTGGCCGGCTCGCTCATGAGCTTCATGCTGACTTGGCTGCTGATCGTCGAGAATCGCCTCCTGCACGATCTGCTTACTGGCATTCTGGCGACGCTGCTCGGCCTGCTGATCTTTTTCCTCGTGACGCTGGATCTGCCCTTTCAGGGCCAGCACAGCGTCGGCCCGGATTCGCTCGAACTCATTTACGAGCAGGTCATGGTGCCGCAACCGTAGCCATAGCCAGCAGAGGATGGCCGCCGGGGATCTGAGGAGAGCGGCATTGGCCACGCGCCTCGCGAAACTTCGGAATGGGGGCGAGCCATTCCCCGGCACTCCGGACGCAGGTCGGTCCGGATCGCACGACGGCGGTCCGGACCGGTTGAGAACGGAGCAACGAAGCGGAGGGTGCGCTCAGTTCTTCACCATCATGTTATTTTCAACCGACTTCACTCCACGGACGTCTTGGGCGAGTTTCGTGACGAGCGATTTCTCGGCGTCGGAGTTGGCTACACCCGTGATGAGAACTACGCCGTCCGTGGTAGTCACCTTGGTGTTAAGAGCGCTGGTCGATTTATGACGGAGCAGCTCGAATTTCACCTGGGAGGTGATGGAGGCGTCGTCGATTTTCTCGCCCATCGTCGAACCGGGCGCGGGGGCTTTTACGACGAGGTCGTTGTTAACCGATTTCACGCCGTCGATTTCCTTGGCGTATAGGCCGGTGAGCTCCTTCTGCGCGGTGTTATCGGCCGTGCCGGTGAGGGTGACGGCACCGTCTTTCACCGTGACTACGGTGGCGGCGGCACTCACATGGGCCTTCACGAGCAGTCGGCTGCGAATCTTGAAGGCGATCCACGAATCCGAGTTTTTTGGCTGGGGCGCTTTGATAACGATCTCGTTGTTCACCGCCGTCACTCCGGGGAGGTTTTTAACGGTGTCCGCAGCGAGGTCTTTATCGTCTTCGTCATAGACGATGCCTGTCAGGGTGACGACGCCGTCGGAGGCTTTCACTTTCACGTGATCCTCAAGCACGGTGCGGTAGTTGTAGGAGGCCTTGGCGGCATCCTCGATCTTGCGGTCCGTGTCGGACGAGGCGAACGCCAGTATCGGGCTGGCCGCGGCGACGAGGAGTAGGGATAGGTATTGGGATTTCATACGTGTGGGGGGACGAGGGTTGAAACCTACACGGCAACAAGGTGCGCCATGCGTATGTGCACCACAGACCTCCATTACGGCATCCGGTTCGCCCCCGTGGGAAAAAGACCTAGGCACTCGCTCCGGTGGGTTCGATTACCAGCACCAGACGGCCATGGAATAGAAGACCGAGCGCTTCGATCCACAGAGTTTTGAACCACTAATGGAATCGCCCAATGAGCCAATTCTCTGGGAGCGGCTCCGGCTGATCGCCGACGGGGATTTCGGAGTGAGTCACAGAGGAGGAAAGAGGATGCACAGAGCGTCACAGAGGACGAAGTCGGCGGATAGGGACTCCTGCTGCGCTCGGTGTCGGAGCTCTGTGCAGCTCTGTGACCAAGGATCAGATATCGCAGATGAGGCAGGTCTTAATTTTAGACAGGATGACAGGATATATCTGGATAACAGCACAGAGGGCTTCATCCCGGCCCCATCCTGTTAATCCTGTCCAAAATGGAGATCACGGAGTGAGTGGGTCCGAGTTATCGGGGGAAGCACACATCGTGATCAGCCGGTCGATATATGCCTCAAAGTCTGCACGAAGGCTGGCTAGATCTGGGACGGCTTTCTCCGCCTCGGTGTTCAGCTCCTGAGTGATTCGCGGCACGCCATCGACCAGTGTCTTCACAGGAAGGCCGAGGAGGATACTGGCCACCTGCTTTTTATCGAGGAGCCCGCTGCCCACTCCGCGGAAGGAGTTCATGAGGGAATCGGAGACGAGGTCGAAGATGATGCCCGAGGCATCAGGCGAAGGGCGACGGGCATAGGATATGAAACGCACACTCACGCCGGGAAACGAGTAGTCGCTACGAGAGCCGTTTTCGGAGGCAACGATCACACAGGAGGAAGGCAAGCGAGCGCCGCCCGTGGTCGCGGACGTGATGCAACTCAGGCATTCCTCGAAGGCCCGGCCGTTACCTATTTCATCATCGATAAACAGGAGCGCACGCGGCGGATGAGGAAGCTTGAATAAGAATTTACCGATCTTGGGGATGAGCGCTGAGTTCTGGTAGGGCATCGTCTGCGGCCCAGAGCCGTCGTCTCCCAAGAATCGATACGGAGTATAAACGGGGATGAGCAGCGTCGGCCAAAACGACACGCCTCGTGCAGCCGCCACCTTTTCGGCCAACCGAACCATCACCGCACCTGAATTGTAGGGCGCAACCACCAGATCAAACGGTGCGAGACCGGGATGGAGTAGCGACGCGAGGGTCTGCACAAATCCGTGGAAATGCTCCTCGGCATCCATGGGCGGAGAGTATCCGTAATATGAACTTTCACGAATCGTCGGGGCAAGCGGTGGCGGATCAGTCGGAATGTTGAACCACTCATGAATCGCCCAATGTAGCGATTGTTTCCTCCGTCGCCTTAAGGGCACCCGCCGTCGGTCACCCACTCCGCTAACGCTTCGGGGCCACACGCTCCGCATGTGACCATCTCCGCGCTGCCGCGCTCCGTCGGTGGGAGCGGCTCCGGCTGATCGCCGACGGGGATGAGGCAGGTCTGAATTTAGACAGGATGACAGGATAACAGCAGAGCGGTTTTCATCCCGGCCTCATCCTGTTAATCCTGTCCAAGAACCAAAGATCGAGGAGTCCTCACGATCACCGAACCAATACGCGTAAGTCAGGTCCAATCACGGGAACGGTTGATCCCATGAAGGTTCTTGAAATCGCATTTACCGGCTACTCGGTCACCGACATGAAGCGGGCGAAGGAGTTTTACGAGGGCATCCTCGGCCTCGAACGATCCCGCGGCTTCGGTCCGCAGGATGGCGAGGAGCAATGGGTCGAATATGACATCGGCGCTGGCTGTCTCGCGTTGATCAGTGGCGGCGGCGCGAGCTGGCCACCCCACCCCGCCGGCACCGCGGCTGCGCTCGAGGTGGACGACTTCGATGGCTATGCTGCCAGACTGCGCGCCAGCGGCGTGAAGGTCATCTGGGAACCACGGGAAACCCCGGCGTGCTGGATGATGGTCGTTGCCGATCCCGACGATAACTGGGTCGTGATCCACCACCGTAAACCAAACCGCCCGCCGGGAAGCTGAGGGAAGAGCTTCACCCCTTCAAATCAACGGATCGGATTAGCGGATATCAGCGCCCATTAGTGGTTCAACCGAATCGGTCGGAATTAAGTTTCCAGCAGTCCAGCCAGCCGGTTTCAGGTAAGAAGACCGTGCACGAGGAAACCGCCGGCCACGCCCGTTAAGACCAACGCGAGGAGCGCCACGAGACCGTCGTGCGTGATGAGCGAAAGCGCGAACGCCGTCAGTGCCGCCCCGGCCGCGTGCGCAGTGAACGGAATGATTTCCATCGGAGGCAGCATCGCCGCGATCACGATGCAGATCGCCGCGATAACGTAGAGGCTCGCGTGATGCGTCAGCACCGTCAGGCGCGGGCGCAGCACGCGATCAATCCTCTGCGCCGGCCGGCGCATGACGCGCAGCACCTTCTTGAAATGGTCCCGCGAGAGGGAGCGGTTCATCAGCCAGCGCGGCAGCCAGACATGTCGGCGTCGAAACAGGAACTGTCCCGCCGTCAGCGCCACGAGCACCGCCACGGTCGTCGGCACACCGGGGATTCCGGCCAGCGGCGACAGCGCAATCAACCCGGCCAAGAGTAGCAGAGGCGCAAACGACCGGTGGCCCGCCGCCTCGACGACTGCGCGAAGCGTCACCCGCTCGCTCCCCTCAGCCGCTTCGTCCAGTCGATCAATGAACTGTCCCAAGCTCGTCAGCTTTTCGTCGGGATTCATGAGGGCCGTCCCACGGGAAACAGACGAAGAAGAACCAGGGCAGAGGAACCGGTTACGCGATGGGCGCGCGATGCTGCGGTGCTTTTTCGATCCAAGGGGCGATCCAGCTTCGCACATCGACGCCCCCCGTGCCATGGGAGCGCGACCGATAGATCACCTCCGGCGGACTGCGGACGTGCCCGGCGGAATCCGCTCCTGAACCATCGAAGGATGTTGGATGTCATGCCGCGATCCTGCTTTCAGCTCGCGCCGTGCCTAGGAGGGCTACACACGATAACGTAAACGCCTCTTATGAAACCAACGTTCGTTCTTTTTATTCTCTGCTCCGTGCTGGCCCGCGCGACCACGATCACGGTGTCGAACTCTCCCGACTGGGTTCCTGCCTCAGATGCGCAAGTCGCACCCATTCGAGCAATCTATGGATTGGGTCTGAGAGATTTCTCGTTTTCCCGCAAACATGCCGGCGTCGCCATTATGCTTGTGGACATGAAAAACGATTCCCCACGTGTCACATTTGACCACATCAAAGGCCCGATCTACGCGGGATTCCAAAAGTCGGTCAAAGACTCGGGTATCACTGCTGGCCAGCCACAGGATACGCCTTTCGGCCCGTTACCCGGATTCTGTGTCTTGTCCCCCATGATGGCGAAGGGAACGCCGCTCCACTCACTTTCCGTCTTCGGTGTGTCAAAGGACAGAGTCTACTCAGTCGTCGCGTATTTTCCCGCAAATACCACCGACACCTCCATCACCAATCCCGCGTATTTGGATTATATGAGCCGTCTATCCTTCTCTGAAGTCGAACTTCCGCCGGCCAACGACAGCGCCCATGAAATGGGACGTCGCATCGGCTACTTTATCGGTCGATATGGCGTGATTCCCGCAGTCATCGGGCTGGTTGGTGGCGGCACCGCGGGGCTACTTTTTTTCCTTAACAGGCGAAAAAATAAAACCGCCTGAAGTCGGGAGAACTTTCGAGTGGCTCTCACCCGCCATGGAGCCGTATGAACCCCACTCTCACCCATGAAGTTCCAGAGCTATTTTGCCTCTCTCGTTATCGCGACTGCGACTCTCGTCCATGCCGCCCCGGATACCAGGTCGATAGCCGATCTGCTCCCGCCTCTGCCGAAGGGAGTCAACTCCGCCGCCGTTGCCGCCCCTAAACTCGACTGGGTTCAACGCGTCCAAGACACCAACGCGCGCGCCCAAACCAACGCGTCATCCATCAAGCTGGTCTTCGACGGCGACTCCATCACCGACTTCTGGCAGACCAAAGGTAAACAGGTCTGGAGCCAGCGCTACAGCCGGCTCGGCGCATTTGACTTCGGCATCTCTGGCGACCGCACCGAACACCTCCTGTGGCGCCTCGCCAACAGCCAGGTTGACAACCTCAAGCCCACGCTGGTTGCCCTCATGATCGGCACCAACAATCTCGGGTCTAACACCAACGAGCAAATCACCGAAGGCGTTACCGCCATTGTCCACGAGTATCGCAAACGCTGCCCCGACGCCGTCGTGTTGCTGCAGGCCATCTTCCCCCGCGGCCGAAAGGCCGAGGATCCCGCCCGCGCCCGCATCAAGGCCATCAACGCGATGCTCGCCCACCTCGATGACGGCAAGAACGTCGTCTTTGTTGATTTCGGCGAAAAGTTCCTGAGCGCCGATGGCACCTTGAGCCCGGAGATCATGCCCGACTTCCTTCATCCGTCCGCGAAAGGCTACCAAATCTGGGCCGACGCCATTCAGCCGATCATCGACCGCTACTTCCCGGTCGCCGAGGCATCCGCGAAGTGAACGCGTGAGCGGAACCAATCCCGTATCGTTCTGAGGGATTGGAATTCCACGAATCGCCAACGGGACTCCGTGCCCTGCTTCGGCGTTAAGCACCGGAGCGTTGCACGGTGGGGTTCGTTAACCCTGCGTCACTGTCCGGTTTTTTTGCGGCACACCAAGGCGACTTCGTGCACGTCATCGGTCGGCATAAGACCGGGAGAGAACGACAGTTTCTTTTGGAAAAACATCCCTAGCGGCATAAACACCCAATTATACCAGCGGAGGGCTTGCCGGCGCTTCTGCGTGAGTATTCGCACCCCGTAATCCAACAAACGGGCGTTGTTGGGCTGCATGCCGAACACCGCGCTTTGCTCGATGATAAAGCCGTGCTCCGTGAGCAATGCTTGCAGGGTCGCGGGATCATAGCGTCGGGCGTGCCCCACGCAGGCGTCGAAGGTAGTCCAGTGTGACGTGTGCAAGGGCACCGAGCAGAGGAGCACTCCACCTGGTTTCAGCACCCGACCGAGTTCAGCCAGCACCTGGCGATCGTCCTCGACGTGCTCAATCACATCGAAGGCCGCCACCAGGTCGAACTGCCCGTCGGCAAACGGGAGCGCAGTGATCTCTCCCTCGACGGCGAGGCCATCGCGGGAGTTCAATTGCGCAACCGCCACCGCACTCAGATCAAGGAAGTGCGTGCCGGCCACCGGTAGGCGTGGGCGCAATCCCGGGCCGATTTCCAACCGAGCCGCCGATTGCGGGAGCAAACCGGCGATCAACGGCCACGTATTAAACCGCTCCGGTCGCACCACCTTGGTATCGGCCCACAGCGCATCATAAAAATCCCGGTTGATAGCGGTCAGATCGCGCAGCGCCATCGCCGAAGGTTCAGTCCCAAGATTGACGGTGCTCATCGAGATCGAATCCTGCGCGACAGTCTGGGATGTGCTCACGAGAATCAGTAGAGCCGAGCTTTATTTCCGACGGAAACCGCCGGCCAAATATACGATGAGGATGATCAGCAGAATGAGGCCGATGCCGCCACCACCAATGGCCGGTCCGCCCACATAAAAGCCACCTCCGCCGAAGAGGAGCAGCAGCACCAAGACCAGTAGTAGGATATTCATACGACCAGATTACGAAACTTCCCGGCCTGTCTCTATGGGGCACTTCCCTACTCGCTGGAGCAAACCGATGTGGCCGACGGCTCACCGCGATTGAGAAAGTGATCGGTTGTCCGCATGCGCAAAACGCGAGAAGGTGAGTTAACCTCCGCGCCGCTATGACACCTCCTCCCCCTACTCTCTACGAACGCATCGGTGGCCATGATGGCCTGCGCCTGTTGCTGCGCCGGTTCTACGCCGACGTGCGACAACACCACGAGATCGGGCCCATCTTCTCTGAGCATATTGAGGACTGGCCCGCACACTTGGAGAAAATCGCCGGCTTCTGGTCCGGGCTCACCGGGGGTCCCGCGCTTTACGGTGGTGGCATGGCCGCGCGCCACATCCCGTTGCGGCTCGAGGAAGCCCATTTTCAGGCTTGGCTGGGACTCTGGCACCGCCACTGCCGGGCTCACCTGCCCGCAACCGAGGCCGGCGAGATGATCGCCATCGCCGAAGCGATCGGCCAACGCTTACGCGCCATCACGTCCGCCCAGCGGTGACGCGCGGCTGAACTGAACCGCCCCGTCTGTTGTGAAGAGCACGATTGGGAAGGCACTGGAGTTGATCGCCCTTCCCTTCTGCCACCTTTGTGGCCTTGGTGGTTCATCATGTATGTCTACCCCGCAACCGGCATGCGCTTCTTGTATCTCTGTGGGTGGGCAGTCGCTTTCTGCTTGTTTACATGCGTCCTGCCTGCGGCGGACCCGATTTCCGATCCGCTTTCCGCGGTTCGTCAGCTGCCGGTGAACAATCCCTACCGAAAGACGCTGGAGCAATGGCTGAGTCTGCCGGCCGAAGAGCGCAAAACCCTGTTGTCTTGGGCCGGTAAAAAAGGAGAAGGCGAAGCGCCCGTGCCTTCGCTTACCGCTGAGCAAAGTGAGTGGGTCGCGCGATTGACTGCTTCTCTAATTACCGCGTCCCGCCAGCCCGAGGCCGCCATCTGGCCGCTGGTGCCCAGCACGGCGGAGCCAGATAACCCGATGGCGGCCTCGTTGCCTCATATT
The DNA here is from genome assembly GCA_967755175.1 of uncultured Opitutaceae bacterium. GTDB lineage: Bacteria > Verrucomicrobiota > Verrucomicrobiia > Opitutales > Opitutaceae > Rariglobus. The sequence continues at coordinate 10,105 of CBRAFO010000024.1, read as the reverse complement.
GGCGTAGTCATGGACCTCGGACGCATCGTGGCACGAGGAACGGAGACCATGCCGCCGCACGACGTTATTAAAACCGACGCCGCAGTCGCGCAGATGGGCCGACAACTGCGCACAGGGGCTGTCCTCATTAATCACTTGGCCGGAGCGGCGATAGAGACCATGGCCACTGCCAGTGTCGCCAAACGCTTGGGGGAGTTTTCCGCATCCGATCTTGATGCTGTGCGCGCCGCCTGGGCCGGCTTGAAGGCAGCGCCCGGGACCGATCAGGCGTTGCGAGGCGAACGCGATGAGTTCTTCAAACCATTCTTGAAACAGATCCTGAAGCCGGGACTCGCCGCGTTGCTGGCCGAGCAAGCGGGCTTGAATGAAAACGCCCCGGCTGAGGGCGGTGTGGGCGCCAACCTGCGTCTGACCGCCATCATCAACGATGGCCAGCGCATGATCGGCCTGGAAGACACGGCCAACGGCAGGTCCTTTTTTGTGATCGAAGGAAAGACCGTGAACGAGGTCACCTTGGTCTCCATCGATTTTAAACAGAACCGGGCGGCGCTCCGCATCGGCGGCAAGGATGCGATCATGGATCTCACCTCCAAACGCATCGTAGCCCGACAGCCGGCGGCCAACCGCCTGCTGCGCATGATGGGCGTGGCGGTCGACTTCGCGCCGGAAAGGCCAGGAGCTGCCGACGAGTTGATGAACAACCTCCTGCAACGCGCCCGCAACCACCCCGGAGGACTCGATGGCTATATCCAGCAGCTGGGATCCGACTACGACAAAATGCTCGGCGACTCCCTGCTTCGAGCTGAACAACCCCACTTCGATGCCAGCGCCGAGAACAACCGGCCCGATGACCCCTTGCTCGCTACGCTGATGCCTACCTTTTCCAGTATCGCACGAAAGCTCAACGGGGCGGATCTCACCGCGACCATGCTCAACGCGGCCGTGACGTTGCGCAGTCAGGAGCTAGCCGGAAACCCGGTGCAAGCAGCGCACGACCCCTGGGCCAAGGACGGAGAAAATCTGCACGTCGATCGAAAGCCGGACGGCAGCTTTGTCCTTCGCTCGATTTACGAAGGACGCGACGGCAAGCCGATGGAGTATAAATTCGCCGCGCCCGACGCGGGTCTGATTCGGCACTAAACCGTGGTCCGCGCCGCAGAGTCCGGTCCCTCGCTTACGCCGTGATCTCCAGCCGCGTGTCGCCGGAGGCCTCTCGCGTCAGGTGCCAGTCGATCTGGGTGATCTTTTCGAGAAACGCTTCGTCGTGACTCACCAACAACATCGCGCACGGGCAATCCGCCAGTGCCTCCTCCAGACAGAGAATGCCCGGTAGATCCATGTGGTTCGTCGGCTCGTCCATCACGATGAGATGTGGGCCTCGCACGATGCCGATGGCGAGGAGCAGCTTGCGCACTTCGCCCGGACTCGGCAGCGCGCTCTCCAACAACCGCGCCGGACGCGAGCCGAGCCGGCTGATCGTGGTCATCACCCGTCCGCGCTCATCATTCGGCAGGCGTTTGATCGACTCTAGCAACGCGCGCGAATCTTCCGCCGAGATTTCTTGAGGAACGCTCACGCACTTGTCCGCCGACAACTGGAGGTGGGCGAGCAGGTGTCGGATCAACGTGCTTTTACCGAGCCCGTTCGCACCGGTCAGCGCGATGCGGCCCGTGCCACCGATCTCCAGGTCGGGGAAGTGCAACTGACGTCCGCCGCCCAAGGGCAGGCTGCCCGCAGGCAGCCGCAACAGGAAATCTCTCGGCATGTAGGAAGCGCCATCCACCCAGATGCCGGTTTCGTAGCGCTTCTTCACGGTGAGCTCGGAGCGTTGCGTGGATAACTTGCCCGCACGTTGGTTCATCTGCGCGACCATCTTCCCGGCATAGGCGTCCTTGCCGGATACCTTGGCGAGATTGCGCTGGGCGCGACCGTCGTGGTCGTGGGCCGGGATTTTGATTTGTTTGGAGCCGCGCGAGGCTGCGGCCTTTTGGTCGGCCACGACCCGACGCCGCTGCGCTTCCGCGTGGAGACGAGTTTCGGTGCGGCGCAGCACGTCGTCGGCATGGCGGGCGGATTTCTCTTCGTTGTCCTGTTGTTCGAGTGCCTCGGTGGCGCCGCCCGGCCGCAGCACGGCATCGGGCGGATCGATCAACAAACACTGCGTGCAAAGCTCATCGAGCAACGCGCGGTCGTGGCTCACCAGCAGCCCGATGCCGTTAAACTCCGTCAAAGCCCGCAGCAGCAAGCGGCGCGCATCGGCGTCGATGTGGTTGCTCGGTTCGTCCAAGGCCAGCACGGCCGGCTCACGCCAAAGCGCCACGGCGATCTGCGCGCGTTTGCGTTCGCCGTGACTGAGCGTGGACCAACGTTCCGGCCAGTCCTCGCTCACCCGCAGGCGCGCCTTGAGCACCGTGGCATCGGGCGCCCAGATGAAGTCCTCGAAGAACTCGGGCGGCTCGTCGGTGCGTTGCGCGACATACAGCGCCAGTCCCTGCCGGTGCACCGAACCGCTTTGCTCAGCGAGTTCGCCCGTGACCACTTTCAAGAGCGTGGTCTTGCCCGCGCCGTTGGGACCGACGATGCCCGTCCATCCCGGGGGAAACTGCACCGTGAGATCGCTGAACAGCGGCGCAGTCATCCCCGGATGCGCAAACTCGACTGATTGAAGGGTCAACTGGGCGGAAGCCATGCCCGCATCGTGTAGCCGCAAGGCATGCCTGCAATGACTAGTCTTTCCGTCCATTTTTTCGGTCTCACCAGAAAAGCGGCCTCGATAATGCCAAGCCTCTTGCGACATGTTTTCCCGCATGGCTAACGATACCTCTTCACTGCCCAACGAAATCGTCCAATCGATCGCGATCTCCAACGCCAAGTCCATCGGCGAACAGCCGGCGATCTTGGCCAACCTCGCACTCGCGAATCAGATTTTCACCGACAACCTCCAACAACAAATGCTGCTCAGCCAGCAGCAGGCCATGAACCAGGTGATGTTGGCCATTGTATCGAAGTGCGTCTCCGTGATCGCCAGCGACACACCTCGTGATCCGCAGATGATCCAAGAGCTGGTTTCCCTGCTCAAAACCCTTCAGCCCACTGCAATCCCCCACCCCCAACCAAATCCGACCACCATGGCCTCAACCGATCCCCTCAATCAGACCTTAGCCGAAACCGTTCCCGTCTCCGGCATCACCCCATTGAAGAGCCTGAACGAACAGTCTGCCATGCTCTCGAATCTCGCGTATTCCAACGTCATCGCGAACACGAACCTGTCCCAGCAAAACGCCGTGGCCAATCAACAGGCGATGAACGAACTCGGCATCTCGATCGTGGGCAAGATGGTCAACACGGTCGCAAACCTCGGCCCGCTTGAGGCCCGCTCCGCCGTGGATGTCCTCACTGACAACGAGCTCGCCCAGACAATCGCCGATCTTAAAGCCGCGGTCCAAGCGTTCTCTGCAAAAGCGCCGGCCCCAGCCGCACCCGCCGCCGCCTCATCCACGTAAGCGCAGAACGGTAGAGTGGCGGAGCGGCGAGTCCCGGCGACGGGGACGTCGCCGCTCCGGCCTAGCGGACGCTCACTCCGGGATCTCGGGCTCGACCAAGTGCGCCAGTTGGGTGAGCGACTCCTGCCAGCCGAGGTAACACATCTCCGCCGGGATGACGGCTGGGACGCCTTCCTGCACGACTGTGAGATCGGTGCCACACAGGACCTTCTTTAGCGTCACCGTCACTTGGATTTCGCCCGGCAGGTTCGGGTCGTCGAACTTGTCCGTGTAGCGGATGCGTTCGTGCGGAACCAACTCCAGATACTCGCCGCCGAACGAGTGACTTTTGCCCGTGGTAAAATTGGTGAACGACATCCGAAAGGTCCCGCCGACCTTGCCGTCGAACTGGTGCATCTTGCCCGTGAAGCCGTAAGGCGGGAGCCAGCGGGCCAGCGCATCGGCATCCAAGAATGCGCGGTAAACTTTTTCGGGAGTCGAACGGAGAACGCGGTGAAGACGAATGGTGTGGGTGGACATGGTGGTTTTCCTCTTGGGATAAAGAGTCGGTTTGCGATGAAAAACTCAACCCGGGAACCCGTCCACTCTTCGCGCGCTACGCCGCCTTCTTTTGTTGCGATGGGCCGAGTGTATCCGCGGCGTGGGCACCTCGTTGTCCCATGGGCTGCTCCGGACCCACGGTCGTATCCTTCACCGTCTGACGCTCCATCTCCGAATCCAGTTCCGCCCCGAGCAGAATCACGTAGGCGGTAAGATCCATCCAGATGAGGAAGACGACCACCGCGCCGAGGGAGCCGTAGGTGTTTTGATAGTTCCCGAATTTCGACACGTAGAGCGAGAAGGCGGCCGATCCCAACAGCCACGACACCGTGGCCACTGCCGCACCCCACGTCACCCAATGCCAGCGCGGCTTGTCGCGGCAGGCGGCATAGCGATAGGCCACCGCCAGCGCGAAAATGAAGAGTGCCGCGAGCAACGGCCATCGCAGCACGTTGAACACGGTTTGAACAATCTCGCTGCCAAGCCAGTGGAGCAACGCGGGGATGACCGCCACGAGAGCAATCGCGAGCAGTCCGCCCAGGACGCCCGCCAGCGTCAGCACGAAGGCCGTGAGGTTGAGTCTCACCAGCCCGCGATGCTCGGTTTCACCGTAGGTGATGTTCAGGCCGGTGATGATCGCGGTCATGGCCTTCATCGCTCCAAACAGGGCGACGCCGATGCCCAGCACCGCGCTCCAACCCGCGGCGTGGGTGTTCGAGGCAAGCCGGATGAGTTGGTCGTGCAAGAGCGGCCGGGCCTCTTGCGGTAACACCTGCGTCAGCGCCTCGATGTGTCCGGTCACGGTGGCCGGATCGGCCACCAACGCGTAGATGGCGATGGTCGCGGCGAGCGCCGGCACCATCGCGGTGAACGCATAGAACGCGATGCCCGCGGCGACGATGGACAGGTTGTCCTCACCCAATCTTTTAAAGGTGCGCCGCAGGATGTCCCACCAGCCGGGAGAGGGAATCTCCGTGGGTTTGCTGGCGTGCCGTCCGCGCTCGACTTGGTCGGCTTCCGCGGGCGGTGCCTGATCGCCGGAGTGCGCACCGGGTTTCATGGAAGGCTTTTTATCGTCGGGAGAGGCCATGGCGAAGGGAGACGAGTTGGGATTAATAATCCGCGCCCCAACGTGCCTCCTTCCGACGAATCGTGCCATCCGACCCACGCCGGGAAAACGCAGCAGGCCGAGTCCTCGCGTATAAATCCTAGCGCCTCCTCCGAACCAAACCTCAGGGGAGCGAATGCGCTTGGAAAAACTTCACGATGAGCGCCGGCGCGGCTTCCGGAAAACGGTGTCCGCCCGCGTGCAGGTAGGTCGCGACCTCGGCACCCTTGGTGGAAGGATAGACCGTGTAGCCGGTGGCATCGGGCCGGCGCGGACCGCAGCCGTTGAGCTTGAGCACGTAGTCGATCATCCGCGCCTGCCATTCGAATTTGACCAGCGGGTCCTGCGGACTGCCGATATGGAGCACGGGCTTGGGCTGGAACTTCTCAAAGCCCCGCGCCAAAAGCGCCGACGAAGGTGCGAAGGCGGCGAACACTTCGCCACGTTCCGCCCAGAGCAGATAGGTGAACAGGCCGCCGTTCGAGTGCCCCGTGGCGTAGATGCGTTTCGCGTTGATGGGATATTGCGCGCGCAAGCCGGCGAGCATCGCGTCGAAAAACTTCAGATCACGGTCACCTTGGTCACCGGCAAGAATCTGCCAACCGGCCATCTTCCCCTCGCGATCAACCAGCGGACTCGGAGTGGGCAACCCTTGTGGGTAAACCACGATTGCCTCCGGCCAAAGCTCATGAAGGGGAAAGCTGTGCGCCGCCTGTCGCATCGAACCTCCGTGGCCGTGAAAAGCAAAGACCAGCGGCACCCCTGCCCCGCCCCGACCGACGTCCGCCGGGATGCTGACCAGCGCCTCACGCGTCACGCCATCGACCACCCAGGTGCGGACCTCAAGACCTTCGGCCCAAAGTGCGTGTCCGACGCACAGCCAAGTCGCCAGAATCAACAGCCCGCCTCGCCAACGATTACGCATGCTCCCTGAGACGCGTCGGGTGCCAAGCGGTTTCAGAGTATCATTTCGCGGGAAGCGCCGTTAGTTGCAGGGTGAAACCGGGAGGACAAAGCTGAAGACACAGCCGCCTTCGGGGTGGTTAACCACATCGATCGATCCACCGTGAAGGTCGATAATTTTACGGCAGATGGCGAGGCCCAGGCCCGTGCTTTTTTCGCCTGCGGTCGGACGCGCGGACAACCGGCTGAAATCACGGAAGAGCAGGTTGCGCTCGAGTGCGGGAACTCCCGGCCCCTGATCACGCACAGAGAAGCGCACACCGCAGACAGACTCTGCGTCGGCGGGCAGTGACTCGATGGATACGTGGATACAGGAACCCGTCGGAGAATATTTGACCGCGTTGCTCAAGAGGTTGTCCACCACCTCGCGAATGCGAGTGGCGTCCATCATGAGCACAGGCTCGGCGGAAGTCGGAGGTTCCAGCACGATGCGGATGCCTTTGCGGACGGCGACCACGGACGCCAGAAAGACGGCGCGTTTGGCGCAGTCGCGCAACGAAGCCGGGACGAGTTCAAACTGCATCCGCCCCGCTTCCACGATGGAAATATCAAAGAGCTGGTTAACGAGTTTCAGCATGCTCTGGCTCGCCTCTCGAATGGAATCAACGAGCTCGGTTTGCTCGGTGTTGAGCGGACCGAGGGAGGGATCGAGAAGAAACTCGGCGATACCGCACACGGAAGAAAGCGGTCCGCGCAGGTCGTGCGTGCACATACTGAACTGTTTGTCCTTCTCCGCAATCACCGCACTGAGCGCGGCCACCAGCTCCCGTTGATGAATCGCATAGCGCCGCCCCTCCAGGTGGGCGCGGATGTGCACCAACGCTTCCGGGGAAACAAAGGGTTCGGGCAGAAAATCGATCGTTCCGGGAGGAAAGCCCCTAGGGTCATCCGCTAGCTCCGATCCGCCATTCATGAACATGATAGGCGCGCACCCCTCGCCGTGCCGAACGCGCAACCGGCGGCACGTCTCGACGCCGTCGATACCGGGCAGCCACACATCCAGCAGCACCAAGTCGGGCTGACGGGCCGCATATTCCTCCAGCGCAGCTTCACCGCTGCTCACCGGATAAATGCCATAGCCGGCGGCCCTGAGCATCGCCTCAAAAGCCCAATCGCGGTTCCGCTCGCCCTCAACAAAGAGGATCGAAGACGTCTGAGTCCGTGTAGCTAGAGTGACCATAACGAGGTGAGCGGAAACTTAAGCGCAACGTCCGGCAATTTTGCGGAAACCTACTTTTGCCCGGGGGATGGTGCTACCCCGACCGAGCAGCACTACCCCGGCTCGTCCATTACTCGTCAGCCGCTTGCCGGGAGCGGCGAGGCGGTGTTGACTGCGCCCATGCCACTCACCCCGCGTATCCTCGCTTTCTCCGGCAGCGCCCGTCGTGAATCGTTGAACAGAAAACTCCTCGCGGTGACGGTTGCCGCCGTGCGCGAAGCAGGCGGCGAAGTCACCCTGCTCGACCTCAACGACTACGTGCTGCCGCTTTATCACGGCGACCTCGAAGACACCGAGGGCCTGCCCGCCAACGCGGCCAAGTTAATCGAGCTGATCGGCAGTCATCACGCGTTGCTCATCGCATCGCCCGAATACAATTCGATGATCACGCCGCTCCTGAAGAACACCCTCGATTGGTGCACGCGCGGAGAGGACAACCCGTTTACCGATAAAGTCGCCGCCGTGGTTTCGGCATCGCCGGGCGCGTTTGGCGGCGTGCGTTCATTGAAGTTGGCGCAACAGCTTCTGCTTCACCTCGGCTGCCATGTCGTGCCCGGCCAGACGAGCCTCCCGCATGCCGACAAGGCGTTCGATGCGAGCGGCATTCTGACCGATGTCCGCACTCAAAAATCGGTGCGCGCCCTCGCCTCTGCGTTGGTGGAGACGACGCGTAAGCTGAGTGCGCCGGCGAGCTAGGAGTGCTTCAAATAGCACGGTGGCCACGTTCATATCCGAGATGCTTGGGTCCATATCGCGTGAGTTTGGCTCTATATCTGACGTGCTTGGCTCCATATCTGGAGCGTTTGGGTCCATATCGCGTCGTCTTGGGCCCATATCTGGCGTGATTAGGCCCGTATCTGACGTATTTCGGCCTATATCTGGCGTATCTTAGCCCATATCTGACATATTTCGGTCCGTATCGCGTCGGTTTGGGGCACAAATGGGCCGATTACGGACCCAAACCGGTCGCTTACGGACGCTCATCGCTCCGTTACAGCCGATAGACCGCGGTTTAATCTGCCTCAGACGAGGCGTATCCAACGACTTAGCTCCCCCGAGATCGATGCCCGCCCAGCGTCGTTGTCAGCCACGCGCTTCGGAAAGGCGGCACATTTGCCCCTTGGCCCAGTCTCAGTATGCTTACCGTAACTTCCATGAAGCATTACCCGGTCAGTTTCCTGATTGCTGTGGGCGGCCTTACGATCGGCTCGCTTCAGGGCGAGGCCCCGGCTCCAGTCCTGCCCCCCACTGCGGTGCCAACCAACGTGGCGCCAACTAACGTGACGCCAACCAGCGTGGCTCAACCCAACACAGCTCAGACGGAACAGCTCACGCCTGAACAAATCGACGCGTTGCTCGCACCCATCGCGCTTTATCCGGATCCGCTGGTCGCGATCATCCTGCCTGCGGCGACCTTCCCGACCGACATCGTCATGGCGGCCCGTTATCTGAATTCGGGCGGTGACCCGGCGGCCATCGAAAGCCAAACGTGGGATGACAGCGTGAAGGCGCTGGCCCGCTACCCCGACGTCCTGAAGTGGATGGACCAAAACCTCACGTGGACGCAGCAGGTGGGAGCGGCCTTTGTGTCGCAACCCGCCGCCTTGTTGACCGCCACCCAACGCCTGCGCGCCGCCGCCATCGCCGCCGGCAACCTCAAGGAATCTCCCCAACAACACGTCGTGGTGGAGGACGAGGCCATCCGCATCCTGCCCGCTCAGCGAGAGGTCATCTACGTGCCCGTCTATGATCCGATGTGGGCTTATCGTCCGTGCCCGGACCTCGGCCCGCAGGTGACCTTCAGTGTGGGTTACCCGGCGGGATACTGGCTCTCCTACTCCTGCAACTGGCACGTTAACACCATCGTCGTGATCGACCGCCCTTACCGCACGGTCATCTGGCACCAGTATCCGACTTGGTCCTACCCGCGTCATATCACGACCTATTGCCAACCCTGGAGACCATCCTTGGTGTCCGTGCAGACGGTGCGTCGTGAATTCAGAAACCGGCCCGATCACCGGATCGTGCAGCCTGCGGCGAATACGTTTGTGCAACGCAGTCCGCGGCTTGAACCGGTTCAGGACAGGTCCGCTCGCTTCACCGCACGTGATAGTGAGTCGCCTCACCAACCCGTCGTCGATCCGCAGGTTTCCGAGAAACCGAAAACGACGTGGCCGCGTCGCCCGAGTTCGATCGATCCGCAAACCACGAATCGCCGTGCTCCGGAGACCGAGACCACCACCACGACCCACCTCAGCAACGAACAACTCGGAGCGGAGTTACACCGCCTGCACACGCGCACCGCGCCGGAGATGACGACGGAGGCGGAGATGACACCGGTCATCCCTCGCTCACGCGTGTTCATTCAAGCGCAGCCGAAGCCGGTGGTGACGTCGCAGGACCCTGTCCCCGCTCGTTCAACCCGCAACTCGGAGCCAAGGCCGGCGGCGCTCACGCGCCCTGACCGCAGCGTTCCGTTGGTTCGTGAACAACAGGTGGTGCGTCAGCAACCGGTGGTTCATCAGCAACCGGTCGCGCCCGCGGCTCTAGCCGAGAGAGGAACGCGCGCTTCGTTGACGCCGAGTGATGATAACACATCCACGACGCCAGTTGTGACGAAGGGGCGCTTCCGTATCCGCGATTAATTGAGTGGTAGGGCGAACCCTCCGGGTGAGCCGCGGGGCGGGGGGGCGCCGCGCCCCCCCCCCCCCAAGCCCCCCCCCCCACCCCCCCACAGGGGGAGCGGCGACACCACCCCCCCAGGGAGCGCCG